>CAZJBG010000091.1:0-10768 GCA_964543925.1 uncultured bacterium
CCGCACGACATTGTCACCCAGATGCTGGGCCACTTCCAGCACCAGCCGGTTGCCGCCCTCCCGGTCGATTTCCAAGGCGTTGTAAATCTCCGGCAAGTGGCCTTCTTCGAACGCCACATCCACCACAGCCCCCATAATCTGGGCGATCTTACCTGTCTTCATCCATGCTCCTTAAATAAATCCAACTGCCAAGCCCGTCACAGGGTCGATGGTGGCTGCTTCCTGCTATTGCTACTGCTACTGCCACTTCTTCCTGCCCCTCGCGGTTCAATTCTTACGCTTCCATTCGCAGAGCTTCCGCGCCACCCACAATATCGAGAATCTCCTTGGTGATGTTGGCTTGGCGCACCTTGTTATACTGCATCTGCAGACGGTCAATCACATCGCCGGCATTGGTCGTGGCGTTTTCCATGGCCGTCATCCGGGCCGCCTGCTCGGAGGCAAACGATTCCAGCAGGTAGCGCCATACCTGTACATTCAGATGACGGGGCACCAGGCTCTTTACCACCCCTACCATGGACGGCTCGAACAGGACCTGGCCGGTGTCAATCTGCCCGCCCTCGTCTTCCGAAGGGACCACCAGGGGCAGCAGACGCTCCTCCCGGATGTCCTGCCTGATAACATTCACAAACTCGTTGAACACCACCAGGACCTGATCCACCGAACCGCTCTCGTACCGGGAAATGAACTCCCTCCCGAACGACATGGCATGCTCAATATTGAGCGCCGACCAAAAATCCACGTACGACTCGGCCACGTTATAGTCCCGCCGGGTAAAGTGATCGCGCCCCTTCTTGCCGATGCAAATCAGTTCCACGTTATCCCGCCCCAGCTCGTCAATGCGGCTTTGGGCCGCCTTGAGCAGGTTCGTATTGAATCCTCCGGCCATGCCCCGATCGGAGGTGACCACCACCACCAGGCTGCGCCGCACCTCATCCCGAACCTGCAGCGCAGGTAGCAGCTGCCGGTCGATTTGGGGCAGCAGGCTATGGAGCACCTGCTGAAGTCGCTGGGCATAGGGGCGGGCCTGAAGCATATTGATCTGGGCTCGGCGCAGTTTGGCGGCAGCCACCATCTTCATGGCCCGGGTCACCTGCTGAATGCTCCGGACCGAACCGATGCGGCGGCGGATATCTTTCAGGTTAGCCACAACGGTCCCCGATCACGCTACGAATGTTTTGACAAAGGATTCCGTATGGTCCTTCAGCGCCCGCTCGACCTCATCAGCCAGCTGGCCGGTCTCCCGGATGGCATCCAGCTGCTTCCGGGCATTGGCTCGTAGGTAGGCCAGATAATCGGTTTCAAACTCACGCACCCGGTCGAGGGGCAGTTCATCCATATAGCCCTGAATGGCCGCAAAGATAATGGCCACCTGTTCCTCCACCGGAACCGGCCGGAACTGGTCCTGTTTGAGCACCTCGCGTAACCGCTCTCCCCGCGTAATCTGCTGCTGGGTCGCCTTGTCCAGGTCGGAGCCGAACTTTGAGAAGGCCTCCAACTCCCTGAACTGGGCCAGTTCCAGGCGCAGGGATCCGGCCACCTTCCGCATAGCCTTGATCTGGGCGTTGCCGCCGACCCGGGATACGGAGATGCCGGGGTTGATGGCAGGACGAATGCCCGAATTGAACAGATTCGTTTCCAGGAAGATCTGCCCGTCAGTAATGGAAATGACATTGGTGGGAATGTAGGAGGCCACGTCGCCGGCCTGGGTCTCGATGATCGGCAGGGCCGTAAGGGAACCACCGCCCTGATCATCATTCATCTTGGCGGCTCGCTCCAGCAGACGGCTGTGCAGGTAGAAGACATCCCCGGGATAGGCTTCACGCCCCGGTGGACGGCGCAGCAAAAGGGACATCTGGCGGTAAGCCACGGCGTGCTTACTCAAATCGTCGTAGATCACCAGGGCGTGCATCCCCCGGTCACGAAAATATTCTCCGAGGGTAGCGCCCGCGTAGGGAGCGATAAACTGCATCGGCGCCGGGTCGGAGGCATTGGCCGCCACGATGACGGTATAGTCCATGGCGTCGGCCTTCTCGAGCTCGGCTACGGCAGCGGCTACAGTGGAGGCCTTCTGGCCAATGGCCACGTATATGCAGTAAACCGGCTGGTCTGTCTCGTGGGTGCCCTTCTGATTGATAATCGTATCCAGAGCGATGGCCGTCTTACCGGTCTGGCGGTCGCCAATGATGAGTTCCCGCTGGCCCCGGCCGATGGGAATCATGCTGTCAACGGCCTTGATTCCCGTTTGCAGCGGCTCCCGCACCGGCTGGCGGGCCATGACCCCGGGGGCCTTCCGCTCAATGGCGGCTGTCTCCTTGGTCTTGATCTCACCCCGTCCGTCGATGGGTTGGCCCAGGGGGTTCACCACCCGGCCCAGCATCTCCTTACCGATGCCGATCTCCACCACCCGCCCCGTTCGCCGGGCCAGGTCGCCTTCACCCACCAGGTGGCCCTCACCAAAGAGCACCAAACCGACGTTGTCCTCCTCCAGATTGAGGGCCATGCCAAACACCCCGTGCGGAAAGGCCACCAGTTCACTGGCCATCACATTATCCAGGCCGTGAACCCGGGCAACCCCGTCACCCACCGAGATCACCTCGCCCACCTCGGCCACATCCAACTCGACATGGAAGGCGTCGAGCTGCTCTTTCAGCAGCTCCGTAATCTTACTGGTATCAAATTCTACCGTCATAAACTTTACGTTCCGTTATGGTTATGCATCCAAGATCATCCTCTGCCACTGCCACTGCCACTGCCACTGCTACTGCCACCCCTAGACCAACTCCTCCCGCAGCAGCTCCATCCGGCGGGCTATGGAGCCATCTACCAGGATATTGCCCAGGCGCAGCTTGACCCCGCCAATCAGGCGCGGCTCGGTGACCCCTTTGACCTGCAATGAACGTCCCAGGGACTGCTCGACCCGGTCGCCCAGCGCCTGAAGCTCTTTCTGGGAGAGCGATTGGGGAGTAAAGACCGTCAGGTTCAGTTGAGCATATTCGGCCTGGGCCAGGAAGACCAGCGACTTGGCCACCCCCGGCAGCTGGATCCCCAACTGCTGCTCCATGAGCATGCGCAGCACCACAAATTCCAATTCGGTGAGGTCGTCCCGGAAGGCCTGACGGAGCACCTCCATTTTGTTGTCCAGCGGCACCCGGTGAGTGATGAGCAGGTGGCGGAAAGCTTTATTGGCCCTGAACGCCTGGGCTAAATACGCGAACCGCTCCAGGAAGCCCTCTACCGCCCCCATAGTGACGGCCACCTTCAGGGCCGCCCGGGCAAACTTCCGGGCGTGGGGACCGGCCGTCATCAGGCCTCGCCGACCTGTCGGAGGCTCTCTTCCACCAGCTTCAGGTTATCTTTGGTCGTCAGGTTCCGCTCCACCACCTTACCGGCGATGGACAGGGATAGATCGACCACCGTGGCCCTGATCTCCCGTAAGGCCCGATCCCGTTCAACGGCGATCTGGTCCCGGGCCTTGTCCACCAGATCGGCGGCCTTTTTGCGGGCGGCTTCGTCCAATTCGATGCGCATTTTTTCAGCAGCGGCCCGGGCGTCAGCGAGCACGAGTTGGGCCTCTTTCCGGCTGGCCTGGAGCTGCTCCTCGTACTTGGTCGCGAGCTGCTCCGATTCCGCTCTGGCTCGGTCGGCGGCATCCAGAGCAGTGCGGATACCCGCCTGCCGCTTGTCCAGGGCGTCAATCATGGGTCCCCAGGCCTTGCGGGCCAGAATACCCAATACAATGAAAAAAGTGACCCATGTCCATATCATGAGTCCCGGTTCGAAGCGTACCAACTGCTCCATGACCCCTCCTACCTAACTGTCGAACTGGTTACGATTTACAGTAGCACGATGAGCAGCAGAACGACTTCGGCGATAATGGCCACCCCCTCAAGGAGAAACAGGGGCAGATTGATGGCCGTGCGGATATCGGCAGCGGCTTCCGGCTGGCGGGCGGTGCTCTCGGCGGCTGCGGCGGCAAACCGACCGATGCCTAGTGCGGCACCGATGACCACCATGCCGGCTCCGAAACCAGCGCCCAGGAGGGCGAGATTCTTGTTGGCGGCGGCACCCTCCTCAGCACCGAAGACCGAGGAAACGGCCAACAGGGTAAAGGTCATCGCGAATAAAAACCGGCGACTGCTAAACAGGAATTTCATGGGTATGTTTACCTCTTTTTCTTTCTTATGGATGTCATGCGTTTCATAGCCAAATGGAATCTTTAAATCCTTAATGCTCCGGGTGAATGGCCGCGCCGATAAAGACCGCCGACAACAAGCTGAAGACATAAGCCTGCACCAGAGCGACAATGATCTCCAGGAAGGATATCCCTACGTTGAGGGCCACCGACCCGATACCAATCCAGGCGTTCGCCAGTAGAAAAATGGGCGCCAGGATCGCCAGCACGGCGATATGCCCGGCGGTCATGTTGGCGGCCAGTCGCATAGTGAGGGCAAAAGGACGGACAAACATGCCCAGTATTTCAATGGGAATCAGGATAAACAGGACCGGCCAGGGCACACCGGGAGGGGCCAGATTCTTCCAGTGCCCGATGACGCCGTGTTCCCGGCTCCCCGCCACAATGATGGCCATAAAGGTCACCGCCGCCAGGGCCGCCGTGACGTTCACATTGCCCGTGGACGTGCCGCCCCCAGGTATCAGGTCGAAGAAGGGGATGAGTCCCAGTAGGTTGGCCGTCAGGATCAGGGTGAACAGGGCCAGGATGTAGGGCGACCAGCTGCGAGCACTCTGCCGGTCCATGTTGGGCACCACGATCTGGTTATGGACAAAGTCCACCACAGCTTCCAGGAAATTAGCGAAACCCGAAGGGACCTGTACCGTCCCCCGGCGATAACGCCGCGTGCCTAAAAGGAAGGCGGTGGTCACCACCGCCCCGGCTATCCAGAGCATGATGACATGCTTGGTGATGGACATGTCCACGCCAAACAGGTTTAGGGGCAGCAACGCCTCACTGTTGGAGACATGGTGCAGGATCACCGCACCAATATTTTCGCTATGTTCTTCCGCCGCCATCTTCGATTATTCAACCCTGCTGGTCATGACACTTCGGCTCCCCTGGGGGCCGCCTGTAGATACGCTTGGTAACGGTACGCCTCGTAGACGTGCCAGGTGAAAAAGTTGACCAGGAGTGAAACCACGAAGGGAACCCTCGGTAAGGTTGTCGCACGCAGGATGAGGGCCATCCACAGGCCAATGAGTACCACCTTTACCAGGAAATTGAGCACCACAAAGCGCTGATGATGGATTTGGCTTGCGCCTTTGGCTGCCGCCACCCAAAAGACGTACAGGCTGACAACGGATATGGCCATGGGCAGGCTGCCGCCCGCGAGAACAGCCCAGGCGCTGCGCTCACCCGCGATCATCCACACCACCCCGGAGGCGGCTAAAGACAGCCCCCCCAGCGCCGGGGCGGCGATCCGCATGCTCATGCGCCCCCCCGAGGCGGAAACATGCCTTTCCAGAGATCGTAAAATCCGACTACCAGACCGATCAGCAACCCCGCGAGCAAAAGATATGGCGCTGTTTGAAATTTTTGATCCAGGATATACCCCAACAATCCCAATCCGAGCACCGCACCGGTCATGGTGTGGGCAGCGGAGATGCCCTTCCTGGAAGAACCTGAGTTGGATGGCATGTGAGGCAAAATTGACTAAGTGAGACCGCACACCCCGAAGGGTGCAGGATGCATCAAAATCACGTGGAATCCCTCTGACCGGCAGAGGTCGATTCAGTCGGCGCTTCCTTCGTTTTCGTAGCGAGCTCAGCCTTGACCGATTGACCATCCTTGGCCGCCGGCACCGCATCGAGCTTCGCATCCCCCATTTTACAGCTGCCTGTAAACTGAGCGCCCTCTTCAATCACCAACATCCCAACCTGCACATCGCCAACCAACCTTGCGGAGCCGCCTAATGTGGCCCGTCCCTTGATGGTAAGGCTCCCATCAACGTCACCTTCGATGACAGCTTCTTCAGCAATCACGGCGCCTTTGATAAGGGAATCTTTGGTGGTGCGCACCAAACCCTCGGAACGCACGTCGCCAAACACTTTTCCGTAGATCAGCACCGATCCCTTGACTTCCAGGTTCCCCTGAATCACCGTGTTCGGCCCGACGATGGTATTGGTTTGAGTGCCGTTTTCTTTAGCCATGGGTTTCTACCGAAACATCCTGTTTTCTATAAAGGTCAATAAAGAGTCGGGGGTCCATCGATCGCCCCTCCTTCCAAATCTCGAAATGCAAATGAGGCCCCTGACTGACGCCCGTACTTCCGACCAGACCAATAGGCTGGCCCCGCTCTACCCATTCCCTGGGGGATACCAAATTGGTCTGGTTATGGCCATAGACCGTAACATAGTCATCACCGTGACTGAGAATAATCATATAGCCCAGATCCTCGGTCCAGTGCGAGAAGACCACCAGACCGGCGGCAGCGGCCTGCACGACCTCACCGATAGGGCTTGCAATGTCGATACCATCATGATTGACTTGGAGATCCAGATCGTGCAGCAACAGGCCACGGGTTACATATCCATTCACCGGGGGGTGGGTGGGAACGTTCTCCAAAAAATTGATGTAAATATCGTCAATGGGAATACCACCCTGGCGATCCCTCAACGTGCTCATCGCATTCCCCTGGTCGTCTTCCAGGCGGATGGACAGTTCCAAATCCTGCAGGAGATCGACGCCCACCAAGCCATACTGCTTTGAATTGAGGACCACGCGCCGCACCCTGTCCCGGTAAGTCTGCAAGCGTTCCTTCTCCAGCGTCAGCTCCGAATAGTCTGCCAGACGCGGCAGGGTATACACCCACCCGCCAATCAAGATAAGACCGATGAAAGCGGCCATTGTCAGGACCATGATCACCTGCCCTGCCGTCACCCGATAACTCCGGGTCCAGTCGCCCTCTTCGGACATCATGACCAGCTGGTAATGCCGTTGCCAAACCTTTCCCAGACGGTCCCTCAGCCCATGCCAGACCGTACTCAAATAGCTCACGAGTTTAGCCCGTGATCAAAATGAGAGTCAACGTAAAATATACCCTGGAACACGCTACCCGGCTTTCCCTTTCCCCTGTGCCCCGAATAAAATATCCAGTATTCTCTCAAGGTCTTCCTGGGAATAATAGAAAATCTCAATGGCGCCGGTATCATCTGCCTTGGGCTTAACCCGGACCTTGGTGCTCAAGAGGCTCAGGAGTTCGACTTCCACCTGGTTGATAAATGCGGGCTTGGGTGGTTCGTGTTTGGTTTTGGCGGCGGTCTTGGCAGATTTCTTTTCCTTCGGATCGATCAGGGCATGCACCGCCGCTTCGGTCTGTCGAACACTCATGCCACTTTGAACAATTTTCTTCCAGAGGCTCATGATCAAGGCGGGTTGCGGCAGGCTCAGCAGGGTCCGGGCGTGGCCCATTGATATATCGTTGTTACGCAGGCTGGTCTTGATCTCGCTAGGAAGACGCAGAATCCGAAGGTAGTTGGCCACGGCCGGCCGGCTCATCCCCACCCGTTGTGCGATCTCCTCCTGCTTCAGATCATATTTTCCGTGCAAAAGAGCAAAAGCCTCGGCCTGCTCCACGGGGTTCAAATCTTCCCGCTGGATATTTTCAATGAGCGCATATTCCATCATGTTTACGTCGGAGTCCACACTCAGGATATAAACCGGCACCTCCTCCAACCCCAGGGCTTTGGATGCCCTGAGACGCCGTTCTCCGGCAACCAGCTGGTAACGGCCGTTTTCCGATTCCCTTACCGTGAGGGGTTGCAGGACTCCATTGGCCTCGATAGAACTGATGAGATCGGCCATCCCCTCATCGCCGAATGCCTGGCGGGGTTGCAGGGGGTTGGGATCGATGAGCTCCACGTCCAGATGGGGTTGCACGCTTCCGGATGGCCCCATCATGGGGTCGCTGGGGATGAGCGCTTCCAGTCCCTTCCCGAGACGCTGTTTAGCCATTGTTCTTGATCACTTCGCTTACCAGCGACATGTAGTTCCGGGAGCCGATCGAAGAGGCATCGTAGAGGATGATGGGCTTGCCGTAACTGGGTGACTCACTCAGACGCACGTTGCGCTGGATGGTCGTATCATAGACCTTCTCACCAAAGTAAGCGCGTACTTCCTCCGCCACTTGCCGGGACAGGTTGAGCCGGTTGTCGAACATGGTGATCAGAACCCCTTCGATCTCCAACTCCTTGTTCAACTGCCGCTGGATGAGGCGGATGGTATTGAGCAGCTGGGAGAGCCCTTCCATAGCGTAGTATTCGCACTGGATGGGGATCAGCACCGAGTCGGCCGCGGTCAAGCTGTTGACGGTGAGCAGGCCCAGGGACGGGGGGCAGTCGACAACCACAAAGTCGTAGGATCGGGTCAGCTTCGACAGGGCCTTTTTGAGCACGTACTCCCGGGACATAACTCCGACAAGTTCCACCTCGGCCCCCACCAGCTGGTGGCTGGACGGCACCAGGTCCAGATGCTCCATCCGGGTGCTGATAATGGCATCATCAATGGAAACGCTATCGGTCATGATATCGTAAACCGAGTGTTTGAAGGTTCCTTTCTCGACGCCTATACCGCTGGTGGCGTTGGCCTGGGGGTCCAGGTCCATCAGCAGGGTCGATATCTCACTGGCGGCCAGACCGGCGGCCAGATTGACCGCCGTCGTGGTCTTTCCGACACCACCTTTCTGGTTGGCGATGGCAATTGTTTTGGCAGGATTCGACATGTGTTGTTCGATAGGAAAAATGGTCCTCTTTAGCTGAGTGAGTTTACGGTTGCCAGCAGATGATGCGCAAGGTCAGCGGCCGACCTCCGGCGCCACACTTCGACGGGTAGCGGGGAGTATTCCCTTGCGTCGGATGGGGGTGAAATCTAAATTCGTCAGCCATGATCGCCATACATGTTGCACAGGGAAATTAACGGTACCGTTCGGATTGGCGGAGAGGATATGCACACCGGTCCGTTCACCAGAAGGCTGCTGAGCCAAGGCCGGCGCTGCCGGCTGTCAGCCGCTGTTGGCATTCCGCTGACGGCCTTGTTCGCGGCCGGAACTCAAGTCGCAGGGCCGCCATGATCCGCACGCGAGCCATCCTGATCACCGGCGTTAACGGAGAAATCGGCCACGGTTTGGTCACGGCCGTGAAGGACCGGCCCAGCGAAGGTATCATCGGTCTGGATGTGGAGGAAGTCGATCGAAGCCTGAAAGCCTCCCTCCTCGAGAACATCACCGGCAATATCCTGGACCAAAATATCCTGGACCATATCAACAGCCGTTTCGAGCTGACCGCCATCTATCATCTGGCGGCCCTTTTGAGCACCCGGGCGGAGTTTTCTCCACGCACCGCCCATCAAGTCAACGTTGACGGCACCTTCAACCTCCTCGCCCTGGCCGTCGATCAATCCCGGAGTCAGGGACAACCGGTCAAGTTCTTCTTCCCCAGTTCCATCGCCGTCTACGGCCTGTCCAGCCTCAAGGAAAAAAATAAGGCCGGGCGGCTTTCGGAAAAGCAATACCTGTTTCCCCAGACCATGTACGGTTGTAACAAGCTCTACTGCGAACTGCTGGGGACCTATTACGCCGAGCACTACGAGCGCCTGGCCGCCCATGCCGGGGCCTTGCGGGTCGACTTCCGTTCCATCCGTTTTCCCGGCCTCATCAGCGCGGTAACCCTACCGGTGGGCGGCTCTTCGGACTACGCCCCCGAAATGCTCCACGCCGCCGCTCAAGGCCGGCCTTATGATTGCTTCGTCCGGGAGGATACGGCCATGCCATTCATGACCATGCCCGACGCCATCCGGGCTGCCCTCATGCTCATGGAAGCGCCTCGTGAAGCCCTGACCCGCCGGGTCTACAACATTGGAGCCTTCGCCCCCACCGCGGGCGAGCTGCACCAGCGGGTGCTGAAGGACTTTCCCGAGGCCAGGATCACCTTCGCTATGGATGAGAATCGCCAGGCCATGGTGGATAGCTGGCCCGCCGATGTAGACGACACGGCTGCCCGCAAGGATTGGGGCTGGCAACCCCAACACAGCTTTGAGGAAGCCTTCGCCTACTACCTGATCCCGCACCTGCGGAACCGCTACCGTCTCTAACCTCCAGCACCGGTGTGCAAAAGGAGCCCCCATGGACACCATCCAATCCCGTCTGACCAACGAGCTCACCGCCATCAAGGACGCCGGACTGTACAAGGCCAAGCGGATGCTTTCCTCCCCTTAGGGAACAAAAAAGGGTAGAAGCTATACGCCGATATAGATAACCAGAGAAATATTGGGTATAACGGACATATAACGGACCAACATGCACGCAGCCTTTATAGACAAAGTCTATAAAGGTGCCCAGGTCTTAGGAGGAGGGTTGGCGTCCGCCCTGCTTCAGCAGGTTCCAGAATCCCCGGGGGTCGGTGATGGTCAGCTCAACCCGACCTTCAAGGGCCAGCAGTTCCCGGTCGCCGGTTATAAAGACATCGACATCAGCGCCCAGGGCCGCAGCCAGGATGGGCCGGTCGTCCGGGTCACGGATCGGCAGCGGGGGCATGTCCATCGGTACGGGCGCCTCGGGGAACCGGCTCAGAAAGGTGATGATGGCCTGGACCGTTGGACCAGGCACGCCTATGCGGGTCTGCAGGACGCGTTCGAGTTCGCTCAGCACCAACGCGCTGACAATCAGTTCGTGTTCAGTCAGCACGGTGCGCAGGACATCGGCACACAGCCCACGAGTGGCAAAGGCGCTTACCAGGACATTCGTATCGAGGAAGACCC
>CAZJBG010000092.1:0-7509 GCA_964543925.1 uncultured bacterium
ATAGACGGATCAGGCCGTCGGTAAGCTTGAACGACTCCCGGACTTCCCTGGGGACCGAGGCGTGGGTCATGGTGGCCGGATGGTTGGCCAGGCTCTCCACTCCGCCCAGGCTTTCAGCCAGGGTAAAGATCTGGAATCGCTGGACAACGGACCGGGCATTTTCCAGGGAACCGGTCTCGAAGCTGATCATGCCGCCGAACGCCGGTTCACCGGTGGGGGTGCGCTGCTGGGTAGCCGCCAGGTCATACTGAGGATGGCTGGGGAGGCCCGGATAGTAAATGGTTTTTACCCCGGATCGCTCAGCCAGGAACCGGCCCAGTTGCAGGGCGTTGCCGTTATGACGGTCCATTCTGACGGCCAAGGTCTTGAGAGACCGGGACGTGAGCCAGCAATCGAAGGGGGACGGTACCGCCCCCAGCGATTTCTGGATGAAATAGAGGTCTTCGGCCAGGCGTTCATCGCTGGTCACCACCGCGCCCCCGATGATATCGCTATGCCCACTGATGTACTTGGTGGTACTGTGGTAGACGACGTGGGCCCCCAGTTCAAGGGGCCGCTGGCAGTAGGGGGTCATGAAAGTGTTGTCCACGATGGCCAGCAGGCCGCGCTCCCGGGCCAGTGCGGACACCGCCTTGATATCGGTGAGGGACATCATGGGATTGCTGGGCGACTCGATAATGATGGCCCGGGTCTCGGGACGAATCGCCTCTATCACCGGGTCCAGTGTGGTGGTATCCACCCAGCTGGAGGCCAAATCGAAGCGGTTGAAAACCTGGGTGATAGCGCGGTAGGTACCTCCGTAGACACCCTCCGACACGATGACGTGATCCCCGGACCGGAAATGGGTCATCAGCGCCGACAGGGCGGCCATGCCCGATGAAAAGGCGATACCGTACCGGCCACTTTCCAGGGACGCCAGGTTCTCCTCCAGACCCCGGCGGGTGGGGTTGCCCGCCCGGCTGTAGTCGAAGCCTTTATGCACCCCCAGGTCGGACTGGACATAGGTGGTGGTATGGTAGATGGGTGGCACCACCGCCCCGGTTGTGGGGTCGGGCTCCTGCCCCACGTGAATGGCCCGGGTGGCAAAGCCTGATTTTACTTTCCGTGACATTTCTTAAACTTCTTGCCGCTGCCGCAAGGGCAGGGATCGTTGCGGCCCACCTTATCCTCCACGTGCACCGGTTTACGCTGGGCCTGGGGCGCCCGAGGTTGGCCGGTGCCGGGCATGCCCATCGGTGTCGGGCGCGGTGGCTCGCCTGCGCCTCCGGCGCCCATAAATCCCATGTTCGCCGATTCGGCATGGGAAGTCTGGAGCCCGTGTCCGACGCGCTGTAGCCGTGGACGCTGCTCCTCCAGCCCTGCAATCCTGACCCCGAAGATGCGCCGCAAGGTGTTCCGGTTGATATCGTCCAACATCTCCACGAAAATGCTGAACGCTTCGGACTTGTACTCCAGCAGCGGGTTCTTCTGGCCGTAGGCCCGGAGATTGATCCCTTCCCGGAGCTGATCCATGCTGTACAGATGTTGCTGCCATTTCTCATCGATGGTGCGGAGGAAGACGTAACGCTCAAATTGGGCAAAAGCCTCGGGTTCGACCAGGGAGCGTTTCAGTCGGTAATGTTCCATGGCCTGATCCTGAAGGCCCTTTATGACCACCTCGCTATCACCATTTTTGTGCGGCCCGGCCTGGAAGTCCAGCAGCAAGGCACTGCTCAGCTCCTGCCGAAGCACACTGAAGTCCACCGACCCGTCCGCCGCTACGTGCTCACTCTGCATGGTACTGTCGGTCATGTCTTCCAGCATTTTCTCCACTTCAGGCACAAGGTCCTGGCCGTGGAGGGCGAAATTGCGCCGGTCGTAGACAATCTCCCGCTGTTGGTTCATCACATCGTCGTACTCCAGCAGGTGCTTGCGGATACCGAAATTGCGGGCCTCCACCCGCTTTTGGGCCCGTTCGATGGACTTGGTGATCAGGCCATGGGTGAGCACCTCTCCCTCTTCAACACCCAACCGGTCCATGAGGCGGACGATCCGCTCACTGCTGAACAGCCGCATGAGGTCATCTTCCAGACTGAGGAAGAAGACCGAGCTGCCCGGGTCCCCCTGCCGGCCGGATCGACCCCGTAACTGGAGGTCAACGCGGCGACTCTCATGACGCTCGGTACCAAGGATATGCAGGCCCCCGAGTTCCGTCACTCCCTCACCCAACTTGATGTCGGTGCCGCGACCGGCCATGTTGGTGGCAATGGTCACCGCGCTCCGCTGCCCCGCCCGGAGCACGATCTCCGCCTCGCGCTGGTGCTGTTTGGCATTGAGCACATTATGGGGAATGCCCCGGCGCTTGAGCATCCGGGAAAGCGTCTCCGACACATCCACCGATATGGTGCCCACCAAGGTGGGTTGTCCCTCCCGGTAGCGGGCATCAATCTCATCTAAAATGGCGTTGTACTTCTCCCGTTTGGTCTTGAAGACCAGGTCGTTTTGGTCGTCCCTGTTCACCGGCTCGTGAGTGGGGATCACCGTGACTTCCAGCTTGTAGATTTCGGAGAACTCCCGGGCCTCCGTCTCGGCGGTGCCGGTCATCCCCGCCAGTTTCTCGTACATCCTGAAATAATTCTGGATCGTGATGGTGGCGATGGTCTGGGTCTCTTTTTCAATGACCACGCTCTCCTTGGCCTCCAGGGCCTGGTGCAGTCCGTCACTGTACCGGCGGCCCGCCAGCACGCGGCCCGTAAACTCGTCGACAATGAGCACCTTGCCGTCCTGGACGACGTACTCCACGTCCTGCTCATACAGGGTATAGGCCCGGAGCAACTGGCTGATATGGTGGATGGTGTTGCTCCGCTCGCTGTGCAGGTCCTGGACCTCTTCTTTTTTCTTGAGAAGATCCTCCGGTGTCAAGCTGCCGTCGTTTTCAATCGCATGAAAAGCCTCACCGATGTCAGGAATGACAAAGGCTTCGGGGTTGTCGGGCGCGATCTCCGTGCGCCCTTTTTCGGTCAGGTCAATGATGTGACTCTTTTCGTCGACAAAGAAATACAACTCCTCGTCCAACTCTTGGAGTTTCTTGTCTCGCAGGTAGTCACTCTCAACCGAATGGATCGCCGCCTTGAATCCTGTCTGCTGGTACAATTTCATCAACTTGCGGTTCTTGGGCATCCCCCGGCTGGCGATGAGCAATTTGGTGGCGGCTTCGTACTCCTCGGTATCCCACATCTTTTCCGCCTCCGCCACCAGGGTGTTCACCAGGTTGGTCTGCTGGCGGATGAGACGCTCGATCTTCGGTTTGAGGTCTACATAACGGGTGTCGATGGGGCTGTCCACCTGGCCGGATATGATAAGTGGCGTCCGGGCCTCGTCGATCAGCACCGAGTCCACCTCGTCCACGATGGCATAGGTATGTCCCCGCTGGACCTGGTCCCCGGGTGTGACGGCCATGTTGTCCCGCAGATAATCAAAGCCGAACTCGTTATTGGTGCCATAGGTGATGTCACAGGCGTAAACCTGGCGGCGCTCATCAGGCCCCATCCGGTTAAGGATGCAGCCCACGGTCAAACCGAGCAGCTGGTAGACCTGCCCCATCCACTCGCTGTCCCGTTGGGCCAGGTAGTCGTTCACCGTTATCAGGTGCACCCCGCGCCCCGTGAGTGCGTTGAGCACCATGGGCATGGTGGCCACCAGGGTCTTACCCTCGCCGGTCTTCATTTCGGCGATGCGGCCTTTATGCAGAACGATGGCGCCCAGGAGCTGCACATCGAAAGGGATCATGTCCCAGACGGCCGCCTGGCCCAGCATTTTGAACTCGCGCCCCATGAGCCGGCGGCAGGCGTCCTTGACGATGGCAAACACCTCGGTCAGGCGTTCGTCGAGCAAAGCCTGCTCAGCCTGGTAGATTGCTTCATCCAGGTCCGGTTCCTCAGGAGCAGCTTCTCGGGCCGCATCCCGAACGTCGGCCACTTCCTGCCTGATCTCCTGCAGACGCCCCACCAACTGTTCCAGAGGCTGGTCTGCAAGGGTGGCATATATCGCATTGATCTCGTCCACCTGGGGTTGGAAACGGCTGATATCCCGCTCCGACTTGGTGCCGCCGAACATTTTTCGTATAAATCCTAGCATCTGGTATGCTCCACTACGCTCAGCTGTCGGTACCTTTCCCGGCTAATAGGTCGTGATAGACGGCATCCAGGATACCGTTGACAAAACCGGGACTGTCATCCGTGCTGTAAATCTTGGCAATTTCTATAGCCTCACTGATACTCACTTTGGGAGGCACATCGTCAAAGTTAACCATTTCAACGAGTGCGAGTTCCAGGATAAGTCGATCGATCAAGGTGACGCGCTTCAAATCCCAGTGCTGGAGTTTGGAGGCAATCAGCTTATCGGCCCATTCCTGCCGCGCCACCACTTCCCTAAGCAGAGTCACACAATAATCCCGGGCGCCCTCCAGGGGAGGTCGGTCCACTTCGGAGGCAACAAAGTCGATACATTGCTCCTGGTCGCCATCTCCCAGACGCATAGCATACAGGGCCTGTAGGGCCATTTCGCGCGCGCGCCGTCGAACCTTCCGGTCCATGACCTATTGCCTCGCCCCTGTGCGGACTGCTGTGGCTGGGTGACTGGACTTACTTTCGGCCGCCCGCCGAATGCGTTCCTCTGCCAGCCCATCGGCAACCTGATGAGTCGGTCGCTCTTCCTCCGCCGACATCCTGAAAATCTTCATGAGGGTATCGTAGATCCCTTCAACTTTGGCCAGGGCACGCTCACGGTCGTAGCCCTCCAACTCGACGGCCAGATTGATAAGGCCCCCGGCATTGACGGCGTAATCGGGCGCGTAAAGTATCCCCCGCTTATGCAGGGCTTCACCGTCCGCTTTGGGGCGGGCCAGTTGGTTGTTGGCCGCCCCGGCGATGATCGGTGCCTTGATCTGCGGAATAGTCACCTCGTTCAGCGCGCCGCCCATGGCGCAGGGAGCCAGAACGTCGACCGCCATGGCATGGATCTCACGATGATCGACCAAGCCGGCGCCTAGCTCGGCCACCACACGATCAGCCGCCGCCTGGTTGACGTCGGAGATAAACAGCTCCGCCCCGGCTTCATGGAGTAGGTGGCACAGGTTGCGGCCCACGTGCCCCACCCCCTGGACCGCTACCTTTATGCCCTTGAGGTTATCGGTATTCAGTTGGGTCATCAGCGCCGCCTTGATCCCTACCAGCACCCCATAGGCCGTGACCGGCGAGGGGTCCCCGCTACTGCCCTGCGCCTCGGGCAAACCGGTCGCATATTGCGTCTCGCGACGGATCCACTCCAGGTCCTGTACACTGGTATTCACATCCTCGGCGGTGATGTAGCGTCCCCCCAGACCGTCCACGAATCGCCCGAAGGCCCGGAAGAGGGTTTCGTTCTTGTCGGTCTCCGGGTTCCCGATGATCACCGACTTGCCGCCGCCCAGGTTCAGACCGGCCAGGGAGGCCTTGTAGGTCATCGCCCGGGAGAGTCGCAGCACATCGCCGAGAGCCTGTTCCTCGTTCGGGTAGGGATAGAACCGGCAGCCCCCCAGACTTGGCCCCAGGGTCGTATCGTGAATGGCGATGATGGCTTTGAGGCCAGCGGCTGGCTCGTGACAGAACACCACCTGCTCGTGGTGTTGCTGGTTCATCATTTCGAGGATGTCCAACTGATCTATCCCTTCCGTGGTCAATCGCGGACCATGACTTCACGAGGGAGCTGACGACTGTTCGGCTGAAGGAGGGCTTGCTCCGCGGTGAGGTTGAAATTCATATTAGTTCGTAGCTACGAATAATGAGATACCCATCACTAACCTTTCCCGTCATCGCGAGCGAAGCATGGCGATCTCGTACGGTCGTGGTGGCCCGCTTAGCTCTCCTGGCGCTGCTCGTAGGCCTTGACGATATCCCGCACCAGCCGATGGCGCACAACGTCCGTATCTGTGAGCCGGCAGATGGCGATGCCGTCTATCCCTTCGAGGATCTGGGCGGCCTCGATGAGGCCCGACCCCTGGCTGGCGGGCAGGTCGATCTGGGTAATATCGCCGGTGATGATGGCCTGGGAATTGACTCCCAGGCGGGTCAGGAACATCTTCATCTGCATGGAGGTGGCGTTCTGGGCCTCGTCCAGAATGACGTAGGCGCTGGACAGGGTGCGACCCCGCATGTACGCCAGCGGCGCGATCTCGATGATGCGCTGCTCCAGGTAGGTCCGCCGCTTGTCATTGGGCAGCATGTCCCGGAGGGCATCGTACAGGGGGGTCAGGTAGGGATCGATCTTTTCCTTCAGGTCCCCAGGGAGAAAGCCCAAGTTTTCCCCGGCCTCCACTGCGGGGCGGGTCAGGATGATGCGATCGACCTGCCGGGCCTTGAGGGCGGCCACCGCCACCGCCACCGCCTGGTAGGTTTTTCCCGTACCGGCCGGCCCGATGGCGAAAACGATGTCATTTTTCTGGGTGGCCTCGAAGTAGCGTCGTTGCCCATCGGTACGCGGCGACACCATCCCCTTGTGCGTGTAGAGGATCACCTGCTTCTCCCCGTTGGGCAGCGGAGCACCGCCGCCCGCCCCGACCTTCACCAGCGCCTTCACATCCTCCGGTCCCAATTCCCCGTTGCGGTTGATGGCCAGAATCATCTCCTTGAGGACCTGCTCCACCCGCAGGACGTCCTCCTTGAGTCCTTCAATGGTGATGCTGCCGCCCCGAGTCACCAGCTGGGTCTTGAAGGCGGAGGTCAATATCTGGATATGCCGGTCATTCACGCCCAGCAGCAGGAGGGGGTCGGTGTCCTTGATATCGAGGGTATGCTTAACCATCGGCAGGTGATCAGGAGAGATTTGTTTGAATGGGAGGGTTCAGCTGGAAAACCGGCCCCTGTGGGATGAGTTGATTAGCCGGCTTGACAAACGGTGCAGTATCGTTCACCCCTGAAAATACCAAAAAATCTCCCCGATGCCAAAAGAGATTCGGGACCGGTCTGCAGCGCTTAGCGGGGCTGCCGTGCTCACGCCGGGGTCAATGGCCGCCTTTCAGCTCCTGGTCGAGGCGAATACCGAGCTCCTTGAGCTGCTCCTCGGAAACCTCGGATGGGGCGCCGTCCATGAGGGAGAGGGCGCTGGTGGTCTTGGGGAACGCGATGACGTCCCGAATCTGGCCTGTGCCTACCAACACCATGACCAGGCGGTCGAAGCCGAAGGCGATGCCCCCATGGGGCGGGGCGCCATAGCGGAGGGCCTTGAGGAGAAAGCCGAACTTGGCTTCGGCCTCATCCTGTGATATGCCCAACAGCCGGAATATCTTATCCTGCAACTTGGCATCGTGGATACGGATCGAACCCCCGGCAATCTCGTGCCCGTTGATGACCAGGTCATAGCCCCGGCTCCGTACCTGGCCCGGGTCGGTGTCCATGAGCCGAATGTCGTCGGGATGGGGCGCCGTGAAGGGGTGGTGGACCGCCACGTGCCGTTGGGACTCTTCGTCGAACTCCAGGAGGGGAAAATCGGTGA
>CAZJBG010000092.1:7519-10751 GCA_964543925.1 uncultured bacterium
CGGAAAGTCCGTGACCCACAGGGGTCGGACCTCATCGGTTTTCACCAGTCCTTCCCTCCGGGCCAGCTCCTCGCGCAGCGCCCCCAGCGCCGGCAAGGCCACTTTGGCCCGGTCGCCGATGACGAACAGCAGGTCGCCTTCATGCACGCCCAACCGGGTGATGATCTCCTTTTGCAGGTCGTCGCCGAAAAATTTGGCGATACCGCCGTCCAGACCGTCACCGGTGGCCTTCATCCACGCCAGACCTTTGGCCCGGTGGTAGCGGGTGAGCCAGGCGGTCAACTCGTCAATGACCTTGCGGCTGTAGCTGGCGCCCCCCGGTGCCACCAGGGCCTTCACCCGGCCCCCATCGCCCAGCACCGCTTTGAACACATTGAAGTCCGATGGCTCGATGAACGGGGCAAACTCCTGCAGCTCCAGCTCGTAGCGCAGGTCGGGCTTGTCGGTGCCGTAGCGTTCCATGGCCTCCCGGTAGGTCAGGCGGGGAAAGGCCGCCGGCAGCTGGGCGCCCTGAATCTCCTTGAACAGCCGTCCGATGAGCCGTTCCACGACGCCAAAGACATCTTCCTCATCCACGAAAGACATTTCCACATCGATCTGGGTGAACTCCGGCTGGCGGTCGGCCCGCAGGTCCTCATCGCGAAAACATTTCACGATCTGGAAGTAGCGGTCGTACCCGGCGATCATCAGCAGCTGCTTATAGATCTGTGGCGACTGGGGCAGGGCGTAAAACCGCCCCTGGTGGATGCGGCTGGGCACCAGGTAGTCACGGGCCCCTTCGGGGGTGGACTTCATGAGGAAGGGGGTTTCCAGCTCCACGAAATGCTCACCGGTAAAATAGTTGCGCACCAGTTGATAAATCTTGCTGCGGGTGATGAGGTTATGCTGCAGCTGCTCGGTGCGCAGCTCCAGGTAGCGGTAGGTGAGGCGCAGGTCCTCGTTGGCGCTCTCCCGGTCGGTCACCAGGAACGGCAGCGGTTCGGCCTCGTTGAGCACCTCCAGTTCCAGACAGGACACATCGATCTCCCCGGTCACCATGGCGGGATTGATGTTCTCAACCGACCGGGCCACCACTTTCCCCCTGACGGCCACCACGTCCTCCATGCCCAGCCCCTTGGCCGTGGCGAAGGCGGCCTTGGCGACACTTTCGTCGAAGACCACCTGGGTCTTGCCGTAGCGGTCCCGCAGGTCGAAGAAGATGAGGCCGCCGTGGTCCCGCCGGGAGTGGATCCACCCGTTGAGGATCACCTCGGTCCCGACGTCGCCCTTGCGCAGCTGGCCGCAGGTGTGTGTGCGTTTAAGTTTCATTGGATGACCTGATAATAAAAACCCCGCAAAGTTACGGGGCGGGGCGGGCAGGTCATACGGTGCTGTTGCTTGCTAGCGCTCAGAACGGGTCCTTCCCTTCGGTTACCTCTGGTCATCCTGAACGAAGTGAAGGATCTCTCCGCCACCGGTAGAGGGATTCCTCGTTTCCACTCGGAATGACATGTTTACCTGCCACTGCCACTGCCACTGCCCCGGCCACTTCTTCCTACCCCCGCTCCGCCACGTTCAGTCGGCTTAGGGCCCGTTGGAGGGCAGCGCTGGCTCGGGCCTCATCAATGGTGCGGTCGCGAGCCTTCTCGCGTAGGCGTTCCCGGGCCCGCTGCTCGGCAGACTTGGCCCGGTCCCGGTCGATCTCCTGGGCAACTTCCGCCGTCTCCACCAGCAGCTGCACGTGGTCGCCGTGGATATCGGCATAGCCGCCGATGGTGGCGTAGTAGTGGGTCTTCCCTTCCTTGAGGTACTTGATCTCCCCCACGTCCAGGGCCACCATGGCCCGGGTGTGTCGCGCCATGACCCCGAACAGCCCATCCCCCGACGGCGCCCGGAGGTAGTCCACCGCCCCGCAGTCAATGACCCGGGTAGGGGTGACAATCTCCAGCTGGAAGGATGCTGCCATCAGGCCGCCTGCTTTTTGGCCTTCTCCACCACTTCATCGATAGCGCCCACGTACAGGAAGGCGTTTTCGGGATACTGGTCCATGTCGCCGTTCAGAATCGCCTCGAAACCGGCGATGGTTTCCTCCAGTTTCACATAGCGGCCCGGCGTATTGGTAAAGGCCTCGGCGACGAAGAACGGCTGGGAGAGGAACCGTTGAATCCGCCGGGACCGGTGCACCACCTGCTTATCATCGTCGCTCAACTCGTCCATGCCGAGGATGGCGATGATGTCCTGCAGGTCCCTGTACTTCTGGAGGATCTGCTGCACCTGGCGGGCCACCCGGTAGTGGCGCTCCCCGATGACGCGCGGGTCGAGGATCCGGGAGGTGGAATCGAGGGGGTCCACCGCCGGGTAGATGCCCAGGTCGGCGATGGCCCGGTCCAGCACCGTGGTGGCGTCCAGGTGGGCAAAGGTGGTGGCCGGGGCAGGGTCGGTGAGGTCGTCGGCGGGAACATAGACCGCCTGGACCGAGGTGATGGACCCCTTGGTGGTGGAGGTGATCCGCTCCTGCAGCTCGCCCATCTCGGTGCCCAGGGTGGGCTGGTACCCGACCGCCGAAGGCATGCGCCCCAGCAGCGCCGACACCTCACTGCCGGCCTGGGTGAACCGGAAAATGTTGTCGATGAACAGGAGCACATCCTTCCCCTCCTCATCGCGGAAGTACTCGGCAATGGCCAGGGCGGACAGGGCCACCCGCAGGCGGGCGCCGGGCGGTTCGTTCATCTGGCCGAAGACCATGGCGGTCTTCTTGATGACCCCCGATTCGGTCATCTCCAGGTAAAGATCGTTGCCCTCACGGGTCCGCTCGCCTACGCCGCCGAAGACCGAGTAGCCGCCATGCTCGGTCGCGATGTTGCGGATGAGCTCCTGGATGATCACCGTCTTGCCCACCCCGGCCCCACCGAACAGTCCCGTCTTGCCCCCCTTGGCATAGGGCTCCAGCAGATCGATGACCTTGATACCGGTCTCCAGCATCTCGGCGGTGGGAATGATCTCCTCGTGCTGGGGCGCGCTGCGATGAATGGGGTACCTTGCCTTGGTCTTTAGGGGCCCCTTGTCATCGATGGGTTCCCCCGTCACGTTGATCAGACGGCCCAGGGTATCGGCGCCCACCGGCATCGTGATAGGGCCATCGGTATCCTTCACCTCCATGCCCCGGGTCAGCCCTTCGGTGGAGTCCATGGCCACGGTCCGCACGACATTGTCACCCAGATGCTGGGCCACTTCCAGCACCAGCCGGTTGCCG
>CAZJBG010000093.1:0-2079 GCA_964543925.1 uncultured bacterium
CCCGCAGCACCCCTATACCATCGGGTTGTTGGCCGCGGTGCCCAACCCCGCCCGCCAGACCGACCGCCTGCAGGCCATCAACGGTTCGGTCCCCAGCGCCGCAGACCTGCCACCCGGCTGCCCCTTCCACCCGCGATGTGAACGGGTCATGGACCGCTGCCGAACTGACGCGCCGGGATTGGCCCCTTTAGCCATGGGGGCGATGCATCGGGTTCGCTGCTGGGATGTGGCGACGGTGGAGCCGGAACCGGACCAGGTGCCCATGTCAGGGTAGGTCAATGATCGGCTGAACGCCTGTTCATCGCTGGTCATTCGACGTTCCAGCAGGTAACTTCAAAACGGTTCCCCTTGCCGGTCGGAACCATCGTCACCGCTAAGTGAGGTCCTGGATCGTATGAGCAAGGTTCTCATCATCGATAAAGATATCGCCACGGCCCAATCATTGGAGCGTCTCTGCCAGGCCCTTGCCCTGCCCGTCGATGTCGTTCAGACCCATTCTAATGCAACGCGCAGCTACCACCGGGACCCGGTGGCGGCCATCTTCCTCAGCTCCGAAATGTCCATGTTGGACCCGAAAGCTCTCGTGGACGAATTCGATGCCATTTCGGCTCAAAAGAAAAAAACGAGGGCGCCGGTCATTCTCCTGTACAAGGATAAAGACCACTTCCTCCGTCTCGGTCTGAACGAAGTTCCCCGCAGCCGCTCCATGGCCAAGCCCATATCTTTGGAGGAGGTTTACCAGCTGTTTGAGGCCATGGGCTTGACCAAGGCCCATTTGTCCGGTGGGGGCAGTCACCGGGCGAGGCAGAAGTTGATCCAGCATGCCAAGTTTATCGAGGAATCCGAAACCTGGCTCACCAAGCTCAAGGCGCAACTGTTCAAAACATGAAGGCTGCTCCTATTGAACGCCGTGACATCAAGCTGCCCGAGGGCAGTCTCCAATTGACCCTCATGGCCGGAACCCGTCTGGTCCTGGGGCAGCTGCAGGAGGGATCGCTCACGGCCAATGATCTTTTAACGGCCCTGGGGAAGGAAGGGATCCGGGATGGCACCATCGATGGGGGGTTCGATCTGATTGCCAAAGGCAGCCATGACCAGGTGCCCTTGGCGGCGGTCCAGGTTCGAGAGGTGCCTGCCGGAACGACGAATGTAGGTCTCACGGTGCCCGAGCTGGACCAGATGGCGGCATCTGGAAACCTGGAAGCGCTCCCCGGGGTGGACGTGATCCTTCCGGTGAAGGCGGGGCAGACCCTCATCACGGTCGATACTCCCCCCAAAATCATCGAGTGCCTCCCTACCGGCGAATCCCGCATCCTCCACGAGGGGAAATCGATGGATGCCCATCTTTTCTCCGGCCCGAATACATCTGTCGATGAGGAGGGCCATGCGGTGCTGGCGGACATCGATGGGCAGGCCCACCGGAATATCTACGGGGCGGTGGCCGTGTTTCCGATCGAGAAAATTCCCGGTGTGGGACGGGCCCACGGCCGGGTTCGCAAGGACGGGGCTATCCTGGTGGAACAGGACGTGGGCGACGGTTCACAGGTGGAATGCGCCGCCGATCTCAAGGTCCTTGGCGCCGTGCACAGCGCCTCCATCAAGGCAGCCGGGAACGTCCACATTGGGACCGGGGCCGATAATCCGGCCAAAAGCACCGAGGCGTCCATCCGGGCCGGGCAGTCGGTCCGTGCCCGCCGGTTCAAGGATGTCCAGGTCTGGGCCGGCTCGTACGTCATCGCCCTTGAGGAGCTGCGCGACTGCCACATCGAATGCATGGATACGGTCATAGCCCCGGTGATTATCTCATCCGAGATCAAGGTAGGCCACCGGCTCATCGCCCGGGACTTCCAGGGCATCAGCCACATTCAGTTGGGCTCCCGGTATGTTACCGATCCCGACCTGAATCAGAAGGTTCAAGTGCATACCCAGCACGCCAAGCGTCTGGAGGATATTGATCAGAACCTGAATCAGCACCGCTACACCTATAACAAGACGAGGCACAACCTCGTCAAGCAGATTGAGCTGATGCGGGAAACCGCCATTTCGCCCGCTCAACGGGAGAAGGCCATCCAGATCCTT
>CAZJBG010000093.1:2089-9727 GCA_964543925.1 uncultured bacterium
CTGTTCAGCGCCATGGACGAGGCCCTGGACGCGTTCAAGAAGGACTACGACAACTACGCCGCGACTGCCCGGCTGCTGGCCCAGGAGCAAGTCGGCCTGGATTATTACCGCCAGTTACAGGCGAGCTACGACCCACCGCATATCGTGGTCACCGGCACCCTGGCCGCCGGTACCGTCATCCAGAGCCTCACCGATAAACTCAAACTGGAGAAGGCTCTTTCCAACGTCCGCATCCAGCCCGATCCCCACACCGGCCAGTTGACCACCACCCCCCTTGACCGGTAGGGGCTAAGGGCTCTTTAGGGCGTGGCGGCTTGACGTGCTGGCGCCGAAGATGTATATTGGCCCAACTGCCTGTTGCTACAAACCTGGAATAGGAGGTCACCATGCTGGACCTGCCAAGTTTGAGACGCGAAACACGATATGGCATGCCTGCCGCCGATCAGATCCTGTTTAATAGACACTATGTGCTTGGGTACTCGTACTACTTCAGGCAGGCGAAATGGGCGCTGGAGATTATCGATCCCGATACATCGGACGTGGAACGGGCCGACAATTTTCGTCCCGACTACCGCATCCCCCAGATGTTCCGGGCCGATCTGGCCGACTACACCGGCTCCGGCTACGACCGGGGCCACCTGGTGGCGAGCGCCAACCAGATCGAAAGGGAAATCCAGAACAGCGAGACCTTTCTGCTGTCGAACATGTCACCCCAGGAGCCGAAGTTCAATCGTGATATATGGAAGGACCTGGAGTCTGCCGTCCGTGAACTGAACAAGAAAAAAAGCATCCTTGAGACCTACGTGATCTGCGGCCCTATCTTCAACTTTGATACGGATGTCAACGTGATCGGCGCGTCCGACGCCAACGGCGTCACCCTGCCCATCCCTCACGCCTACTTCAAGTCGGTGCTGACGGAGAACAACCGAGGCCGCCTGCACATGTGGTCGTTCGTCATGGCCAATGAATACTCCGACAAGCCGCTGGCGGATTTCCGCGTGCCGACCACGAGGGTGGAGAAGATGTCGGGCCTGCTGCTGTGGGAACGCCTGGTGGGGACCAAGATCGAGCGGGAGAAAGATCGCCTGCGGAAGATGTGGTAGATATCCCTGGCCCTCTCCTTGAAAGGAGAGGGTACAAGCAGGGCCTTTCCGGTTCTCCTCTCACCCACGGGGAGAGGAGTTAGAGGAGAGGGGCCCCCCCATTCCCGATCCCAAAACCCCGTCAAGGGGCGCGATTCCTTCGTAAATTGCTGCGCTTTATTGGGGCCGGTTGGCCTCGTTCTGACTAAGTTTATACGCGTTTTATCCCGCCCCGCACCGACGGCTGTGTCGCCCAGGGGCTGAAAATAATCGGTTGGATAACCGGGCAACAGGGGATGGTAAGATGAGCAAGGCATATATGAACTACATCGCCGGCGAATGGTGTGAGTCGCAGAGCGGTAAGCGGTTCGACGACATCAATCCCGCCGACCATGGGGATGTGGTAGGCTCGTTCCCAAGCAGCGGCGCCCAGGACGTAGACCGGGCCGTGGCCGCCGCCCGGGAGGCCTCCGACGACTGGCGCCTGATGCCGGCCATCACCCGGGGCGAGATCATGAAGCGGGTCGGGGATATCCTGCTGGCGCGTAAGGAGGAGCTCGCCCGGCTGCAGACCCGCGAGATGGGGAAAGTACTGGCCGAGACGTTGGGGGACGTCCAGGAGGGGATCGATACCGCCTACTTTGCCTTTGGCCAGGGTTCGCGCCTCACCGGCCAGACCATACCTTCCGAACTGCCCAACAAGTTCAACATGACCACCCGCATCCCCCTGGGGGTCGTGGGGCTCATCACGCCGTGGAACTTTCCCATGGCCATCCCCACCTGGAAACTGTTTCCGGCCCTCACCAGCGGGAACACGGTGGTCTTCAAACCGGCCTCCGACACCCCGGCCACGGCCACCTTGTTGGTGGAGATTCTCCTCGAAGGGGGCGTGCCGCCCCTGGCCATCAACCTGGTCCACGGCCCCGGGGCCGAGACGGGGCAGGCCCTCGTGAACCACCCCGATGTCGACGCCATCTCCTTCACCGGCAGCTCAGCCGTCGGCAAGATCATCAATGCCACGGCCGGGGGAGAGCTGAAGCGCGTGTCGCTGGAGCTGGGCGGCAAGAACGCCGTGATTATCATGGATGACGCCGACCTTGACCTGGCCCTGGAGGGGGTGCTGTGGGGCGCCTTTGGCACCACCGGCCAGCGCTGCACCGCTACCAGCCGCCTCATCGTTCACGATAAGGTGTACGACGGTTTTCTGGACCGCCTCATCGGGGCCACGAAGCAGCTGCGGCTGGGTAGCGGCCTGGATGACGGCGTGGATGTGGGTCCGGTGATCAATGACGCGGCCCGGGAAAGGATTCACCAGTACGTCCAGACCGGCAGCCAGGAGGGGGGTAAGCTCGTCCTCGGGGGCCAGTTTGCCCAGGGCGACGGCCTGGATAAAGGCAGCTTCTATGAACCGACGATTTTCACCGACGTGGTCCCCGGCATGACCATTCATGACGAGGAGATCTTCGGTCCGGTGCTGGCGGTCATGAAAACCACCGGTTTTACCGAAGCCATCGACCTGCTCAACGCCACGGACTATGGACTATCGTCCTCCATCTACACCGCTGATGTCCGGGCCGCCTTCCGGGCCATGCGGGATATCCATACCGGCATCACCTACGTGAACGGTCCCACCATCGGCGCCGAGGCCCATATGCCCTTCGGCGGGGTCAAAAACACCGGTAACGGCCACCGGGAAGGCGGGGAGGCCGCCTACGAATTTTTCAGTGAAGTCAAAACCCTTTACGTGGATTACAGCGGCACATTGCAGCGCGCCCAGATCGATAACCGTTAATGAGGACCGAGCGATAATGACACCATCAATATCACCGAAGAACGTCCGGAAGATACTCGGGCAGCACCTGCTAACCGACGGGTATCAGGCCGTTGTTGACCTAAAGAAAAGTCATGGTTCCTGGGTGCATGACGCCGTCACGGGGAAGGAGTACCTGGACCTGTTCTCCATGTTTGCCTCCATGGCCGTGGGCTACAATCACCCCACACTGCTGGCCAGCCAGGAACGTCTCGCCGCCGCGGCGGTGAACAAGCCGACCCTGTCGGACATCTACGCCCAGGAATACGCCGAGTTTGTGAACACCTTTTCCACCTTCGGCATTCCCGACTACCTGCCCTACGCCTTTTTTATCGAAGGGGGCGGTTTGGCGGTGGAAAACGCCCTCAAAGCGGCCTTCGACTGGAAGGTGCGCAAAAACATTGCGGCCGGTCATGGTGAGCTGGGTTCCCGGGTGATCCACTTTAAGAACTGTTTTCACGGTCGCACGGGGTATACCATGAGCCTGACCGATAGCCATGACCCCCGCAAAACACTCTACTATCCCCGGTTTGACTGGCCCCTGGTCACCCATCCCCGGTTGCGCTTCCCCATCACCGATGAGGTCATCCAGGAGGTGGGGGATCTGGAGAAAAAGGCCCTGGCCGAGATCGAGCAGGCGATACATGATCATCCCCACGACATCGCCGCCCTGATCATCGAGCCGATTCAGGGTGAGGGGGGTGACAACCAGATACGGCCCGATTTTGCCCGCAGCCTGCGCCGGATTTGCGATGAGGAGGATATCATCTTTATCTATGATGAAATCCAGACCGGTGTGGGGATCACCGGGGTCTTTTGGGGCCACGAGCATTTCGGTGAAGACGCCCGGCCCGACGTCCTCTCCTTCGGGAAGAAGAGCCAGGTGTGCGGCATTCTGGCCGGCAAGCGCTTCGATGAAGTCGAGGACAACGTATTCCACGAATCAAGCCGCATCAACTCTACCTGGGGCGGCAACCTGGTTGACATGGTCCGCTTTAACCTGATCCTCCAAATTATCAGGGACGAGGAACTGATCGATCGTGCCCGGACCCACGGGCGGTATCTCATCGACAAACTGGAAGCCCTGGCTGCGGAGTTTCCCGGATATGTTTCCAATGTCCGTGGTAAGGGACTGTTCGCCGCCTTCGACCTCCCTTCGGGGACCGAGCGGGATGCCGTAGCCTCGGCCTTGTATGACCAGGGCGCCATCGTCCTGGGGAGTGGAGAGCAGTCCATACGGTTCCGGCCCCATCTCAACATCACCCGGGCGGAAATTGATCTGTGCCACGAACTCCTGGTCAAGTCGGTGCGGAGCTGCCTGGCCTAGGTGTTGCCCGGAACCCTCTACGTGGTGTCCACGCCCATTGGCAACCTGAAAGACATCACCCGACGCGCGTTGGAAATCCTGTCGGAAGTGGACCTCATTGCTGCTGAAGACACGCGCCATACCGGCATCCTCCTCAAACACCACCACCTGAAAACGGCCATGGTGAGTTACCATGAACATAACGAGCAGAGCCGGTCCCGGGAGCTGCTGGCCTCCCTGCAGGCCGGTAAGGATATTGCCCTGGTGAGCGATGCCGGCACCCCGGCCATCTCCGATCCCGGGTACCGGATCGTCCATCTGGCGGCCCATCACGGGATACCGGTGGTCCCCATTCCCGGTCCCAGTGCTCTTTTGGCGGCCCTGGTGAGCAGCGGCCTGCCCACCGATCGATTCCTCTTTGAAGGCTTTCTGCCCAGGAAGAAAGGTCGTCAAACCCGTCTTAAGTCTCTGGCGGATTTTGAGGGAACGGTCGTCATATACGAATCTGCCCAGCGCGTGGAGCGAACGCTGAACGACATCGCCGCCCACTTTGGCAATCGCCGGGTAGCCCTCTGCCGGGAACTGACCAAGAAATTCGAGACGGTGCTGCGCGGTTCCGTTCAGGAACTGTTGGAGGCCATGGGCGAGAGACCCCTCAAGGGCGAATGTGTGCTGGTCATCGGAAAGGCAGGTCTGGCATAGGGGGCCAGCTCATCAGCTTCGAAGGCATCGACGGCTCGGGTAAATCGACCCAGATGGCCCTGCTCAAACGCCGACTGGAAGCGTTGGGTCACACGGTAGTTGTTGTGCGGGAGCCCGGGGGTACCCCGCTCTCTGAGAAGATCAGGGACCTGCTGCTAAGCCCCGGCAGCAGCAGCATGCATGCCCGGACGGAGACGCTTCTGTTTTCCGCGGCCCGTGCCCAACTGGTTCAGGAGGTGATCCTCCCGGCCAGACAACGGGGGAATATTATCCTGTGTGATCGCTTCGCTGACAGCACCCTTGCATATCAGGGCTACGGGCGGGAACTTCCGTTGGACGAGATCATTTCCACTCAGAGGTTTGCCACCGGCCATCTGAGCCCGAATATCACGGTACTGCTGGACCTTGCAGTGGAGGAGGCTGAGGGGCGCTTACAGGGCGCCCAACCCGACCGGATGGAACGTGCCGGTAAGGCTTTCATGCAACGTGTCCGGGACGGGTTCCTGAAACTGGCTGAGGCCGATCCCGATCGTTGGCTGGTGATCGACGCAAACCGGGACACAGAACGCATTGCCGGGGAAATCGAAACATATGTGGTACAGAGAATTGTCAATAAGTCGTAAAAGTAAACGTCATATCCGCCATTTGTTGATGGCGATAGGGGTGGTTCTCCTCGGATTTGGCGCCGTGAAGGCCGCCGACCTCTTCCGGTCGATTTCGGCCAACATACGCACCTATAACAATGTGGTGAAAAATCTCCTGGCCGAGTATGTGGATGACATCGATAGCCAGGAGTTGATTACCTCCAGCATTGAAGGCATGCTCAAGGACCTCGATCCCTATACCGTCTTCATTCGGGAGGAGGACCAGGTATCTGTCAATATGTTGACCCGCGGGAAGTATGGAGGCGTCGGTATACGGCTGGGAGTCCGGGACGATATCCTGACGGTCATCGCCCCCATGGAGGGGACTCCGGCCTACCGGGCCGGCGTTCGCCCCGGCGACAAAATCATTGCCATCGATAGCGTGAGCACCCTGGAGTACACCACCGAGAAGGCTGCCGAAATGATTCGGGGCAGGCCCGGCACCCAGGTCATCCTGACCTTTCGGCGTTTGGGTGAACCCGAGCCCCTGGACATCACCCTGGTCCGTGAAGAGATCAAAGTCAATGACATGCCCTACCATGGCGTCGATGACGGCATTGGGTATATTAAGATCAATCGCTTTTCCCGGGACACCGCCAAACAGTTTCGCCAGGCCGTATACGAGCTCCAGGAACAGGGGCTGGACGGTCTGGTCCTTGACCTGCGGCACAATCCGGGAGGCCTCCTGCGGGATGCGGTGGCCATGGTGGATGCCATGGTGGAACCGGGAGTCGCCATTGTGGAAACGCGCGGCAGGTCCCCAAAATCTACCGGAAAACATCTTTCAAATCGGGAACCGGTCCTTGACCGCGAAGTACCCCTGGTCATCCTGGTGGATGCGGGTTCCGCCTCGGCCAGTGAAATTGTGGCCGGGGCCATACAGGACCTGGACCGCGGGGTGATTGTGGGCGAGCGCACCTTCGGTAAGGGCCTGGTCCAGAGTATCTTTCCCCTGGGGAAAAATACATCCATCAAGATGACCACGGCTAAATACTATATCCCTTCGGGACGACTGATCCAGAAGGAGGATTATCAGCATAACGGCATGCTTACCGACGGCCTGGACAAACGGGATTCCCTATTCGTGACCCGCAGTGGGCGGATCGTTAAAGGCGGTGGGGGCATCATGCCTGACATCGAGATAGCCCCCGAGTTCCTGCCACCCCTGACGCGACAGGCCCGGGCACATTTCTTTTCCTTTGCCACGCAAAACCAGGCCGAGTACGACCTTTCACTGCCCGTGACGATCACCGCTGCCATCCTGGGAGATTTTCGGGCCTACCTCGCTACCAAAAATGTGGAAGCAACCTTTCCCGGTGAAAAGGCCCTGGAAACCTTTGAGGCCGGTTTGGACACCCTGGAGTTCTTCGAGGGCCAGGTTGACCTGGCTGACCTCAAGGACTATTATGAGCAAAAACGCCGTACCGCCTTCGACGATGAAAGCGAGGATATCCAGCGGGAATTGCGCCTGGAATTTGCGACCCTCATCGGGGGCTGGGCCGAACGAATCCACTCCTCGCTGGCCGACGACCCGGCCTATAAGCGGGCCACGGAAATCCTGCGGAACCCCGTCGCCTATGGCGAGATTCTTGAGCCGGGGGATAAAACCGCCTCCGTAAAATAGACCGGCAAACCGTCCAATTGCGACCCCAGCCGTTGACATGATCCGTTGCTAACCTTTAACTTTGCCCGCCGTCGGCCCGTCGAAAGGGCTCGGGCGTGAACGATTGGCTGATCCATCGGCTGGCGCTCAGGCTTCGTCGTGCCTTCGGGCCCAGCGGTCGAGGGCTCCGGTCAGCACCTCCGCCGAGCATTCTGGATCAATATCGGTCGATTAGCTCAGTTGGTTAGAGCGCTTGCTTGACATGCAAGAGGTCACTGGTTCAAATCCAGTATCGACCACCTGGACGGTTTAAGCTGGGGGACCGGCAGTATGATTATTTCAAATTAATGACAGATATTACCCTTACACTCCCCGATGGGTCTGTTCAACAGGTTCCTCGAGGGTCCACCCCGGCCGGTTTTGCCCGGTCCATCGGCCAGCGCCTCTATGACGATGCGGTTGCCGCCCTGGTGGACAACGAGCTGGTCGAT
>CAZJBG010000093.1:9737-10543 GCA_964543925.1 uncultured bacterium
TAAAGATGCAGCCGTTCAGATTGTCACCAAACAGGATGACCGTGGCCGGGAGATTCTGCTGCACAGCACGGCCCATCTCATGGCCCACGCGGTCAAACAGCTCTATCCTGAGGCCAAACTCGCTATCGGCCCGGCCCTTGAGGAACGCTTCTACTACGACATCGACCTGGACCGTCCCGTCACCGATGAGATGCTGGCCGACATCGAGGCGGAGATGGGCCGCCTGGCCGCCGCCGACTATGCCGTAGAGCGCCAGGAACTGACCCGGGCCGAGGCCCAAAAGATTTTTACCGATCTGGGGGAAGACTACAAGCTGGAGATCATTGCCGAGATCGAGGGCGACGACAGCATATCGGCCTACCGCCAGGATAACTTTATCGATCTGTGCCGGGGGCCCCATGTGCCGTCCACCGGCAAACTCAAGCATTTCAAACTCCTGTCCACATCCGGCGCCTATTGGCGGGGCGATGAACGCAACAAGATGCTCCAGCGTATCTACGGCACCTCCTGGGGTGATAAAAAAAGCCTGAAAGAATTTCTCCATCGTCAGGAAGAGGCCAAACGCCGGGATCACCGCAAGCTGGGCCAGGAGCTGGACCTGTTTTCCTTTCATCCCACGGCGCCGGCCAGCCCCTTTTTCCATCCCAAAGGGGCCACCATCTACCTGGAGTTGGAGGCCTACATCCGATCCCTGTATGGCAAATACGGCTACGAGGAGGTGATAACCCCGCAGATTTTTGACGTGGAACTCTGGAAACAGAGCGGCCATTGGGATCATTACCGGGAAAACCTGTTCCTGATACCCC
>CAZJBG010000094.1:0-4515 GCA_964543925.1 uncultured bacterium
CCTCGCTACGGTGGTCATGCCCACCCTGAAGGTACGCCGTGCGCTGCCGTCCGCCCTGCGCATCATCGCAAAGGCCCAGGGTGATCCGTCCCTGATCTATGGCCGGTTCAGCCAGGCCCTCACCGTCTACCTCAACAGTAAACTCGGGCGCGACAGCCAGGAATATGTCCTTGAAGACGTCACGGTCCTCCTCGCGGAGCGGGGGATACCCCAGGCCTACCGGGAGATTGTGATCCAGGTCTTGGAGCATGCCGCCGCCGCCCGTTTTGCCCCCATCGAGGCCGGCGATGTTGAGGCTGATCGCCAGGCGCTGGTGGAAGCCCTCACCCAGGTGGAGGCCCATTGGTCAGTCTGAGGACCGGTATCAAGCTGCCCGGCTATCTGCTCATGGCCCTCACCGGACTCGCCGCTCCGGCTGCGGGGATGCCCGCCGAATCCGTAGTTGACGAGGCCTATCAGCGGGGTATGGCGGCCTATGAACATGAGCAGTGGTCCCTGGCCATTCAGGAGTTCGAGTCGATCCTGCGCGGCGGCTACGGTGCCGAACTGCTCTACTATAACCTGGGGAACGCCTATTACCGCGCGGGCCATGTGGCCGGGTCTGTCTGGGCTTACGAAAAGGCCCTCGTACTCAGCCCCGGTGACGATGATGCCCGCTACAACCTGGCCCTGGCCAACCTCCGCGTCGAGGACCGCATTGAGCCGCCGGGCATCCCGTTCATCATTCGCCTTTACCGCAGCCTGCGGGAGAATTTCACCCCTGGCGAGTGGATGCGGTGGATATCGCTGGGTCTGTTCGTTGTCGGGGCCTGTTTCGCCCTGGCCCGAATCGTCGGCCTCAGGGTGCTGGCACGCCTGGTTATGCCGGGAATGGTCATCGTCGGCCTGCTGGCCCTGGTCGCCGCGGATAGCCTCGTGACGACTAACCGTACCAGGGAGGGTATCATTTACGTCGAGCAGGCGGTGGTTTATTCCGCCCCGTCGGAGCGATCTACCCGGCTGTTTGAACTCCACGAAGGCCTCAAGGTGGCGATCATGGAGCAGGGCGATCAATGGTACCAGATCGAGCTGCTCGATGGCAAGAGCGGCTGGCTTTCGGAGGATCAGCTGCGGGTACTCTAAAGAAGCCATGGAGTGTGCGTGCGCTGAAAGTTGCCTGTCGCTCTTCGAGAGCCTCAGAGTGACAGTCACGGAGAAACGGGTTAAGAGCCATCGGTGACAAGTTTGTCTTGTGCAAACTTTGGCCTCCCCAAGGTAAACGGGTGAATATTGGCGTTCACTTATATTTTAAAATGTGCTGACGGTTCCTGTTACACTGGCGTCACGAACGATATTCAGCGGCGGTTATGGGAGCACCAAAATGGCGTGGTGCCAGGGTATACGCATACTCGCCGCCCGGTTTGTTTGGCATGGTGCTCGGACAATGTTAATATCGCCATTGCTATTGCCACTGAGAAGCAAATCAAGGGTTGGCGAAGGGCCAAGAAGGAGGCGCTCATCCGAGGGGATATAGCCGCCCTGCCCCAACTCTCACTGGCCTATCGTGATCTTTAGAAAGATCGGCTGTGACCCTGGCAACTGTTGTCCCCTGGCAGGTGATTACTGTTGGAGTCACCCTGAGGTTCTCGAAGGGTGAAGAGGATTGATCTCCCCGAACCCTTTGGCGTCGTGGCCAGGGATCAAAGCCCCGGGATGACAGAGATTCCTGGCGGATGAGCACCCTCATCAAAGTCTATCCTTATACCGGGTTTTTCTTAAGTTCTACCCTAATCTGAATTAGACTGAGAGCAACTATGTCCGGTCATAGCAAATGGGCGACCATCAAGCGCAAGAAGGCCGCCACCGATGCCAAGCGCGGGGCGACATTTACCCGCATCATCAAGGAAATTACGGTGGCGGCCCGCCTGGGCGGTGGCGATCCCGATACCAATCCCCGCCTCCGTCTGGCCATTTCCCAGGCCAAAGGGGCCAATATGCCCCAGGCCAACGTTGAGCGGGCCATCAAGAAAGGCACCGGCGACCTGCCCGGTGTCCATTACGAAGCGCTCACCTACGAGGGGTACGGTCCCGGGGGCACGGCTATCCTTATGGATGTGCTCACCGATAACAAGAAGCGCACGGTGGCCGACATTCGCCATCTGATCACCAAGCACGGGGGGAACCTGGGGGAATCGGGGAGTGTGGCGTGGCAGTTCGAAAACCGGGGCACTCTCACCATCAACGGAACCGGCGTATCCGAAGACGACCTGTTTGATGTGGCGGTAGATTACGGCGCCGACGAGATCGAAGAGGAGGAAGGCCGGTTCGTCATCACCGTACCGGCGGAACAGGCCTACCATTTGCAGAGCGCCCTGGAAGAGCGGACCATTCCGGTTCAATCGGTTGAGGTGGGCCTGGAACCGACCAGCACCGTCGATGTGACCGGTTCGGATGCCCGGCGGCTGCTCAATCTGCTGGACGCCCTGGAGGAAAATGAGGATATCGAAAAAGTTTATTCCAACTGCAATATCGGTGAGGAAGAGTTGGCCAGCTATACAAGTCCGGCCTGATCGGCGTGGATCTCCCCTGACGGAATCCCTTGGGGACCTCCAGGATGCGCATTCTTGGCATTGATCCGGGTATCCGCTGCACCGGTTATGGGCTTATTTCGGTGGACAGCCGGGAACCCACCCTGGTGGACTTCGGTACCATCAAACCGCCCCCCGCCACCCCCATCGGCCGGCGCCTGTCGGTGATCTACGATGACATTGCCCAACTCATCGAAACCGGCGAGCCCGACGAGTTGGCTATCGAGGAGGCCTTTTACGGCGTCAATGTCAAGTCGGCCCTCATCCTGGGTCAGGCGAGGGGGGTCGTGATTCTCTGTGCCGCCCACCATCGGCTGCCCGTGGGTGAGTACGCTCCACGAAAGGTCAAATTAGCCACCACCGGCAACGGTGCCGCCGCCAAGGAGCAGGTACAGATGATGGTTCAACGCATCCTGAACATGGATCGCCCTCCGGCCCCCCTGGACGCCTCCGACGCCCTGGCAGTGGCCATCTGCCACCATCAGCAGCTGCGCCTCGTGGGGTCGGGCTCAGCTTCGGGGAAGCCGAGCGGATGATTGTCCGATTGGCGGGGCGGATCATTGAACGGCATCCGGACCATCTGGTCCTGGATGTCAATGGGGTCGGGTACCACGTCTGGATCACCGTCAACACCTATGAAGCTATGCCTGAGCAGGGGTCGGCGGTCACCCTCCTGATCCACCACCAGGTCCGTGAGGACAGCCAGGACCTGTTCGGTTTTGCCCAGGCCCAGGAACGCGAGATATTCAGGCACCTGATCGCCATCAGCGGCATTGGGGCCAAGACGGCCATCACCATCCTGAGTGGCACTCTACCGGACGAGCTGCGGCGCCGGGTCCAGGAAGAGGATGAGGCGGCTTTGACCGCTATCAAGGGCGTGGGGCCCAAGATGGCCCGGCGGATCATCACCGAGCTGCACGATACCTTCGGGCCTCAGTCCCCGGCTGGGGACCTGGCGGGCCGCGATGGAGCCGGGGCGTCGCGGGATACGTTTTCCCAGGCGGTGCAAAGCCTGGTGGCCCTGGGGTACAAACAGTCCGAAGCCTACCGGGCGGTGCGGTCGGCGCAGAAGCGGGTCGCTGATGACGCCCCTATCGAAGACCTTATCCGGGCGGCCCTCAGTGGGAGCTAGCCCGGTGAAGCGCACCGCCCTCTATCCCCGGCACGTGGCCCTCGGGGCGAAAATGGCCCCCTTCGGCGGGTACGACATGCCGATTCAGTATGCCGGCATCCTGGCCGAGCATCATGCCGTACGGTCGTCTGTAGGGGTGTTTGATGTCTCCCACATGGGGGAATTCCGGATCAGTGGACCCGGCGCCCGTCCCTTTTTGCAGGCCGTGACGATCAATGACGTGGCCGCCCTGGAGGAGGGTGAGGCCCACTACAGCGCCATGTGTTTTTCCGATGGCGGCATCGTGGACGACCTGCTGCTCTACCGCCGGGCCGGCCACTATCTCATGGTGGTGAACGCGGCCAATATCGAGAAGGATTTCGATTGGCTGCGGTCCAACGCTGCGGGCAACGTCGTCCTGGAGAACGTGTCCGATGAGATCGGGCTCATCGCTGTCCAGGGGCCCGCCAGCCGGGAGCTGGTGGGAAAGGTCCTGAACCTGGACCTGTCGGACCTGGCCTTCTACCACTTTCTGGAGGGCGCTGCCTATGGCGCAGCGGTGCTCATCAGCCGCACCGGCTACACCGGCGAGCTGGGCTTTGAGCTCTATAGTGACCCGGAGACCACCCTCCGTCTGTGGGATGATTTCTTCACGGCTGGGGAGCGCCATGCTGCCCTGCCGGTGGGACTGGGCGCCAGGGACACCCTCAGGCTGGAGATGACCTACCGCCTGTACGGCAATGACATCACCGCCGAGTCCAACCCTATCGAGGCGGGCCTGGGTTGGATCACCAAGCTGGACAAGGGGCCGTTCATCGGCTCGGAGGCCATTGCCCG
>CAZJBG010000094.1:4525-10474 GCA_964543925.1 uncultured bacterium
TCGCCGGATGGTGTCCTTCACCCTGGAGGAGCGGGCCATCCCGCGGCCCGGCTATGCCTTGCGGATCGCTGGCCAGCCGGTGGGCGCGGTCACCAGCGGCACCCAGTCCCCCACCCTGAAAAAGGGCATCGGGATGGGTTATGTGGCCCGGCCGTTTGCCAAGGCGGGCACGTCAATTGAGGTGGACATTCGAGGCCGACCGGCCCCGGCCACGGTGGTGAAGCCGCCTTTCGTGAACCCAACGAGCCTGATGGCTTAGGCCGGGAGACCCAGACATGCTATTGTCCTTGCCCTCCGGTCAACCTACATTAGGGCCGTGAGCACATCCCGCACAACCGACCGTCGCATCGAGGTCTTTGCCGTCCTGTTGATGGCCATCTCCACCTTTACCCTGCTCAGCCTGGCCACCTACAATCCGCTGGAGGAGCCTACCATCTCCGAGCATGTGGCCATTGACAACATCATGGGTATTGCCGGGGTCTACGTCTCCCATTATCTCATCAAATTCACCCTCGGCTATGTGTCGGTGGTTTTTCCCATCCTCGGCCTGGTCTGGGGGTTGTGGCTGTTGGTGAAACGGGAGTACCGGCCCATCTGGCGGCTCACCGGGTATGGGCTCCTTCTGGCGCTGCTCACCGCCGTGGGGGTGAGCCTGTCCGAAGCGCCCCTGGTGTTCGAAGGTCGCGGCGACTTTACCTCGGGCGGATTGGTGGGGGGCGTGGCGGCCAAACTCCTCCACGATTTCCTCGGGACCATCGGATCGGTGGTCTTCCTGGTCGCCGGCTTTTTCCTGGTGACCAGTGGTTATTTGCGGTGGGAGATCCGGACCTTTCTGGTGCAAACCGTGAGCCGTCTGGAAGTATGGTACGCCGAGTGGCGGGATCACCGCCGCCGGGAGGGAACCACCATCGAGCCTCGGGCCTATGCCCGGGGAATCGGGTCGCCGAAAAGACGGTCCGGCCTCCCCCGGAGGCCCCGGAAGCCTGCTGCTGGGGCTGCGGGGCAGGCCCCCTCGGCCCCCGGACCGGCCCATAAGGTAGGCGCCGCCGCCGGGGAAGAGTCCATTTCCATTGAGGAACAGCAGGCCATCGCCACGAGCGATATCGATACCATGGAGGAGCGCCATACCGCCTGGCGCCAATACGATTTTCCCCCTATCGACCTGCTGACCGAACCGCCCAGCGTGGAACAGACCGAATCCCGCGAGGAACTGTTGGATAAAGCGACCCAGTTGGAGCGGGCCTTGGCCACCTTCAAAGTCCAGGGGAAGGTGGTGCGCATCTCGCCGGGGCCGGTGATCACCCTGTTTGAGGTGGAGCCGGGTGAAGGGGTGCGGGTCAATAAGTTCACCGTCCTGGCCGATGACCTGGCCCGGATCATGAGCGCCGAACGCATCCGCATCATCGCCCCCATCTCGGGCACCAAGCATGTGGGGGTGGAGATTCCCAATCGACGGCCGTCCACCGTTTATCTGCGCAGTATTATCAGCTCCGATGCTTACGTGAACTCCCGGTCGCCCCTCACGGTAGCCCTTGGCAAGACCACCACCGGCGAGGCGTTCTGCTTTGATCTGGCCCGCATGCCCCATCTGCTCATCGCCGGGACCACCGGTTCGGGCAAGTCGGTGACCATCAATACCATCATTACCTCCCTGCTGTACCGGGCCAAACCCGATGAAGTCAAGTTCATCCTCATCGATCCGAAGAAGCTGGAGCTCTCCTCCTACCGGGCTCTGGAGGGCTACCACCTCATCACCACCCCCGGCGTCGGGGAATATGTGCTCACGACGCCGAAGAACGCCATCGCGGCGCTGAAGGCGGCCCTTCGGGAGATGGACCGGCGCTACGCCCTGTTTACCGAGGCCGGTGTGCGAAATATCGAGGAGTACCGGGCTAAATCGGCCCGGGATTCCGCCCTGGAATCGGTGCCTTACATCGTGGTCATTATCGACGAGCTGGCCGATCTGATGATCACCTCCGGCAAGGAGGTGGAGGAGCCCATCACCCGCCTGGCCCAGATGTCGCGGGCCGTCGGTATTCACCTGGTGATCGCCACCCAGCGTCCCTCGGTGGATGTGATCACCGGCCTCATCAAGGCCAACTTTCCGGCCCGCATTGCCTTCCAGGTGGCCTCCAAGATCGACTCTCGGACCATCCTGGACCAGATGGGCGCTGAAAAGCTGCTGGGCCGTGGGGACCTGCTCTTTCTCCAGCCGGGCACGTCCGAACCGGCCAGGATGCACGCCGCCTTTATCTCCCTGGACGAGATCATGGATATATTGCAGTTCATCCAGGGGCAGCCTCACCCGGAAGAAATATTTCTGCCTGAGGAGCCTGATGGCGATGGGGGGGCAGGTATCACCATCACCGGCGAGAATGACGAACTCTTCGAGGAGGCGGCCCAGCTGGTCATCTCCCAGCGGCAGGCATCGGTTTCCATGCTCCAGCGACGATTCCGCATCGGTTACAGCCGGGCCGGGCGGCTCGTCGATGAACTGGAGCTGGCCGGGATCATCTCCGGCTACAGCGGCTCCAAGGCCCGGGAGGTATTGGTGGATGAAAGCTTCCTGGAAGAGTGGAGCTCACGGCATCCCCGAGGTTAAGTTTGCGCGCCATTGTAAACCAGGTCCCGGGGCCGCCGGCCGCGACATGAGGCTGTTATTTTTTATGAATTATGGATGATGACTGAAACGACCCATAAATTTTTCATCACTGGCGGCGCCGGGTTTATCGGCGGCAATTTCGTCCATAAAGTGCTGGGGGCGGAGCTCGGCCAGGTCCTGGTGCTGGACCGGCTCACCTACGCCGGGCACCGGGCGACCCTCCGGCCCTGGGAGGGGCATCCGGCCTTCGACTTTGTCCATGGCGATATCGGTGACCGGGTCCTGGTGCGCCGGCTCCTCAAGGATTTCCAGCCCACCTACCTGGTGAACTTCGCCGCCGAGTCCCATGTGGACCGCAGCATCGAGTCGGCGGAAGATTTTATCCAGACCAACATCGTCGGGACCTACGCCTTGCTGGATGAGGCCTTACGCTATTGGCAGTCGTTGACGGGGGAGGCGGCTCGCCGGTTCCGGTTCCATCACGTCTCTACCGATGAAGTTTATGGCAGTCTGGGAGCCACCGGTTATTTTTCCGAAGAGACGCCTTATGCGCCTAATTCGCCCTATGCCGCCTCCAAGGCCGCCTCGGATCACCTGGTCCGGGCCTACCACCAGACCTACCAACTGCCCACCACCCTGACCAACTGCTCCAACAATTATGGACCGTATCAATTCCCGGAGAAATTGATACCCCTGGCGCTGATGAACGCCCTGGAAGGCCAACCCATCCCGGTCTATGGCGATGGACTGAACATCCGTGACTGGCTCTACGTGGAGGATCACTGCGACGCCATTCTGCAGGTGTTGGCTCACGGCGAGCGGGGCGCGACCTACAACGTGGGCGGCAACAGCGAGAAGACCAACCTGGATTTGCTGCAGACCCTCTTTGAGTGCCTTGAGGAGCAGGCCGATCTCATCCGGGAGCATAGCCGCCCGGCCGCGGAGCAGAGCGGACTCCCCCCCGGCATCGATTACCGGAGCCTGATCACCTTTGTCTCGGACCGGCCCGGTCACGATCGCCGCTATGCTATCGATTCCAGCAAGATTCGTCGTGAACTGGGTTGGGCGCCCAAGGAGACCCTCAAGACCGGCCTGGCCAAAACCGTGATCTGGGCCGTGACCAACCCGGCGTGGCGTGAGGAAGTGCTAAGGGGTACCTATAGCGGCGAGCGTCTCGGCCTGAGCAAGGCGGCCAGGGATTGACCCGCCCGGTACTGCTGCTTACCTTCGGGTTGCTCGCCGCGCCGTGGGCCCAGGAAGGGGGCGCGTCCTTCCAGGAGGTCGTCGATGCGTTTCTGGCCCAGGCGCCCGTCAAGGTGGGCTATCATTACATCCTGACCCAAGGTGATTTTCAGCAGGAAGCCACGGGGGTCATCTACTTGGCCGCGCGGGGCGTCTTCCGCCTGGAACTTTGGGACAAAATTTATAGCAGCGACGGCATATCCCTCTATCTTCATGACAAAAATACCCGCCAGACCGTCATCGATTCCCTCCAGTGGACGGCGCTGAACCTGTGGGTGCGTCTGCTCCATGGCGAGCTGCCCCCCGTGACGGACGTTACCGTGGCAACCGCTGAAGACGGGATGGTGCGCTTCAGGTTCCACCACCAACAGCCCAGTTGGAGCGGGGAGCTGGGGGTGGATACCTTGTCGGGGAGTCTGCGGGATATCCGGCTCATCGAGGAGGGCGAACTGGAACACCACATCCGTCTGGAGCTGCCCGAGTCGTGGACCGAACCTCGGCAGGCGGCCTTCATGCAGCTGCGGGACCTGCCCGGTACGCGCCTGGACCTAAGGTAGGGATCGTGTGAAACAATTTATCATTGGATTGATCCTGAGTTCGGCGGCCTTATGGTGGGCCTTCCAAGACATCGACTGGGCGGCCTTCAAGCTGGCCCTGGTGGAGGGAAATGGCGGGCTGATCCTATTGGGCACGGCAATGCTCCTCGCCGCTATTCCGTTGCGCGGCCTTCGCTGGAGCATATTCCTGCAACCCATCAAGCGGGTCTCCTGGATCATGACCTCCGGGGCGACGCTGGTAGGTTATTTCGGCAATAATGCCCTCCCGCTCAGGCTGGGCGAGGTGTTGCGCAGCCATTACCTGTCCAGACGGGTGAAGGTGCCGATGAGCCAGGTTTTTGGCACGGTGATTGTCGAGCGACTTTTGGACGTCATAAGTATGCTCGTCCTGCTGGCGTTCCTGCCCTTGTTCGAACCGATTCCGGAGTCACTCCGAGGGCCCGTGCTGTGGAGCGTCCTGGTATCCCTGATGGTGACCGCAATGACCTACTGGCTCGTTAAACGCCGGTCGATACCGCTCCTGCGTGGCCGGCTTAAAACCCTGGCGGATAATGTGCGGCTGGGTTTTGCCAGTCTGCGACAGGGACGCCATTATCTGCCACTGTTCATGCTTACCATGCTGATCTGGGCTCTCTATCTGGTCAGTCTTTATACGGTTCAGCGGGGCCTGGGCCTGGGCCTTAGCATGGGGCAGACGTATCTCATTCTAATAGCCACGAGCCTGGTGTTGGGCGTGCCGGCCGCACCGGGGTTTGTGGGGACCTACCACGCGGCAGTGGTCCTGGTATTGGTCAATATCTTTGGGTTGGAGCTGGCCACCGGTCAAGCAGCGGCGGTGGTGTTCCACGCCTACGGTTTTATCCCCTACACGATCTTTGGCGCCTTCATCTATTTTCGGTCCCATCTGCGCCTGCGTGACGTGAAAGGCATGACCCTGGAGCCCGATCAAGGCGCTCACCAGTGAAGCCGTACCGTTTGCTGCTGTTTGATCGTGACGGTACCCTGACTTATGAGAACCGGGACTACCACCGGCAGCTCGCGGACCTTAAGGCTTATCCCTTCACCGGTTCGCTGCTCAGGGACTTGCACCAGGCGGGGCATGAGCTGGCGGTGGTGACCAACCAGAGTGGCGTGGCCCGCGGGCTTTGGCCCCTGGAGGAAGTCGAAGCCGTCCACCAGCGGTTTTGCCGGGAGTGGGGGGTGGACCTGGCCTTCTACGTCTGTCCCCATCATCCCCGGGACGGCTGTCACTGCCGCAAGCCTCAGCCGGAATTGATCCGGCAGGCCATGGCTCAGCATCAGTCCGAACCGGAGGCGACCCTCATGGTTGGCGATTCCCCCGCCGACTTCGGCGCGGCCCAGGGGGCCGGTGTGGCCTTCGCCCTGGTGCTTACCGGCCGGGGCCGCCTGACCCAGGCCCAACTGCCCCAACCACCCGACATGGTCCTTGACAGTATTGCCCACTTGCGAGCCTACGTTGTCTGACACCGTGGATCCAGCTGACGCCCCGATAATTGCCGTGCTCATGGGCGGCACGAATTCCGAGAG
>CAZJBG010000095.1:0-8653 GCA_964543925.1 uncultured bacterium
TTCCGGCGGATCCGTTCGGTGAGTTCGCCGCCCTCCTCGTAGCCCACGTATCCCGGCGGTGCACCCACCAGTCGCGATACATTGAACCGCTCCATGTACTCCGACATGTCAAACTTGACCAGGGCCTCCTCCACGTTGAAAAGATGCTTGGCCAATACGCGGGCCAGCTCCGTCTTCCCAACACCGGTGGGGCCTAGAAACATAAAGGTCCCTATGGGACGCCGGGGATCCTTCAGCCCGGTTCGCGCCCGCTGGATAGCCTGGCTCAGCTTGTGGATGGGCTCATCCTGGCCGATGATGTGCTCTTTGAGGGTATCTTCCAAATGGAGCAAACGGTCCAACTCCTTCTCCGCCACCCGGTTGACCGGAATCCCGGTCATCATCGCCAGGGTGTCGGCAACATCATCCTCGGTCACTTCAGGCCAGTCCTGGTTTTCATCCTCCTCCCACTGCCGCTGGAAATGCTCGATCTTCTCTATCACGAACCGCTCTTTATCCCGCAGCCTGGCCGCCTGCTCGAAATCCTGTTGGCTGACCACCTGATCCTTCTGCTCGCGAATCGTCTCCACCTCTTTTTCCAGATCGACAAGTTCCTGAGGAATGACGAGATTATTGATATGGATGCGGGCGCCGGCCTCATCCATCACATCGATGGCCTTGTCGGGCATGAACTTGTCGGTGATATAACGGTTGCTCAGCTCCACGCAGGTCCTGATGGCATCATCGGTGTACCGGACATGGTGATGGCTTTCGTAACGCTCTTTGAGGCCATGGAGAATTTCGAGACAATCATCAATGTCGGGGGGAGCTACCATCACCTTCTGGAACCGTCGCTCCAGGGCCCCGTCCTTCTCAATGTGGCGGCGGTATTCGTCCAGGGTGGTGGCGCCGATAATCTGAATTTCACCGCGGGAAAGGGCCGGTTTGAACATGTTGGCGGCATCCAAAGAGCCGCTGGCGCTCCCGGCGCCGACAATGGTGTGCAGCTCATCAATGAAGACGATCACATCCTTGGCCGTATCGAGTTCCTGCATGAGGGCCTTGAGCCGTTCCTCGAACTGCCCCCGGTATTTGGTGCCGGCCACCAGGGCGCCCAGATCCAGAGCCAACAGGCGATTGCCGTAGAGCACCCGGGGCACCTGCCGCGAAATGATGCGGGTCGCCAACCCTTCGACAATGGCGGTCTTGCCCACGCCAGGTTCACCAATCAGAACCGGATTGTTCTTCTTGCGCCGGGCGAGGATTTGGGCCACTCGCTCGATCTCCCGTTCGCGGCCAATCACCGGGTCAAGGACCGACTCACTGGCCAGTTCGGTGATATCCCGGCTGAAGTGATCGAGGGTGGGTGTCGAGGACTTCTTCGGCTTGCGAGCGGACCTTCGGGGGCTGGAGGACGATTGCTGGGCTAGAATGCGCTGTTTGACGGCGCCATAGTCGACGCCGAAATGGGTCAGAACTTCACTGGCCACACCCTCGGTCTCCTTGACCAGGGCCAACAGGAGATGGATATCATCACCCACTTCCTCATTGAAGCCTTTGGCTTCGGTAAAGGTCGTACGCAGAATGCGCTCCGCCCGGCGGGTGAGGGGCAGATGTCCCAGAGTCATGGTGCCGCCGGAAGATTTTACCATCTCCTCAATTTCCACCTGCAGCTCGTCAATGCTGCTGATCAGGGAGTTTAAAATATCATAGGCGCGTCCGTGGGCCTCTTTGATAATACCCAACAGCAGATGCTCGGAGCCCACATAGCTGTGGCCCATGCGGATCGCTTCCTCCTTGGCATTCTTCAGAATACTTTGGACCCGTTTGGAGAAATTTTCCTTCATCTCAAATACATTCCTTGCACTATTTGCAATTTACTCCAAAGGAGGTGATCCATCAAGCAGCGGTGTTAGATTGATCACACCGCGATCCAAATACAGTCGGCGGTCCACATCGTCCGCCAAGGATTGACTATGGGTAGCGATGAGAAACGTCTGGCCGTGTTCCTCCCTCAAACGTTGGATCAGGTTCATGAGAATACCCCCGTTTTCCGCATCGAGGTTTCCAGTCGGTTCATCTGCAAATATAATGCCGGGGCGGTTCACCAGCGCCCGGATCATCGCCACTCGCTGGCGCTCTCCACCGGACAGCTGAGCCGGATAATGATTGGCGCGATTCGTAAGACCGGTGAGGGTGATGAGTTGCCCAAGGAATCGGGTGTCCGGCGCCCCGCGCACCTGCCTCAGCCGGAGGGGCAGCTCGAGGTTTTCCCAGACCGTAAGCTCCGGCAGCAAATGGTGAAACTGAAACACAAAGCCGATGTTCCGGTTGCGGAAGCGGGAAAGTTCATCGTCTGTCAGATCACCGACATCCTGCCCGTTTAACTTAACCCACCCCTGATCGGGCTGGTCCAGGGTTCCAAGGATATTCAACAGGGTCGATTTGCCGCTGCCGGAAGGACCCATGAGCGCAACAATCTCCCCCGCCTCGACCTCCAGGTTCACCCCGGTGAGAATATGGAGGCGATCCGATCCCAGGGGGAAACTCTTGTGGATGTTCTCTGCCGAAAGCAAGGTCATGTCACTTCTGATAATTTACGGCCTGGCCCGGCTCGATGGAGGCCGCATACCGGGCGGGATACCACGCTGCGGCAAGGCTCAGGGCCACGGCGCCCACGGTCACCAAAACCATATCGAGAACGCGCAACTGCATGGGCAGGCCACCTTCCATGGTGAGCCCATCCGGGCCGGGAATGAACGCATACGCCATCTGGGCTCCGGAGACTGTCGCGCCCAGCCCGACGCCCAGACCGACGCCTACAAGCCCGATCAGTAGCCCCTGGAGGAGGAATATCCTTTTAAGGAACCGGCGGTTGGCCCCCATGGACCGGAGTATGCCGATCTCCCGATACTTTTCCATGACCGACATGACCATGGTGCTGGTGGCATTGAAGGAGGCGACCAGCACGATAAGAAACAGGACCACGGCACTACCTAACTTCTCCATCCGCATGGCCGTGAGCAGGTCGGTATGCTCCATTTCCCAGGTACGCAGATCCCACTCCCCCGGGGACACCGCGTCGCCGGGCCAGCCTTCGCCGGGACCGGTCAGGGACAGTCCGCTGATGGCCGACAGGTTGGGTATCAGTTGCTCCCCGGTTTGGAAATCGATGAAAATATAGGCCTCGTCAAAATCCAGCACGCCAAACTCGTAGATGGTGCGGACCGTAGCCGAAAGTTGCGGCGGACGAGGATTGGCCAGGGAGATATCCAGGGGCGACATCAGACGCACCTCATCCCCGGGCAACAGGGCCAGATGATCGGCCAGGAGCGAGCCGAGGGCCACGCCAGGGCCAAATGGAGGATAGGGCAGGGTCTCCCGCACCACATCTTCAAAACGGTCCATCTGGGCGGCCAGGTCGGGGACAATCCGGGCCGTCACCAGCCGGTACCCCCCAGGGGCTTGAATCACGAGTTTGCGCTCGGCATAGGGCTGGCTTTGAATGCCCATGGCGGCCAGGCTTGCGGCCGCGGCCGTAGCGTTCGCCTGGGAAGTTTTGGGCAGCAGTACCCGTTCGTTCTCAAAGCGCCGGATGCTGTCGTGTACCTGGGTCTCAAACCCGTTTAGGATCGACAGGGAGAGGATCAGCACCGCCGATCCAACCGCTATACCGGTGATGGACAGCAGGGCGCTCCAGTTCAGCTTGCGCCCTTCATGGCGCCACAGCAGCAACCGGCGCGCCAGGAACCAGGCACTATTCATAGCGCAGCGCCTCCGCCGGTCTGATGGTCCCGGCCCGCGTGGCCGGCCACCACGCCGCCAGCAGTGAAAAGATGATCGCCAGACAGGGAATCCCCACCAGCGCCTGCCAACTCCACTGGATGGGGAGGGCATCCATGAAGTAAATATCCGAATCGAGCGAAAGGAACTCATATCTCTGCTGCAGATAACCGAGGATCAGGGCCAACCCGATCCCCGCGCCACTGCCCAGCAGTCCCACCACCCCGCCCTGGTACAGAAAAATCTGCCTGATTTGCCGGCGGCTGAAACCGAGACTGCGCAAAATGCCGATGTCCCGATATTTTTCGACCACCACCAGCGTAAGGGTACTGAAAATATTCACCAGGGCCACCAGCGCGATAAAACCAAAGATAATGAGTATGGGCGTCTGCTGGCCCTTGAGCCAGCTGAACAGACTGGCGTGCCGCTGCCGCCAGGTGACCACATAGTACGGATAGCCCAACTCCTCCTCGAAAACGGCTCCCAGCCGATCGGCGCGGTCCCGGTCGGTGAGATTCACTATGGCCCGCGACGGGGACTGATCCACAGCAAAGAGCTCCTGGGCATCGGTCAGGGAGGTAAAGGCCAGGAGTTGGTCATACTCCACCATGCCGGAACGGTAGGTCGCCGCCACCGTAAAGGTCCTACCCCGAATCCCCTGCTGGCTCAACAGATAGGTGATATCGAAGAGGTGCAGCTGATCTCCCGGCACAACCTGCAGGGCGTGGGCCAATTTTTCCCCCAGAACAATCATCGCCTCGTCGCCTGGTTGAGGCAGCTCCCCCGCCGTGAGTATCCGGGCGATGTCCACGGCCTCCTGCAGACGCGCCCAGTCGGCGCCCAGGACCAGAACGCCGTCTGCCAGACGCTTGTGGCGGATGAGGGCGTGACGGGCAAGAAAGGGGGTCACATTGGCAACTTCCGGATGTGCCCGGATGCGCCGGAGAATGCTATCGGGCAACGCCGCATACTCACCCTGGACGCTCGTCAGGCGCAGATGGCCATCCATACCGGCCACTTTTCCGGCGACCTCTTCCTCAAAGCCGCGCATGACGCTCAGGGTGAGAATGAGGGCCGCGACACCGATGGCCAGGCCCGTCATGCCGAGATAGCCGATGAGGGAGATAAACCCGTAGCTGTGTTTGGTGCGCAGGTAGCGCAGGGCCATGAAGCGCTGAGGGGTCACGACTGTTCGGGACGCAGGGCCGGGAACAGGATGACGTCCTTGATGGAGTCCTGACCCGTGAGGAGCATGACCAGCCGGTCGACGCCGATCCCGACCCCGCTAGTGGGCGGCATCCCGAACTCCAACGCCTCCAGGAATGCCTCGTCCACCGGTTGGGCCTCCTCATCACCGGCGGCCCTGAGACCAGCCTGGGCCTCCAGCCGCTCCCGCTGGTCCAGCGGATCGTTGAGCTCGGTGAAGGCATTGGCAAACTCCATCCCGGCAATGAACAACTCGAACCGCTCCACAATACTGTCGGGCCCATCCCGGTGGGTTTTGGCCAGGGGCGAGATGGCCTTGGGATAGTCCACCACAAAGGTGGGCTGGATCAGCTTGGGTTCCACCATGAGGCCAAAAATCTTATCGAGCAGTTGCCCGTAGTTGAGTCCATCGGGCACGTCCAACTGGCGCTCCCTGGCGAAGTGGAGCAGGTCCCGGGCCTCGGTGACCCCGCTCAGATCTTCGCCGGTGTGCGTTTTCAACAGATCAAACAGGCTCAGGCGCGCAAAGGGCCGGTCCAAATTGATCTGCTGGCCCTGGAACGTGAGGCTGGTGCTGCCCAGATCGGTGGCCAGCGACCTGAACAGGTCCTCGGTGAAGGCCAGGGTATCGTGGTAGTCCGCATAGGCCTGATAAAATTCCAGGGCGGTGAACTCCGGGTTGTGGTTGCGGTCCATACCCTCGTTGCGGAAATTTTTCGCGATTTCGTAGACCTTCTCGAACCCGCCGATGATGAGGCGCTTGAGGTACAGCTCATCGGCGATGCGCAGGTAAAGGGTCTGATCCAGAGCGTTGTGGTAGGTGGTAAAGGGTCGGGCCGACGCCCCCCCATAGATGGGCTGCAGCGCAGGAGTCTCCACCTCGACAAAGCCGTGGTCATCAAGGTAGGCCCGCAGCAGCCGGATGATCCTGGCCCGCTTGATAAAGATATCCTTCACCTGGGGGTTGGCGATGAGGTCCAGGTGGCGCCGCCGGTAGCGGTTCTCCTTGTCCTCGAAGGCGTCGAAGAAGGTCCCGTCCTTCTCCTTCACGTTGGGCAGGGGCCGCAGGCTTTTGGCCAGGAGTTCGATGGCGTGAGCCTCCACGGTGATCTCACCGGTCTTGGTGCGGAAGACATCGCCCCGCACGCCGAGGAAATCCCCCAGGTCGACCCGGCGAAAGAGCTCCTGGTAAATGGCCTCCCCCACTACATCGCGCTTGACGTAAATCTGCTGGCGGCCGGTCTGGTCCTGGAGGTGGGCGAAACTGGCCTTGCCCATGCGCCGCAGGGATACGACCCGGCCGGCGATGGCAATATCCTTGGGAAACGGGTCGGAGCCCAAGGTCTGGAGGTCGGCGCTATGATGGGTGACCTCGAAACGGTAGGGATAGGGCCGATACCCCAATTCGCGCAGCTCTTTCAGCTTCGCCTGCCGGATATCCCTGATGTCGTTCAACGTTCTCTGCGGTTGCGCCATGGGGTTAAGTCTCGTCTAGTTCGCTTTCTCAATGGGTTCTTTGGCATCCACCGTCCGGTTGGCATGCTGCAGCAGGTAGGCCCGCAGGAAGCGGTCTATGTCACCATCCATCACCGCCTGGATGTTGCCCGTTTCCTCCTTGGTGCGATGGTCCTTGACCATGGTGTAGGGCTGAAACACATAGGAACGTATCTGGCTGCCCCAGGCCACGTCCTTTTTGGTGTCTTCGAGTTTTTGCTTCTCGGCCTGCTGCTGGTCCCGGCGCAGGTCATACAGCCGTGCCTTGAGGATTTTCATGGCCGTAGCCTTGTTTTTCATCTGACTCCGCTCGTTCTGGCACTGGGCCACAATCCCCGTAGGCAGGTGGGTGAGGCGCACGGCCGAGTCCGTCTTGTTGACGTGCTGCCCCCCGGCGCCGCTGGCCCGGTAGGTGTCGATGCGCAGCTCCTTTTCGTTGATCTCGATGGCCACCTCGTCCTCCGAAGCGGGATAGACAAACACCGAGGCAAAGGAGGTGTGCCGACGGGCCTGGGCGTCAAAGGGGGAGATGCGCACCAGGCGATGAACCCCGGCCTCGGCCTTCAAAAAGCCGTAGGCCCGCTCTCCCTTGACCTCGATGGTCACATCCTTGATGCCGGCCTCGTCACCGGGCTGAAAGTCGAGGATCTCGTATTGGTAGCCGTGTCGCTCGATCCAGCGCAGGTACAGGCGCTGGAGCATGGCCGCCCAATCCTGGGATTCGGTCCCCCCGGCGCCGGGGTGGATGGTGATCATGGCGTCCTTCTCATCATCGGGGTCGCTCAGCATATGACGGACCTCGGCGAAATCGAGGGATGAGGCGTACAGGTCCAGGGCCTCCAGGGCATCTCGGGGGATGGCGTTGGCCCCTTCCTCCTGCAGCAGCTCCAGGTGGATGGCCACCTCGTCGTGCTGGACGCGCAAATCCTGCCACATCTTCAGTTCTTTCTCCAGACCGCTGATCTTCTTGAGGATCCCCTGGGCCTTCTCCTGGTCGTCCCAGAAGTTCGGCTCAGCGGTAGACTGCTGCAGGCGGGCTATCTGCGCCTTGAGGTTATCGAGGTCAAAGGTACCTCCACAGTTCGAGGTACCGGTCTTCCATGGACTGGAAATCCTCGCGGTAGGTTTCGAAGGACCGGGCTGACGGGGATTCGTTTTTACTCATGGTTGGTTACGGTGCCTAGCTGGATAATGTTAAACCGGACGCCAAAAGGCGAGGGTGAAGTTATGACGGCTCAATCACGAAAGGGTAGTCACAAGTCGAGGCCCGGTTCGGGCGCAACCGGCCTATCGGCACCGGTAGCAGACGGCCCTTTACTCCCCCCCACTCACGAAGATATACTTGTTGAGCAGCCCCCGCAGGTCGGCCCCGTCCAGGTTCCGGCGGAAATGGCCGTCGATGGCCAGGGCGATCTGTCCCGATTCCTCGGAAACCACCACCACCAGGGCGTCGGACTCCTCGGTGAGGCCCAGGGCGGCCCGGTGACGGGTCCCCATGTCGGGGTCCAGGGTCTCGCTCTCGCTCAGGGGCAGGATACACTGGGCGGTCTCGATGATCTCGTTCTGGATGATCACCGCTCCGTCGTGAAGGGGGGCGGCCGGGTTGAAGATCGAGACGAGCAGCTCCGGGGAGACCTCCGCCGCCAGGACTGTGCCCTTGTCCTTGTAGCTCCGCAGGCCCGAGTCGCGCTGCACGACGATCAGCCCGCCCCACTTCCGCTGGGCCAGTTCCTGGCAGGCTTCCACGATGGCGTCGATGGTCCGGCTGCCGGTTACCCGGAAGATCCCCCGAATGACCGGCGTCTGCCCGATATAGATGAGCAACCTGCGCAGCTCCGGCTGAAACAGGATGACAAAGGCCACCACCCACACCGTCTGCACCTGGCGCATGAGCCAGGAAAGGGCGCTCATATTCAGCAGCCGGGCCAGCATGGTAATGACCAGCAGGATCACCAACCCCACCAGCATCTGACCGGCCCGGGTATTCTGGAAATATTTATACAGGGTATAAAAAATCCACGACACCAGGACGATGTCCAGGATGTCGAAAAGCGAAATGGGCATGAAGCCCAGTTTGAACAGCTCCAGGTTCATAGGCGATCCGTCAGGCTCCGCACCACGGTTCGGGATTTGAGGGCCGGCCGGACATCGTGCACCCGCAACAGTGCGGCCCCGTTCACCATGGCAATCG
>CAZJBG010000095.1:8663-10455 GCA_964543925.1 uncultured bacterium
CGGCCGAAACTGCGCAGCTCGCCCAGGCGCCTCAATATCTCGTAATTGTCTTCCCGACGCTTGCCGAACCCGATGCCGGGGTCGAGGATCATCTGTTCCTCAGCCACGCCGGCCTTCACCGCCTGATTCAGGCGTTCATCGAAGAACCGGTGGAGCTCATCCATCAGGTGCTCATAGTGCGGTTTCTGCTGCATGGTTTTGGGTGCACCCAGCATGTGCATCATCACGTAGGGACAGCCGGCCTCGGCCACCGCTGCAAACATCTCCGGATCGTGTCGACCGGCGCTCACGTCGTTGACCATACTTGCCCCGGCCTTCAGCGCCTCCCGGGCCACCGGGGCCTTCATGGTGTCGATGGAGATGGGCCGGTCCGTTCGTTCCCGCATCTTGGCAATCACCGGCCCAACCCGGCGCAATTCCTCATCGGCGGCGACCGGCTCCGATCCCGGCCGCGTCGATTCGCCCCCCACATCGACGATCTCCGCCCCCTCTTCAAACAGGGCCAGACCGTGCTCAACGGCATCGGCTGAATCGAAGTAACGGCCGCCATCGCTGAAGGAGTCGGTGGTAATGTTGAGGATACCCATGATCAGGGGGTAGACGGCCGGGTCGCCGGCCAGGGAGTCGATGGGAGAGACCGCAACCTCAAACGGTAGCCGCGGCAGTTTGAGAAAGCCTTCGATCTGCTCGGCCACCCGCCGCAGACCAAAGGGTTGGGCCTTCAGTTTGGTGGCCACCTTGGCCAGCTGCCGCCGCGTCCCCATGATGATCGCATCCTGGGGTTGGTCATCGCCCAGTATCACCGTGCGACTGGCCGCGCACTCGCCCCCCACGCTGAGCATTTCCTGTTTTAAGATATTGGCGGCCGGCGATTTCAGCCTCCGCAAGCGCAGAACGTGAAAAAACGACTTGGGGGACATGATGCCCACGCCCCCCTGGTCCACGTTCAGGGAATCAAATTCTTCGGCCAGCTCCGCGGGCGATGGGGTGATGATTTCCCGGATGGCACCCACGGGCAAGGTTAACTGATCGGCGTCTTAGATGGCGTTGACTTCCGTCTTGGGGTCGATACGTCCTTGCTTTTGGTCGGGCTCCCTGCCCCGGCGGCTCGACCTTTTCGCTTGGACTTGGATTTCGCTTTCCCGTTTGGCGATACTTTCAGGAGCGCCTTGCCATCGAACAGGCGGGGGATGTCTTCGCCATGGATGGTCTCATGCTCCAGTAAGGCACTACCCAGCAGGTGGAGCTGATCCATATTCGTGGTGATAATCTCCTTGGCTTTCTCCTCGGCTGATCGGACGATAGCCCGCACCTCTCCGTCAATGGTCCGGGCCGTTTCCTCGCTGATGCTCTTATGCTGCTGGATTTCCCGGCCCAGGAACAGTTCTTCATCCGCCTTGCCCAGGGTGACAGGACCCACCTTCTCACTCATGCCCCACTCCACCACCATGCGGCGGGCCAACTCAGTAGCAACTTCCAGGTCGTTACCGGCACCGGTAGTCAGATCGTTAAAAATCAACTTCTCGGCGGCGCGGCCACCCATCAGTATATCGAGACGGCCCTGGATATAGGTCTGGGAGTAGTTGTGCTTGTCATCCAGGGGTAACTGGGCCGTGATGCCCAGGGAACGCCCCCGGGGGATGATCGATACTTTATGGATCGGATCAGCATGCGCGGTGTGATAGGCCACCAGAGCGTGGCCGGCCTCGTGATAGGCGGTCACTTTCTTCTCCTCATCTGAAAGGATCACGCTCTTGCGCTCGACGCCCATCATGACTTTGTCCTTGGCTTC
>CAZJBG010000096.1:0-6903 GCA_964543925.1 uncultured bacterium
GACGGTGGAATTCACCTTTACCGCCCTATCGCCCTGGCTCACGGTCGACGGCCCCACTGTCTCAGGCACTCCCGGCCAAGGGATCACCTCCGGCAGCTTCCACATTACGGCCTCCGACGGTGACCTCACCGACGAACTGGACGTGACCATTACCGTCGATCCGGTGAACGATCCCCCCGTGGCCGTTGACGGTTCCGCCGGCACCGGGCAGGATACCCCCGTCACCATCGACGTCCTGGCTAACGACAGCGACCTCGACGATGATGATTTGTCCGTGGTGGCCGTAACTCAGGGTCAAAACGGCCAGGTGGACTTTACCGCCGACCATGTCACCTACACGCCGGCTTCCAACTTCACCGGCACCGATTCCTTTACCTACACCATCTCCGATGGCCATGGCGGCACGGACACCGGCACGGTCACCGTAACCGTTAACCTTGCAGAGGTGATTGCCAACGAGCCGGTAGGGCCTGAGGGCGGCACCGTCACCGCCGGTAACGGCATCTCCATCGACATCCCTGCTGGCGCTCTGGACGGGAACACGACCATCCAGATCGGCCTGTTCGCCCAGATACCGGCGGGCCTCCCTGCATGGGTCCATTTGGCCGGCCCGGTATATTTCTTCGGCCCATCGGGGACGACCTTCGATCCCCCGGCGACGGTCACCATCCCTTACGATCCCGATTCTCCCGATCTGGACGAATCCCGGATGGTGCTGCTGCGCTACAACGAGGACGATGAGACCTGGGAGATTCTCGCCGGTGTGGTGGACACGGACGCCCATACCATCAGCGGCCTGACCAACCACTTCTCCGGCTTTGCCGCCGGTTGGACGCCCAACCGGGCGCCCGTCAACATCCAGAACATTCCGGGCGTAACCGCCGGTGAAGACGCCTCTTTCGTCACCCTCATCGACAGCTTGCCCGATTACTTTGCCGATCCGGATGATGGCGACGTGGTCAGTTTTTCGGTCAACGCTCTGGATGAAGGGGTGGATACGCTGATTATCGGCCAATCCCTCGATCTGGTGGCCATACTGTCCATCAATTTCTTCGGCGATATCCGAATCTCCGTCACGGCATCCGACCCCCTGAGCGCCTCGGTGAACGTCACCTTCGTCCTCACCGTGACCCCGGTGAATGACGCCCCGGTCTTCGCCCGTAACCTCGCCGAAACCCTGAGCGAGGATATTGATGTTTACCCGATTCCCCTGTCCTCCCTGGCATCCGACATCGAGGGCGATTCCCTCAGCTTTACGGCCCAGAGCGACACCTCGGCGCTGGAGGCGTTGGTGGGGGAGACTATGCTGCTGCTGATTCCCGCGCCGAACTGGCACGGGAACGCGAACATCGCTCTGTCCGTCTCCGATGGCCAGGCGACGCAACAGGATACCTTGGCCGTTACGGTGGAGGAAAGGCCGGACATCCCCTCAACCTTCAGTCTGCTCGAGCCAGGAAACAATGCCACCATCCAGATCACGCCGGACCTCTTTGAGGACTCCCTCCTGTTCGCCTGGGAAACATCCACCGATCCGGATGGGGACCCGGTGACATACCTGTTCACCCTTAGCGATGACAATAGCAGCTTCGAGTACGACGACACGTCGGCCACCGAGGTGCGGGTACCCTATGCCGACATCATCGCGGCGATGCGCGACCAAGATCTGTCTTTCGCGACATTCTCGTGGAGCATTGTGGCTATTTCAAGGGAGGATTCCGTCGACGCTGCCAATGGACCTTACCGGTTGACCATCGATATGAGCACCTTGGCCGTGGACGATAATAACCAGCTGCCCCAACTGTTTGCCCTCCACCAGAACTACCCCAACCCCTTCAATCCGCTCACCACCATCAGGTACGAGCTGCCGGCCCAAACCCGGGTGCTCCTGGTGATCTACGATATGCTGGGGAAAGAGGTCGTCAGGTTGGTCGATGGGTATGAAGGCGCGGGGTATAAGAAGGTGGTCTGGAACAGCAGTGACGCCGCCGGGCGTCCGGTACCGACGGGACTCTACTTTGCGCGATTAGTGACGTCCGCGTATTCCCATACCATAAAATTGACCCTGATCAAGTAGACCAGGGGGGCATTTAAGCCTCGGGCTGTTCTTTACAGGCCGAGATAATTTCCGCCAGAACCTGTTCCGTCTCCTCCACGCTGGGTCGGCAGACCCCCACCGTGCGATGGCCGCCGCCGCCGTACCAGGCACACAGATCTCCCACATCCACCATGCTCGTCCGGTTGAAAATGGAATGGCCCACGGCAATTTCAGTGAATACACCCGGCTCGCCATCGGATATTTCCACGGAGATATTACCCTCGGTAAATGCCGGCAAGGAGTAAATGACAAACCGGTTTACCGGGAACCGCCGTTTCCCGCGAAATTCGCTGATAATGACGTTATGGTCCAGGTGGGAGTTCTCCAACAGACTCTCAATGGCCGCTTCCTGGCTCTCCTTGTACAGTTGGCACCACTGCTGGGCCTCGGACATATCCAGAATTTCATCGGCGGTGTGCGTCAGGAGTAGATCGGGCATGGTACCCTTCCAGGCCTGATAAGCTGCTTTATGCGCATCATCAGCGGCCAAACGGGTGCGGGGATCAAGCAGCAGCCCAAGGCGGATGTTGCCCTGGGGATGTTGGACCTCCTCCAGGGTCAAATCGGCACTGTCCAGGATGTCGGTATCCCTGACCAAATCTTCAAGTCGCTCTAATTCGGGGTGGGATGGAAGGAAATAGTGATAAAGCACCCCGGCCGTACTGGGGGCCAGGTTGAACGCTCCCCGAAAGTCAGGCGGAATCTCCGGCGTGCGCTGCGCCTCACTTGAATGGTGATCGAACCACATGTAGGCGTCAGGCTGATAGGGCAGATTGCAGACAATATCATCTTGGGTGATCTTGACCTTGCCCTCCAGAATATCCCTGATTCTCACCATTTCAACCGTATCAATCAGCCTCGCCGCCTTGAGCAGCGTAGCACATACGATCCCGTCCAAATCACCGCGTATGATGGCTTTCACAACTGTTCCTCTCTAACTTCTTTACCATACAGTCGTTGAAACTGAACCCTCACATCTTCATGAGCGCAGTCTGTAGTTCTAACTATTTGGAACCCGTACCACAAGTCTAAAATTTAAGCCAGATCAGGTAAAATGGCTACTACCGACTTACAATGAAACCTTTTATGCTGCCCCGCCTGTCAAGGATGGATCGGCCGGAACAATCCCCTGAAAATTGGACACCCCTATCTTCCGGCGGGATTCGGTGCGAACTTATAGCTGGTAACCAACCGAGGGGGTTCACTCATTATCCATAACAACCCAGGTCGCAGATCATCTGCCCCGGGGCCGAACAGTCGTCGCGTTTACCGCCTGCCCCGACTGCAGGCAGCATGTGGTCGGGGCCTGCCACGCGCTGGGGGCTGGCTCTTGGTCCTGGTGCTGATGCCCGGTTTCGCCCTGGCCCAGCAGACCTTATGGGAACAACTGATCGACCGGGGTAACCGGGCCTTGGAAGTGGACGCCCTTAGCCAGGCGGAGAACCATTTCCTGCAGGCCCTGCAGGTGGCCGAGCAATTCCCACCCGACGATCTGCGCCGCGTCACCACGGCCCGGAACCTCGCACAGGTCCGCATGCGCCGGGGAAACTATGGGGCCGCCGACTCCCTTTATCGGGAGGCCACGGCCACCACAGCCAAACTGTTGGCCCGTCAGCATCCCTACCTGCAGGCCCTGCATGCCGAATGGGACCACCTCCGGGCGATGATGGCCCAAATGGCCGCCTGGGAGGTGGATGCAGGTAAGCCTGTTCCCCTCACCCTGCGGGAAATCATTCGCCTCTGGGCCCGGCGGCTCGGCAACGGAATGACCCCCCAACTGGGAGCGCTCCTTCCTTTGGGCGGGGACCTGGCTGACACCCACAAACCGGCCCTTGCCTTCAGTGTGGCGGTGCGCATCGAAGCCTTCGAACTGGGGCCCGTGCCGTTCCATTTCGGCCTGGAATTCATCCAGGTCAGCCTCCCGGGGGAGCGCCCCATCTTCAATCCCCCCTACGTGATCAAAGGGACCGCCCTGAGCCTTGCGCCTGCCCTCGGCCCCCTGGGTCTCACCCTGGGGGCCGGTCTCTACGCCGTCGGGCTGCCCAGCTCACGTCGAACCAGTCCGGGACTCACCGGCGGCATGGCATTGATCATTAAAGGCGGCCCGTCCCAAATGGGCCTTAAGGTCGGTATCGGCATCCAGGCCCTGCAGATATCCAACGCAACCGCTGCCGGAGCGCCGGGGACCTTCCTCCAGGGCGGCCTGTTCTTCGGTTATCGCTGGTAACGGGGAATGGTGGCACGTTGATTCGTCAGGCTGGCCATAAAGTATGGAACGTCGTGCGATGCCGGACGTAAGAATCGATAAGTGGCTCTGGGCGGCGCGGTTTCACAAGACCCGCAGCAGCGCCACGGCGGCCTGTCAGGCCGGCAAAGTCAAACTCAATGGGCGGTCCGTGAAACCGAGCCGCATGGTGAAAATAGGGGACGAACTGCAGATCACCCGCCCGGCTTACCGGCAACAGGTACGCGTAACCGGCCTGTCGGAGCGCCGGGCATCGGCGGAAATCGCCAGCCGATTGTACGAAGATACCACGTCCCCAGAGGAAATCGAGCGGCTCAAGCTCCGGCGCATCGCGGACAGCGCCTTCCACCGGGCGCAACCCGGGACGGGACGGCCCACCAAGAAGGACCGGCGGACCTTGCAAAAGCTGAAGGGCAAATTTTGACCGAGCACCCACGACATCGGAGGCCATCATCATGAAAGGGTACCTGCCAAAGGGCCTGTTTCTCACACTGTTCCTGTTTAGCTTTGGTTGCGCCCAGCGCGAGGAATCACCCAGGCGCGCACACGAAGGCCCCAACATGACCACCACCCAGGCAGGCGAGAATGCCCACCAAAACCGCCTCGGCAACGAGCAGAGTCCCTACCTGTTACAGCATGCCGATAACCCGGTGGACTGGTATCCTTGGGGCGCGGAGGCCTTCGAAGCTGCCCGCCGGGAAAACAAGCCGATTTTCCTCTCCATCGGTTACTCCACCTGCCATTGGTGTCATGTCATGGAACACGAATCCTTCGAGGACCCGGAGGTCGCCCGCCTGATGAACGACGGCTTCATCGCCATCAAGGTGGACCGGGAAGAGCGCCCCGACATCGACAGCATTTACATGACCGTCTGCCAGATGATGACCGGCTCCGGCGGCTGGCCCCTGACCATCGTGATGACGCCCGATAAGCGGCCTTTCTTCGCCGCCACCTACATCCCCAAAGAGAGTCGCTACGGCCGCTCCGGCATGGTCGAGATCCTGCCCCGGCTGCGGGAGGTGTGGCTGAATGAACCGGACCGCATCGAGCAGGCCGCCCAGTCGGTGGTGGAGGCGTTGAACAGCTCACAGGGGTCCACCGGCGGCAACGACCTGGATCAGGCGGTACTATCGGCGGCCCTGGTGCAGGCTCGCAACCGCTTCGATGCCCGGCATGGCGGATTCGGCGCCCGGCCCAAGTTTCCCACGCCGCATCAATTGCTCTTTCTCCTGCGCAGCTGGCACCGCAGCAACGATCCGGCCACCCTGGAGATGGTGGAAAAGACCCTGACGGCCATGCGCCTGGGGGGCATCTACGATCACGTGGGGTTCGGCTTCCACCGCTACTCCACCGATGAAAAATGGCTGGTGCCCCATTTCGAGAAAATGCTCTACGATCAGGCCATGCTGGCCCTGGCCTATACCGCCGCCTATCAGGCCACCGGAAAGGCCGGCTACGCCCGAACGGTGGATGAAATCTTTACCTATGTTTTAAGGGACATGACTTCCAGCGAAGGGGGCTTCTATTCCGCCGAGGATGCCGACAGTGAGGGGGAAGAGGGCAAATTTTACCTGTGGTCCGACGAACAGATTCGTCAGATTCTGTCCCCCAATGATGCCGACTTCGTCATGGCGTCCCTGAACGCTCTGCCCGGCGGCAACTACCGCGATGAAGCGGCTGGACAGGCTACGGGAAGCAATATCCTGCACCTGACAGCGCCCCTGGGGGAAAAGGAGCAACAGCGCTGGGATGATCTGCGGGAGCAGCTGTTTACTGCCCGCGAGAAACGGGTGCACCCCGGCAAGGATGACAAGGTCCTCACCGACTGGAACGGCCTCATGATTGCCGCTCTGGCCCGGGCCGGTCAGGCCTTGGGCCGGCCAGACTACATTGCCGCCGCCGAAAAGGCCGCCGCCTTCATCCTTGACACCCTCCGGGATGACCGTGGACGGGTCCTGCACCGCTACCGCAACGGGCAGGCCGGCATCACCGGCCACCTGGACGACTATGCCTTCATGACTTGGGGCCTGCTGGAACTCTACGAGGCCACCTTCAAGACCACCTATCTCGAAACGGCCCTGGCGCTTAACAGCATCATGCTGGACCAGTTCTGGGACGAACAGGGGGGTGGTTTCTTCCTCACCGCCGACGATGGTGAGGCCCTGCTGGTGCGCAATAAAGACATCTACGATGGGGCTATCCCATCGGGTAACTCGGTGGCGGCCATGAATCTGCTCCGGTTGGGGCGCATGACCGTCAACCCCGCTCTTGAGCAACAGGCCGCCGCCCTGGGCAGGGCATTTTCCGGCCTGGTTCACCAATCTCCGACCGGCTTTGCCCAGCTGCTCAGCGCCGTGGATTTTGGCGTGGGGCCCGCCTACGAAGTGGTCATTGCCGGGAAACCGGGGAGCGCCGATACCGAAAACATGCTCGCCGCTCTCCGCCGGGCCTACCACCCCAATATCGTGGTCATCTTCCACCCCATGGGAAAGGGGGAGGCCGACATCGTTCGCCTGGCGCCCTTCATCAAGACCCAGGTCAGCCTCGACGGCCAGGCCACCGC
>CAZJBG010000096.1:6913-10293 GCA_964543925.1 uncultured bacterium
GTCTGCAGCAATTACGCCTGCCGGCGGCCCACCACCGATGCCGCGGTCATGCTGGCGGCCCTCGATGGAGAGTAGGGGTCAGGTAACGGTCTAGCCGGGCGTCGCGGCGTTCCCCGGCGTGCGCCTGATCCAACGGGGGAATGGACGGCCCAGGGAGGCGGTGCGCCACACGCCGGTACCGATCCTGGTGATCAGAGCCAAAGTCCCCGGAGCGTGTATTTCCCTCAGCCTGAGGAGCAGTAGCAAGGCCACCCCACGCCCAAGTCCGCTCATGACAAACAGAAAATGGTGCGCCATAAATGTATGATCCCCGACGATCAACTCCCAATCGGTCAGGCGCTGCGCCACCGCTCCCCCCAGGATGGAGCTGCCCACAAAGCCGAGCCCACTGATGATGGAGAAATAGGCCAGGTAGTAGGACCGCCCGATGGTGGGGCTCAGCTGCATGGGAAAGGTATAGGCCGACAGGTTGAAGCCGGTCCAGCCCAGACCGCTGAGCGTGGCAATCACCCACAGCCAACCGATCTGGCCCTTCACCGGGAACAGCCACATGAAGGGCAGGGTCATGACCAGCAGCCCCGATAGCAGCAGGACCGAACGGATTTGAAACTGGTCGATGATCTTCCCCCACCACCTGAACAGGAATATGGCCACCAACGGCTTGATGGATTGGAAAATGCTCATCGTGACATAGGACATCTGCAACTGCTGCACCATGTGAACATTGAAGAACGCGGCTGAAAAGCCCACGGCCATGTTCCACACAAGAAAGAACTCCAACGCCCGCCGGAACTGAACATTCCGCATGGGGCTGAGCAGAAGTTGTCTCACATGAGGCGCTTTCCGCTCCTGGGGCCGGCGGATATCCGGCTGCCGCACCAGCAGGACGATCCCCACCATACCGGCCGTGACGGCTGCGAGCAGGATCACCGTCAGCGAGGTGGGCATCCCCAGGCGCTGGCCGCCCCACTGCAACCACAGACCACCGATCAAGGTGACCGTGATCGTCACCGCCGCCAGCGCACCGTGACGGTAGCCGAAATAGCGACCGCGCAGGGACCTGGGAATCAGGTCGGCCATCCAGGTCGTCCAGGCGTTACCGGACATCAGTTCCAGGCTGGAAGCCAGGATCAGCAGGCCAAGCAGCCACAGGATGGCCCGGGAGGGGTCATCGATAAAATAGAGAAAGGGAATTCCCAGCCACACCAGCCGTGAGGCCGCGGCAGTGAGCACGGCGATCACTTTCCGCTCGCCGGTGGCTTCCACCAGGTAAGCGCCGATGAGCTGGAAGATCTGGGTTAGATGCGGAATAGCCGCCAGGAAGCCCAGATGCCACGGCTGAGCGCCCAGCGAGAGGGCCAGAATCGTCAGAAAAAGACCGGCCGTAAGAATCTGGTGGATCTCTGAGAAGCCGCCCTCGACTGTGGAGAGCCGCATGAGGAAACGGGTGGGGAAGCCGCGATATCCTCGGTTGATGCTTTGTCTGATAAGGCTCTGCACTGCCAGTCCTGGGGAATTTGGGTGGTTAAGTTAATCCCTCCCGGTCGTAGGGAACTATCCGAATCATCGGCCTGCCGGATGCCGTGCCCCAGGGGACCCTACCGTCACCGGGCATCCCCAGCCGGAAATATCAAGGCTGGCGGCCGGTATGCCTGTAATTTTCGCACCTTGAAATGAGTCCGCCCTATCACCAGAGTCAACATCCCAGCGCCGTGCACGCCTCCCTGGGATTCCTCCTGGCCGCTGCCGTAGAAGCGCTATTCCCGGAACGCGATTTTTACATTGAACATTCCTTCGTCGGCGGCTACTACTGCCATTTCGGCGCCGATCAAACCGCCGGTAGCGGGGTGCTGGAGCGTCTCACCGCCCAGCTCGGCTCCTATGTGGCCGGCGATACACCCCTGGAAATCCTGAAGATCGAAAGGTCCACCCTACAGAAGCGATTCGAGGAGCGACACCGGGGCGACAAGTTGGAGATTCTCCAACGCCTGGGGGGAACGGAGGTACCGGCGGCCCGCTTCGGCCCCTATCTGGACTATCGCTTCGAGCCCATGACCACCGATTTAAGCCGCCTTCAAAACTTCAGCCTGGATGCCTACGACCACGGCTTCCTCCTGAGGTTTCCCAGCCCCCTGCCGCCCCATGCGGTCCCCCCCATGACCGACAGCCCCAAACTCTACCAGGTGATCCGGCAACGGGAAGAGTGGGGCCGGGTGCTCCACGTGAACAACCTGTGCCAACTCAACGAGCGTCTGGAGGCCGGGCAGCAGCGGGAGTTGATCTGGGTGGCCGAAGCGCTCCATGAAAAAACCCTCGCCCGCATCGCCGACGGCATCTGCGCCCGCTTCCCGTCCCAAAGGGTTGTCTTCGTCTCCGGTCCATCCTCATCGGGAAAGACCACCGCCACCAAGCGGCTGGCGATCCAGCTCAAGGTCAACGGCTACAGCACCCTGGCCCTCTCCATGGACGATTACTTCATCGACCAGGCGGCCATGCACCCTGAGCCCGACGGCACACTGGACTTCGAGGCCCTGGCAGCCGTGGACACCCCCCGGCTCATCGGCGCCATCCGGGCGCTCCTGAAGGGGGAATCGATTGCCCAACGGCAATATTCCTTCCGGCGCGGGCAAGGTCGCGACACGGCTGAGCGCCTGCGCCTGCATCCCGACGCCTTTCTATTTGTCGAGGGGATCCACGGCCTCAATCCCATCTTTCCCCAGGAACTGGGCGCCGGGTCGATCCAGCGGCTCTACGTCAGCGCCATTACCCAGCTCAATGTGGACAACGAGCACCGGGTCTCATCTTCCGACAACCGACTGCTGAGGCGACTGGTGCGTGATACCCAGTTCCGGGGCTATAGCGCCGAGGAGACCCTCCTCCGGTGGCCGGGGGTGCGCCGCGGCGAACAGCGCCATATTTTCGCCTACCAGGAGGAGGCCGACTTCATGTTCAACTCCTCCCTGATTTACGAGTTGGGCGCCCTGCGCGTTCGGGCGGTGGAGGTGCTGAGGGCCGTCCCATCGACCAGCGAGACCTACGCCGAGGCCCGCCGGCTCCTGACCTTCCTCTCCTTCGTCACCGATATAGACGACCAGCCCATCCCCCAAACCTCGATCCTGCGGGAGTTTGTGGGCGGCAGCGCCTTCGAGTACTGACCGGACGGAAGAAGTAGCAGTAGCAGTGGCAGGCCTCGGCGTAGCCCTGGCCGTAAACGGCACGGGGAGGCCCGCCACGGTGAGCCTGGCAGGCGGTGCCGCAGGGCGTGCTGCGGGGCTGATCGCTGAAGGCTGACGGCTGGCCGTGGCCCTAGTGCCGGATGCTGAAACCGTCGAAGGTGCCCGCGTAGGCCAGCGGTTCCACCTGCAGGTCATCGACCCGGG
>CAZJBG010000097.1:0-5362 GCA_964543925.1 uncultured bacterium
AATGTCTTACTGGACCGGTAAGTTTACCGAGATTGCTCCTCACCGATCCAACCCATGACCCCCTCCTCCAGGATGCTCAACGGCAGGGCGCCCCGGCCCAGGATCACGTCATGGAATTCCCGGATATCGAACCGCTCACCCAGCGCCTCCCTGGCCTTGGTCCGCAGCTGCCTGATCTTCAGCTCACCTAACTTGTAGGCCAGGGCCTGACCGGGCCAGACGATGTAGCGGTCCACCTCGGCAATGATGTTGTGCTCGGTGAGACCGGTGTTGGCCTCGAAGAAATCGATGGCCTGCTGGCGGGTCCATTTTTTGTGGTGCAGGCCGGTGTCCACCACGAGGCGCACGGCCCGCCACATCTCGTAGGAGAGCTGGCCGAACTTGGTGTAGGGATTCTGGTAAAAACCGAGCTGCTCACCCAGGCTTTCGGCATAGAGTCCCCAGCCCTCCACGAAGGCGGTGTATCCGCCGTACTTGCGGAAGTTGGGCAGCTCCCCCAGCTCCTGGGCGATGGCGATCTGCAGGTGGTGGCCCGGCACGGCCTCGTGGATGGTAAGGGCCTCCATCTCATATTTGGGCCGGGTTTCCAGGCGGTAGGTATTGGCGTAAAAGATGCCGGGGCGGGAGCCGTCCGCCGCCGGTCGCCGGTAGTAGGCCGTGGTGGAGGCCGGGGCCTCGTAGTCGGGGATTTCCTCGACGCCGTAGGGCATGCGCGGCAGATGCCCGAAGAGCTGGGTGAGCTGGGGATCGATACGCTTGCAGATGTCCCGGTAGCCTCGAAGAAGTTCCTCGGGATCGGTGTAGTAGAATTGGGGATCGGTGCGCAGGAAACGGGTGAAGCCGTCGAAATCCCCTGCAAAGCCCGCCTCGGCAATGACCCGGTCCATTTCGCCGCGAATCCGTTGCACTTCGGATAGGCCGATGGCGTGGATTTCATCGGGGGTCAGATCGGTGGTGGTGATGGTGCGCACCCGGTGAGCGTAGTAGGCCTCGCCCCCAGGCAGGGCCCAGACGCCCACGTCATCCCGGGCAGCCGGGAGGTAGGTTTCGGTGAAGAACTGGTGGAACCGCTCAAAGGCGGGCAGGACCTGGTCGGTGATGGTCTGGGTCGCTTCCCGAATCAGGCTCGCCTGATCTGTCGCGCTTACCGGCAGGGGGAACTTGGTAAAGGGCCGGTAGAAGGGGCTGTTTTCCAGCTTGATGTCGAACTGGGCCTTGATCTGATCGGGGACGCTGCGCAGCGGCACCCTGGGCATGACCCAGCCTTCGTCCATGCCCCGCTGGAGGCGCGCGGTGATCTGCGCCAGCTGGCGGGGGACCTCCTCCAGGCGTAGCAGGTAGTCCCGGTAGTCCTTCAGATGGCGGAACTTGGTGAGGGCCGGCAAGGTGGGCAGCCCAATCTGGGCTCCATCCATCTGGTTGACCGGCATAAGGTGGGCCTTATAGGTGTAGCCTTCAAGTGCTGTTTCCAGATCACCCAGGAAGAGGTCGAAGTTGAGTTGATCTTCGGGAGTGAGGGCGTCGCGATCCACGGCCTGGAGGCGTTCCAGGGTCTCTTGGGCGTAGTGCTGCTGCCGCTCCACGGCTGCCAGGCTCAGGTCGTCGAGCCGGTCGTTGTAGCGATCATCCCCCAGGTAGGTGGCGAACTCGGGATATTCCTGGAGCGTCCATTCCCAGTCCTCATCGAAAAGTGCGTGGAGGTCGTCAGCGGCACGGTTGCGGCCCCCATCGCAGGATGTCAGCCAGAGGGCAGCGCCCATAAGAAAGACAGTCGTCACGAAAGGTTTCATGATGATAGAACTCCTTAGGTTTTTCTTGGGGTGGAAACTTCCTGCCGCCACTCGTCCGGCGTCAGGGTCCGCATGGAAAGGGCGTGGACCCGGCCCTTCATGAGATCGCCCACGGCGGCGTAGACCATACGATGCCGCTGGACCAGGGATTGGCCCTCGAATTTGGCCGAGACGATGAGGGCAGTGAAATGGCTGCCGCCCTGGGCTGTGGCTTCGGCGTGACCGGCATGCAAATGGGAATCGTCCTGTAGTTCCAAATGGAGGGGCGCCAACCCTTCGGTGAGGCGCTGGCGCAGTATGTCGGCGGTCGTCATGGTCATGTAAGGCGGTGATGGAGCCGTTGAGCCACCTCGCGGAGTCGAACCGCGGACCTGCTAATTACGAATCAGCTGCTCTACCAACTGAGCTAAGGTGGCTGGGAACCGGCAAAAGTCATGCAGTGGAATTTAGTTAGAAAATTTGTCAGGATGTGGAGGGAACCACGCGAACCGGCGAGCTGCGGACGGTCACCATCCTTCCGCCTGCCCCTATGGCTAATGTCTCCAGGTTGAACGTAACTTAATCGCAACACTCACGCCTTGAGGAGGGCACTGCCATGACATTTTTTCGCTCCGCCCGCTGGACCGCCCTGGCCATTGGGGCGCTGGTCCTGACCGGCTGCAGCCGGTCCATCCTCAGGGAGGGGGACCGGATCATCTTCCTGGGCGATTCCATTACGGCTCTGGGAAATGACCCCGGCGGATACGTTTCCATCGTTCGCGATAGCCTGACGGCCAGACACCCGGCGCTCGGTCTTGAGATCATCGGAGCCGGTATCAGCGGCAACAAGGTGCCCGACCTTCAGGCACGCCTGCAGCGGGATGTCCTGGACCTGCACCCCACCATGGTTTTCATCTACATCGGCATCAACGATGTGTGGCATTCCCTCGAGCCCATCGGGGGCACGCCGGTAGAGGTCTACAAAGCCGGCTTGAAGGAGATTATCGGCAACCTTCAAGGGGCCGGCGTCCGGGTGTTTCTCTGCACACCCACGGTGATCGGCGAGCGGCATGACGGTACCAATGCCCTGGACCCCATGTTGGAGGACTACGCCGCCATCAGCCGCCAGGTGGCCGGCGAAACGGGGGCATCGTTGGTGGACCTGCGCCAGGCCTTCATCACCTATCTACAGGATCATAACCCAGCCAACGATGAGAGCGGGATTCTGACCTATGATTCGGTCCATCTGAGCCCTGCGGGAAACCGGCTGGTGGCGCAGCAGGTGCTGAGGGTGCTGGGAGAGTAGGGGAAACTGTTTGCCCGAAGTTAACACATGTGTTAACTTTATCTGCACTACATGAGGGAGATCGTTTTTTATAGTACCCCCACAGGAAAAGTACCTGTGGAGGAGTTCCTTGATAGTTTGGCGGGAAAACAGGCGCAGAAGGTGACATGGGTCCTACAGATTGTCGAAGAACTCGGAAAGGTACCAGCAAAATTTCTAAGAAAACTGGAGGGAACGGATGATCTTTGGGAAGTTCGGATTGAATTCGGTGGCGAAGAGTTTCGGCTGCTTGGTTTTATGGATGGTACCCAACGACTTGTCCTGGTACATGCCTTCGCGAAGAAAACCCGGAAGACACCGAAACGACATCTCACTACGGCGGTACACCGTAAGCGAGACTTTATAGAAAGAAAATAAGATGAGTGACTTAAGGAAATACGTCGAGAAACGTAAGGCCCGTGACCCCCAATTTGCGGATCATTACGATGAAGGTTACGCGGACTTCAAAATCGGTGTACTGCTTCGGCAAGCCCGTCAAACGGCCGGTTTGACCCAGGAGGAACTGGCTGCCAGGATCCATACGAAAAAATCGGCCATTTCACGGATAGAAAACCATGCTCAGGATATCCGCCTGTCCACTCTTGAGAAAGTTGCGGCGGCCCTGGGCAAAGAGCTGCGCGTGATTATTCGATAGTACCATAACTGATTTGCACCTCTGGTTGTTGTTGTATTGTCAGTAGTTCCCCTCTACCGCCAGCTCCGTGCCCGGTGGTGGTCGTCCCTGCTGCTGGACGGCGTCATTGTGCTGGCCATCTTCTGGGGCATCACCGCGTGGCAGACCCGCCACCTGCTCCCCGGAGGCGCCAGGGTTCAGGCTCCCGCCTTCGAGCTGACCGCCCTGGATGGCTCTACCTACAGCCTCGATCAGGTCCGGGGCGTGCCGGTGCTGCTCTATTTTTTTGCTCCCTGGTGCGGCGTGTGCAACCTGAGCGTTCACAATCTGGAGGATTTGCGCCAAGCCCGCAGCGAGGCGGACCTGGCCATCTACCTGGTGGCCATCAGCTACGGCGGCGCGGCTTCGGTTCGGGAATTTGCCGACCGGCACCAGCTCACCATGCCGGTCCTGTTGGGCGACCGGCGGATTGTCCAGGACTACCATATTGAAGCTACCCCTACATACTATGTCATCGATCACCAGGGCCGGGTCAAGGACCAGTCCGTGGGCTACAGCAGCGAGCTGGGCCTGCGGTGGCGAACTCCAGGGTTCTTCTAGCCGCCCGAGTGAGGCCGGGATGGGCTGGCTTTAGCGGGGGTAATCAGCATAAATTACTCCGGTGCGACACCATGTTGGCTGACCAACCGGGCTGATGTTGCTTCAGGCAGCGCGATCATCAGATAGGGAGGGATTGACATGCCGAGAGTCATTCATTTTGAGATCAATGCCACCGATGCCCAGCGGGCCGTGGAGTTCTACACGAAAGTTTTTGGCTGGACCATCACCAAGTGGGAAGGTCCCTTTGATTACTGGCTGATTTCCACCGGGGAGGATGGCGATCCGGGGATTGACGGTGCCATCATGGCGGGTGGAGGTGCCCCCACGGTGAACACCATTGACGTTCCATCGGTGGATGAGTTCATCGAAAAGGTCAAGGCTGCCGGCGGAAGGTTGGTGTCGCCTAAAAATGCCATTCCCGGTGTGGGTTACCATGCTTATTGCGAGGACGCGGAGGGCATTCCGTTTGGCATGATGGAGGCTGACCCGGCAGCTGGGTAAGATATTAAGGTAGACCTGACAAAAAGAGGAGAGCGACACCTATGAGCAACCCTATAATTGCAAGCCACCCCTTCATCGCGGCAATGGATGCGACTATCGATCGCTTTGGACTGCTCAAACACCCCTTCTACCAACGGTGGAATTCCGGTGAACTGAGCCAAGGGGCGCTGGCCGAATACGCCAAACAGTATTACGCTCATGTGGCGGCCTTTCCCACCTATGTGAGCGCCGTCCATTCCCACTGCGATGTCCTGGCGGTCAGGCAAATGCTGCTGGAAAATCTCATCGAAGAGGAACGGGGCGATGACAACCACCCCGAACTCTGGCTGCGGTTTGCCGAGGGGCTGGGTGTTAACCGGGACACGGTGAAGGCCGCCGGCCTGCTGACGGAGACGGTAGAATCGGTGGAAATCATGCAGCGTCTCACCCATAGCCCGGATTACCGGGAAGGGGTCGCCGCTCTGTACGCCTATGTCGATCATGGCGTGAAAAGGGCCCAAGCCTGACGAGCCGGGCCTGTTGGTGCCTTCGGCA
>CAZJBG010000097.1:5372-10152 GCA_964543925.1 uncultured bacterium
CGGCATCATCGAGAATCCATACTTCAATTTGACCCAATAAATTGCGCTCGGGTAACCGCTGAACTTCCCTGACCGTCTGCGGCTGATCTACCGCGCCTGGCGCTATCGCTGGTGGGTGGACCCCGCTGAAATCCGCTTCCTGCTGGCCAACCTGTCCTCCGGCCAATGCGCCGTGGACATCGGCGCCCACAAGGGGGCCTACACCTACTGGATGCACAAGCGTGTCGGGGCTCAGGGACAGGTGTTTGCCTTTGAGCCCCAACCGGCCCTGGCTCAGTACCTCAAGCAGCTGGGACTTCCCCAGGTGGTGGTGGAACAGCTGGCCCTCTCTTCAGTTGCGGGGGAGGGGTTGCTCACCGTGCCCGGTGGCGGTCCTTCACCGGGGGCTACCCTGGAAGCGGACCTCCACCGGGGCGAGACGCATGCTGCCACCGTCTCACTGACGACCCTGGACGACTACTTCGGCCCTCGCCCGGACGTGCGAATCGACCTTATCAAGTGCGATGTGGAAGGCCACGAATTGGAGGTATTTAGGGGCGGCGAAAAACTCCTGAAGAGCCAGGCCCCCATGCTCCTGTTTGAAGCCGAGCAGCGGCACCGCAGGTCCGATTCGGTCCGAGACGTTTTTGACTACCTGGAGGGGTTGGGTTATCGGGGGACTTATTTCCTGGGGGGCAAACGCCATCCTGTTGAGCGTTTCGATGTGGCCCTCCATCAGAACCGAGGTTCGGGGATCTATGTGAACAATTTTATTTTTACCGTGGAGGAACCGGTCTCGTGACCAGGCACATTGTCATGTGGAAGCTGCGGGATGAGGCTGGCGGCGTTCATCCGCCCAGTCGTCAGTGAGGCCCGGGGCGTCGACTGCGAGGTTTAAGCAGGTGAGGGCTTGCCCTGCAAACGGCTACTGCATCTGCGCCAGAAAATCAGTAATCGACAGGTGTTGAATGTCCCTGTATGCCGGATTCTGATCTAGCCATTCGTTGAGGTGCTCTTCAGAACTGAAGAGATTATCGACAATTCACCCACCCCCCCGTTGGACGAAGACCGTCTCGGGGTCTTGCTCGGTGATCACACCATTGCTGATCGCGATGGAAATGCGGTCGGAGCCGTGGGCGCAGGAATCTTCGATCTTGATGGTTTTGCCGGCGTACTGTGCGCTGTTGACCAACAGCAGAAAGTCAACCGCTCACCATACATCGAAGACCGGTTCGCCCTCGACATGAACCGTGTGGAAATTATGTCGCAGAGGGCCACCCCACCGGCCGGCCCCTTCCGCCAGAGCGTAACCTAACCCTTGATCCTGGGTAGCGTCAAGAAAACCGGCCTGGGCCATAAAGGCCATTCGATCGGCAACCTCCCTCTCGGGGACATTCACCCTTCTGCTGATTTCCCGGCGGCTGGGAAGACGGTTTTCATCCCGGTAGGTGTTGAGCAGGAATTTGGCGATCAGCTTCTCATCATGGGTCAGGAGATAGTTGTTGGGTCCCCAGGACCTGAGATTACTGGCCTGATCAAGGTTGGCCCTGAGGTAGTCGATGACCTGGATGCGGAAGGCGTCATCCGGTTTCATCCCCAGGTTACCCATGGCTTGAGGGATGGTCGTGGAACGGAATTGCTGCTGCCAGTCCTTGAAAAGATAGTCGACGACCTTCCGGCCCTCGGCCGAAAGATCGCCGGGAGCCGGCCCCTTTCCACGGCTGCATTCCGCGGTGATGACCACGACCATAACCAATCCTGCAAGTCCCATAAATTTTCGCCAGACCATCAATGACCTCCTTCCGGGCTGGTGGCCGCACCAACTGTTACGCTCAGTTCGCTCTGAATGGCTCGAACGTCGCTTATAACCCGGTCATACAGACCAACCACCTCACCGACGTACTTTTTAACCATGTTCCCGTCGGGTCCCATGAGGAAATAGGTGGGAAAGCCAATGACCCCGAACTGCTCCACAAGTTCCGGATCGCCCATAATCACCCGGTAGTCAATCGCGTATTGATCCACGACCTTGCGCACATCCTGGGCGGTACCCGAATAGGACGCAATGCTGACCACCGCAAAGTTCTGGTCTGCCAGATCACGGTTGAGTTTGATCAGGTCGGGAAAAGCTTTGAGGCAGGGGCCGCACCAGACGGCCCAAAAGTCGAGTAAGACGATCTGGCCGCTTAAATCAGATCCTCGGAGAACGCTGTTGTCCAGATTGGTAAATTCCACCCCGGCAAGTGTGATGGCAGGGGTCATGGACGGTTTTTCAGACTGCCTCGCCGTAGAGTTGCTCGAAGGCGCCTGGCCCGCGAAGATGACCATGATACCCGGAAACCATGCCAGGAGCAGGAGGAATCGCTTGATCTGGGGAAAAGTTCGCGCCATATGCTCTGATGGGAGGGTCCCTTCGTATGCCCTCTGTCCAGCTTGCGTCCCCGACGATATACAGGCGACGCAAACGGTGGTAGTACCAATGTACAACCTAAGACCCTTGGCTTGAAAGAACTGTCTAGCAACTGACGTTTATGGTATCATGAAGGGCTGCTCTCACCCATATCACCGGAGCGTCATTCCCGTTGATAACGGTCCTTTCTTCGAAGAATCTGGCGGCTTATTTTTACGAGAGGTGATCACATGATTTATCTGCTCTTGTTGGCGCTACTTATGGGGACCCAGGTTCGGTTCGACATTCCGCTGGATCGCCTGCTGGAAGACTATGCTCAGCCTCCATCTCAATTTGTGGAAGTGGGCGGTGAACAGGTCCATCTCAGGGACGAGGGGGAAGGGCCACCCGTGGTGCTGATCCACGGGATCTTTGGATCGCTCCATGATTGGGATCGTTGGGCAATGCTGCTTAGCGGCCATTACCGCATCATCAGGTTCGACCTCCCTGGCCACGGCCTTACCGGCCCGCGGCGCGACCGCGATTACCGCATAGCCAACGATGTGGCGTTTGTCGATGCGGTGGTGGACACCCTGGGACTATCGGCATTCGTGCTTGTGGGGGCATCGCTGGGAGGGCTCATCTCCTGGGAATACACGCTGGCTCACCCCGAAAAAGTGACCCGGCTGATCCTCATGGACCCCGTGGCTTACCCGCCGTCAGATACGCCCATTGTTTTCGGTCTGGCGCAGCTGCCTGTTGTGCGCCAGCTGTTTCGGGTGATGACGCCCCGGTATATGACCAAATGGGGGTTGAAGGATGTATATGGCGATGATCGGAAGATCACTCCGGAGCTGGTTGACCAGTTTTATCGGTTAGCTTTGCGGGCCGGCAACCGCCGAGCTTTCCTGGAACGCACCGCGCAATTCTCGTTCGGCAACACGGACCGCCTCCAGGCGCTGTCGGCGCCCACCCTGGTGCTGTGGGGTGAAGCCGACACCTGGCTGCCCGTGGAACACGGCCACAACTTCATGAACGACCTGCCGAATGGGGAACTCAAGATCTATCCTGGGGTTGGACACATGCCCATGCACGAAGTTCCGGAGCAATCCGCTGCGGATGCGCGGCAGTTTATGGCTCGCGATTTCGATGGGCGATAAACCGGCGGCCGTCTCTAGGACGCGTGGAAAATTGATCGTCCGGACCGAGGGCATTGTGAGCTAGATGCTTAGGCCGGGAGCAGGTCCGCTACCACGCCCCAGCGCAGGCCCCGGTCACTCACGATCAGATCCTGCCGGTTAAAGTGATCCATCAGGCCGTTGAGGATCAGGCCACCGGCGAGGATAATATCGGCGCGGCCGGGATGCAGCCCCGGCAGTTTGACCCGCTCGGCGTAGGGCAAGGCTCCACAGCGGTCCAGGATATGCTCCAAGGTTGCCCGGCCCAGGGGGGCCCCGTGGACCTGGCGATGGTTGTAGGTGCTCAGCTGCAGGTCCATGGCCACGAAGGTGGTGGCGGTGCCGCCCACACCGACCATGGCCTCAACGTCCCTTTGTATGGCGCGACCGGCGAGGACACCCTCGATGTCGGCCTGAAGGGCAGCCAGTTCCTCGGGCGCCGGTGGGTCGTTGTGCAGCCAGCGCTCCGTTAGCCGGACGCTGCCTAACGGCAGGCTTTCAACCGCACCCAGCTGGCCACCGTCTTCCATGATAATTTCGGTGCTGCCGCCACCCACATCCACGATGATCCGCCGGCCCTCCGCCTGGGGCAAGGCCTCCTGGACCGCCCGGAGTACCCACCGGGCTTCCTCCTGCCCGGTGATGGCGGTCAGGTCGTAGCCGGTAGCGGCGCGGATACGCCGAGCCAGTTCATTCCGGTTGGTTGCCTCGCGGAAAGCACTGGTGGCTACGCACCGTATCCGGTGGCACTTAAAGGAATGGATGATGTGGCGGTACTCGCGGAATACCTCCTCGGCCCGGTTCATGGCCGTCTCCGCCAGCCGGCCGGTCCGATCCACGCCCTCCCCAAGACGCACCACCCGCAGCTCTTCGGCCAGCGGCACCAGCTGAGCACCGTCCCTGGCGGCCACCAGCAGCAGGCAGGTGTTGGTACCCAGGTCGATGGCCGCTACCGGCTCGGTCATACCGGAGCTGAGGGTTGCTTTCCGATGCCAGCTACCGGCGGCCAGTGGTCCTGCACATGGCGTCTGAGCCCTCTAACCACGCTGGTGACCGATAGGAACCGCACCAGGGCATGGCTGAGGGGCGCGGGGATGAAGGGGAGCAAGCCCCGGCCCAGAAGATAGCTCAGGCGGTTGAACAGCAGCCGGCCCACGATCCGCTTGCGGCGGAAGAATTTTCCCGGAAGGGGCCAGGCGAAATCGGCGGCCAGAGGGGTGGCGATCTCCGGGTG
>CAZJBG010000098.1:0-9932 GCA_964543925.1 uncultured bacterium
ACAGCAGCTGTTGGTCTACCTTGTTCTGAAGGGCACGCACCGCCTGGTCCAGCGCCTTGATCTCCCGGGAGACCGCCCCCATGGCCTCGACCTGGGCCTCGGCCGGCCGGCCCTCCTGCTTCAGTTGGCCAATCTCCTGGCTCACCTGGTTGCGCCGGGCCTTGAGAGATTCAACCTGGGTGACCTGCTCCCGCAGCTGGTCATCCAAGGCGAGGATCTCATCCAGCCCGTCACCGGCCATCCCCTTGTCCAGCAGGCCTTGGCGTACCGCTTCCCGGTTCTGGCGTATGAATCGCAAAGGGATCATCGGGAGCCCATCTCCTTAGATTAAGTCACTGTCGAGTATGGCTGCATTGACACGCGCAGTCCGCTCCCCGTGTCTGACCACTTGAAGGTTTGACATCGGTGCACGGCATCGGCGTAGCAACGGTTGGTCAGTGCCCCTTACCGCTGAGCACGACCCGCACTGTCATGAGCAGAATCTTCAGGTCAAGTCTGATCGAGAGATTTTCAATATAAAAGAAGTCGTCCTTTAATTTACGCCGGATGTCCTCGAGAGAGGAATCATAATTCCCCTTCACTTGAGCCCAGCCGGTAATCCCGGGTCTGACGGCCAATCGGCGATAGTAGTAAGGGAATTTCTTGTTGAGTTGCTCGACAAAATGGAGCCTTTCGGGACGGGGACCCACCAGGCTCATGTCTCCAATGAGCACATTCCAGAGCTGGGGCAGTTCATCAAAGCGCGCACGACGGAGCAGGCGCCCAAGGGGAGTAATGCGCGGATCGTTGGCTTTGGCCCATACCGGTCCGGTGGCCTCCTCCGCATCTTCCATCATGGTACGGATCTTGTGGATCATAAAGTGCCGGCCACGATAGCCGACACGCTCTTGTGCGAAGAGGGCCGGCCCGGAACTGGTCAATCGCACAATAAGGCCCACAACCAGCAGAAGCGGCGCCATCACAAGCAGGCCAACGGCAGCGATCACCACATCAACCGTACGTTTGGCAAATTTCTGGTAAGGGGTGAGAATATCCGGATTGATCCGAATGAGAGGCAAACCAACAACTTGCTCCGTTCTGGCCAGGCCGGTGACCACTTCAAACATATCCGGCATGACCTTTATCTCGATGGCGGCGCCGTTTATATCTGACATCAGCCGCAAGAGTGACTCATGTTTGGGCTCCTCAAGGGTGATGATGACCTCGTCTGCTCCCAGCTCCCGAATGAGTCGCGGCAAGGCCCGCATGTGGCCCACCAATGGCTGGAGGGACAGACCACCAGGGGGGGATGACCCGTCATCGATAAATCCTATCAGATCGTAGCCCAGTTTGGGCCGGGTCGTGATATGGCGCGATATGTCCGCCGCCCGCTGGGTTACCCCGACAATAAGAGTCCTTCGGGTGCCGAAGTTATAATGAAACAGAATCTTTTGCAGGGAGCGGAGCAACCAACGATAAAGGATGCTCAAGCCGCCAAAAAAAAGTGCCAGTTTGAGAAATCCTCGCGGCTCCAGGGGAAGGGGAACCTCGAAGACGGCACCAAGCAGGATGACTGCGATCGTCAGGATAAGCAGCGTGCGGGCAATATGGACGGCTTCGTCAACCCTGGAAACCGCGCCATCGGCGGCATAGCCCCCAAAAAGTGCAATAAAGATGCCGATAGTCCCGGCAAATCCCAGTGACCAGTGGCTCTGTAGCGCCGACGGCATCCCGGTGGATATGAACTTGATCGCGAACAGATAGCTCACCAAGTCACCAAGGACCAACAGGCTAACGATCATCAGATTCCAGTATTTTCTGGACATCGGTATTAGACCCCGTATTACAGTTGACAGATAAACCCTGATCAATCCTTCAGTCGGCGTCCCTCCTTATGTTTCGATAGAATCATGACCACGATCCAGGCTTCTTTCCTGAGCCGGGGTAGCCGGGTAAAGACAATGCGGTCAATTTTGTCAAGTTGCTTGATCAAGTACTTGAATCCCGGGAGTCCACGAAGCGGCATAGCCAAGAGGGAAAGCAGGTGAAAATAGTGCCATTCACTGGAGGCGAAGCACGTCTCGATTAACTGCAGGTCCTCCTGGCGTAAGGGGTGTTCATCCACGGTTCTTAAACCCGGCGTAAATTTGCGGTAAAGATTGATAAACGGGTTATGCCCCAGGGGTTCCATGAAAATGGCTACCCCGTCCATCTTAAGCACTCGGTGTATTTCGCCCAGTGCCCTCCCCACATCGAGATGGTGCAAAATCCCAGAACCGCATACCAGGTCAAAGGATTCCTCAGGGAAGGTCAACTCCTCCGCATCCATGACGTGAAATGCGCTACGGTCTGTGACATGTGCTCGCTCGGCCTTATTCCGGGCCTGTTCAATGGCTATCTCCGATAGATCGATTCCCGTCATCCGGGCACCCTTGCCAGCCAATTCAACCGATAGGCTTCCGGGACCACAACCAAATTCGAGTATAGCCTGACCAGGCACACGCTGCCCCAACTCGTGCATTAAAAAAGCCCGGCTACTTGTGAGGCTTGAATAAAACTTGGCGGCCCGTTTCCTTGATCCGGTTGAGAACGTACGGTTATGGAACGCCCTTTCCCGATCTTTTTTGATGCTATGCCCCAACTTTATTCTACCCCGAATCCGGTCCTGGTTGACCGATTATCGCACCCAAATTTCCAGGCTCCTTCAGTTGCTGAGTAGCTTTCGGTCCTCGACCAAAAATATGACGGCCCATTGGCCAATGCTGCTGGCCGTTCACGTATAAATCTCATACCGGCCGCCATGCTAGGACGAATCGCCGCCTTCTCCAAGGCCCTCGGACGTGGAACAGGCTATACACGCCCTGTCACTGCCGGTTGAATCGCTTGCCACAGGACCTGATAATGCTTTGTCCGGGAAATATTTTTGAGTAAATCCTCGGGTGTTTTGCCTCTTTTCCCCGCCTGCCGAAGGGCAAGAATTCTTGAGACCATGCCATCCACATCACGGTTGTGAAAATTGAAGAATTGGCTGCACCCGGTCAGATGCGCCGGCAAATCGCCCTGCAGACAGCCAATAATGTAAAGATTGCCTGCCAGGTATTCATACACCTTCACCGGCACACAACCCATCATCGACTTTACATGCGGGCTCATCCCAACAATACCGACCTGGGAGCGTTTGATGACAGCCGGCACACCATAGCCCGGGATCGGATCCCAGAATTGACAGTTGGTAACGCCGGCCTGTTGAACCCAGGCCATGAGATCGGCCTTCTGCGCACCGGCACCCAGGAAAACAAATTGAATGTCTGTCACATCATGCTCCTCGATCCGCTGCGCCACCAGCAAAAAGGTCAGCAGGTCGTGAAGTTCTCCCATATTCCCCAGGTACAGAACAATAAAATGGCTTTCCAGAAAATCCAGCCGATCGGGGGGGAGTTGGCCCACTTGGCGGCCCGGTATGCTGTTGAATCTTTCCAGGTCAACTCCGTTTGGAACGGTCACAACCTGCCGGGCTGCCGCCTCAATCTCTCCTCGCCAAACCTCGTGAGCAATACTCACGAGCCGAGCCCGACGGTAAAATGTCCGTTCAAGCCCCTTCAAGCGGCGGTATATGAAATGACTTTCAAGAGCCCCCGTGTCCCGTACCGAATCGGGATAGTGATCACGGACATCGAAGATATAGTCGACCTTTCTGATAAATTTCAGCACAAGACCGACAAATCCAAGAAAAAATGACGGGGACGTGATGACCACCAGGTCCGGCTTGGGAAGGCGCAAGGCCCTGATAAGGGTAAAGAGCGTGTATTGAATTTCTCCCATGAGACGGAGCAAAAATGTATGTCGTTTCGGGTATTTATAGGTGCGGAGGACCGTCACGCCGTCTGTCTCATGCCAAGACCACCGTTCGTCATCGCCTTTGAAGATGACCCCCCAGGGATAGGAAGGGATGGGGGCCAGGACCGTCACACGGACTCGCTCCGCCAGAAACCTGGCCATCCCGGCCATCCGCTCGGCAGCCGCTCCCACCTCAGGCGGGTAATATTGGGTGATGATCAGGATATTCATTCAGGATAGCCTGAGTCGTTAGTCACACGCATTGCTGCCTGCCGGGTGGGTCATGGCGGGTCAGGAGAATGATATGTCTGTGCGCACTGTCGGTGAACGGATTCATTCCACGCCTACTCATCATCCATGACCGAGTTATTAACGGTGATCATCAGTTCTCTTGATGGAGCATTCCTGAGTAAAGTTGGAGGAGAACCTGTTCCTGGGAAGCCCAGCTGTATCGCTGGATCAGGCGGTTCCCGTTACTTGCCATCGTCATCCGCTTGTCTTCATCAGCGAGTGATACCAGCGTTTCTTTGAGCGCCTCGACATCACCAGGGGAATGGAATGCCGCACAGTCAAGATCTTTCAACAGATGCGATGTACCGGGAAGACGGGAAGCCACAATCGCCAAGCCCGACACGATGTATTCCAGGATTTTCGTCGGCCAAATATCCCGGTACCCCCGGTGGTCTCTGAGAGGGGATAAGCCAATGTGATACTTGCGCAGCTCGCCTACGATGGTATCCCCTGGAATCCACCCATGAAAAGTGAGCCATTCTTCTCCAACATGCCTACGAATCAGCTCGTCTATATCCTGTTCGCCTACTACTCCATAGAGATCCAGCGTGATATTCATGCCCGATCGGCTTAAATCGCGAACGCCTCTTAGAATGTCCTCTGTACCCCTCGCGCCGGTGAGTGACCCTACATAGACTGTTCGCAGGGATTCACCATCGTGTCGCCTGCGAGGTTCAAACGGCTGGTCAATGAGCGGATGATTTAATACGGTGTAGCATTTCTTAGCCTTAAAAACATCAGCATAAGCCTTCTCCGCAAGAACGAATCGGTCAAAGATCAATAGACTAAGCAGTTCGAAGCCCCTGATAATCACACCAACCCATCGTCCCAGCAGTCGGGGCATCCACCTCCGCCGGGCTAGTAAATGAAGGGCGTCTTCATGCATATCGTAAATGACTTTTTTACCGCGCAACTTCGCAAACCAACCTACCGGTATGAGTTCGGGGTCATGAAAATGAAACACATCATACTTCCGCCGCAGGACAATATTCAGCATTTGGCCCAGGCGCCTGAACCTCAGAAGCGCTGATGTTTCTATGCCCGGTCGCCGGCCCCTACTGGACAGCAGCTCTACGGTAATCGCCCCGTTGGGAACCTCACCCTGATCTGGAACCTGAACGGCGACTAAATGAATGTCCGCGACCTTCGCAAGGGACAACGCCTCCTTATAGTAAATCCTCACATCGTTCCAGCGATGGACGGTGGAAGCCATCAAGACACGCACCCGGGTCGTTGTCATCTGGTCAGTACCACGGACCGAACACCGACGACCCAATCGGCCCGGGATTTAAAGAAATATAGGCTGAGAGCGCCTCCCAGAATGCCCCCTCCGACCAGTAGCGCCGCCGGCCCTGAAACCGCGGCACGGAGGGTATGAAGAACCAGAAAAGCAGGGGCCGCCACACCCAGTATAGTGGCCCCGAAGGGGAGGGAGATAATCCTGATTTGATAAAGCTTATTGGCATAGTAGATACCGGCCATCGAAGCCGCTATCTGCCCAGCAACAAAACTGACGGCACCGGCTGTCACGCTTGCCAGGCCCACGGTTTTCAGCCCATAGAAACAGGTCAGCAGTACCAGAGCGGCGGCCGCGTAGATCACGGAATTATATCCCCTGGTTGAAGCGGCATCGATGGGGGAACGCAGGACTTCCATAAGCAGATAGAAGGGCAGCGCAAGGGCCATGATCTGCAGGATCCAGGCACCTGCCGCACCCTCAGCTCCCAACCAGATCGTCATGATGGCCACGTGGTTCATGCTCAAATAGAGCGCCAAGGGCACACCCACGAATAGCACGCCCCTGGCAAGCAACTCCAGACCGTGTCCAACTTGGGCTTGTTTCCCCTCGGTCAGCGCTCTGGAAACCCGGGGAAGCAGGACGATACCCAAGGGTCCCACCACCACCAGGAAGAGGCGGATAAGGCTAATGCCCGCATTGACATAGGCGATCTCAGCGTGGCCCGTATCGCTGAGGATGAGCAGGGGGACACCGCCTAAAAGGACAAAGTGAGCCAAAAAACTTGGCAACCGCCGGGTACCGTAATCCAGGAGCCGTCCCGTTTTTTTAAGATCCACGGACGCGTTACCCCGACCCATTTTCATAAGGTAGACCACCCCTGAGAAAAAGAAGGTCCCCAGGCCGGCAGCGATGAGTATGGAACCTATGCCAGCAGAATTGAATAAGATAAAGGCACCCAGGGGGATCAGTCCGATGCCCAACAGCTGGACCAAGTTGGCACCCAGCATATTCAGGTGTCCCCGTAACTGACCGTAGGCTAGAAACTGCATCGCATACCCCGCCGCCATAATGAAGAAGGCGGGAGCCAGTACGATGGGGAAGCCCGGCAAGCCGCCCAAGTACAGGAACCCGGCCAAAGCACCCGCCAGGGGAACCGTGACAAGCAGGTAGACCACCAGGGCATTAGCGGCATAGGCCTGGTCGCCCTCCTTACCGATATAATAGGGAAGTCCGAGGTTCATACCCATAAGGAGCAGCCCCATAAGGGTGAGGGCCGTCCGGCGGACCAGCAGAAATTCTCCCAGGACCTCCACACCCATGCCCCGGGCAATAAGGCCGTATAACAGGAAAGTGCCCAGGAGAACGCTCACCCCGTTGATCATCGTGATCAACAGATCGCCACGGAGGGTGGACTTATGAACGAGGGGATTAACAACCATAAAAAACCACATTTTTCCCTGGATCACGGCGCAGCGCTAGCGGATAACCGGCTCGTCTTGGTATCGTCATATTATCGGACCTACGGCTAAGTGGTTGGCGCCTGGCAGCGGACCAGCTTGTAACAGCCACCGCGCTACCTCCAACATGACCAACAGCCGGAGCAGGGTCACCACTCCGAACAGAAAGGGGACCGTGACCAGATTGGTCACGGCGAATAGATCATGATTTATCACGGCACCTACCTCCGATGGGCTGGAGGAGGTTACCATTTCCCCTGGGGACGTTGATCCACGTTTATGGTGGCGAGCAGACCACCCAAGAAAAACCACAACATGCGATTGTCATTAAGATCGCCGCTGGTCATCGTAGCGAAGGCCATGGTGAGGGCGGCAACCAACCACAAAAGGTCCTCCAATTCGATCCTCAATCGAAATTTCTGGATAATCTGTTTCGCCAGAAATATAAGGTGCAAACTGAACACCGCCAGCCCGATGAGGCCGAATTCGGCCAAGACCTCCAGCGGCAGGTTATGGGGATATCTGAAGTCTCTCCAGGGGAACAACATCCCATAGCTCGCTGAACCCGCCCCAAATAGGAAATGCTGTAGATCTTTCGTCCATAGAGCGAGAGCCATGCCCCACAAATGGATCCGGTGGGTAACAGTGTTGAACGCGCCAATCCCCTGGTATGTCTGGGCTATCTTATCAGTGAAACCGACACTATACCTCAATATAAGCCCCTCGGGAGCAAGAAGGAGCACCACCATAGACACCAAAAGTAGCCCAAAGCCTAAATAGACGGCTCGGCGAAAGGCCTTTCGCCCGGAGAAAGTACCCACCAAAAAGGTGGCAGCCACAAAACTGAGCACCGGCCCCCGGGAGCCAGTGAACACCGCTGCAATGAGGAAGACAACCATGAGCAGGCTCCACGGTAGTATCTTACCCCTGTTTGTGATGATCACGGCAGCGGCCATGGCTGCACTGATTGACAACACTCGGGCTGCAGCAATGGGATTTGCTTCCAGGATGGTCAGCCGTGTCAGGCCCAAGAGAGATTGACGGGTGATAACCGACACGGCCAAATAACCAAATAAATAGAGCGCACCCAGAAGGCCGACAGCAAAGAAAAATTTGAGTACCAACCTACTTTCTTCCCGAGTCTTGATGAGCACTAACGGCCCGAAAAATAAAATGGTGGTAAAAAAAGCAAACCGTAAATCTTTAACAAGGGCCTCTTCCAGGTGCGGCGCATAGATGGAGGCCATTATCATCCATAGCACCCAACCCACAAACGCTACCATGATATTCCGATAGCGGCCGATATGGATGCGCATCTCGGGATCGGTGAGCCGCCACAAGAGCGCAAGGAGGACCAACAAGCTGAGCATCACGGAAAAATCGATAGCCTCAAATAGAGGGAATTGTGTCTCCAGCGCACCCTTTAACAGAGCGACTGTAGCCAGCAAAACAACCAGCACCTGCAGATAGTGTATCAAGAGCAGGCTTGCAATAATACCCCCCATCAGTACGAGGGGCATGAGAGGATGAATCGCCGTTGAAGCCAGGGCTGCCGCCTGGGTACCGAAAAACAGGACCGGCTCTAGGCTAAGTCGGATTTTCCGAGCCACCTAGGCCTCGTCCACCTCATCCTGGGTGATCCTCAGCAGGTCCCCTATCTGGGGTTTGACGACGACCCAGAAACTCGATGACATCAAACTGAATAATCCTATCGTAAGGACGATCAGGCTGCGGAAAGGTTTGAATTTTTCCTGGGGGACACGAGGGTAGTCGAGAACGTGGTAAGTCGGTTCATCCTTGGCTTCCTGCAAACCTGCTTGTTCATACTGGGGATAGAGGAATTCCAGGATCGCACTGAATACGGTCATTTCTCGTGTTAAGCGGGCATATTGCACCGATATATCCGGCAGTTCCTCCAAATTGAACAGAAAACTGGTTTTCCCCCTACCTGCCGCCAAATCATCCAGTTTGGCGCTCAGCTCATCGCGTTGAAGGCGTAGGTAATCCAGCTCCGGCTGCCGATCCATGGCATTGGCCACGGCGACATTATATTCCACCTCCGCCTCGGCCAACCTGACTTCCAACTGCACCAGTTGCTCAATAACAATCGCCAATTGACTGGGCAACTCGAAAACTCCAAACTTGGTGCTAAAATCCTGGAAAGCCTGCTCGACCTCTGCCAGGTTTGCCTCAACCGCCATGATGCGTGTATGGATAAAGCGGCGGTTTCGTTGGCCGGCTTGGGTACTCACCAGACTGGTGATGTTTCCAAGATCCCGTAACATGGCGACAGCCATGTCCCTGGCACGAACCGAATCACGGTCGATAACCCCGAAAACGAGGGCCCCTTCATCGGTTACTTCAATATCAATGTTCCCGCTGAGGGTCTCGAGTGCATCTTCCATGGTATTTGACCTATATATCTTTAGAAGATCGAACTCGCGAATGATCGTTTCCAGGACCTGGCGGCTTCGCAAAATAGTGATGTGAGTATTGAGTTCCTCGCTGTTCCCACCAAGACCGAGGGCGCTCAAGGCGCCGCTTCCTCCCAAGCCTCCCGAAAAAAGGTCAACGCCGCTTGCCGAGGAGGGCAGAATCGTGGCCGAGGATCGGTACCACACCGGAAGGATGAGCGAAAAAATAACAGCCAGGATGGAGGCCGCGATAAAATTTCTGACAATAAATTTTCTCGCCTGCCACAGGACCCATAAGGTAGCTCGTTGCGCGACTTGTGTTACAGCGTGTGGTGGATTAAAAGGAGTCGTGCTCATCGAGCCGCCATTACAATGAGGACCATGTTCAGCACGGCCAACCCCACCTGGACGAACCCGGCCTGACCAACCATGACACTGCGGATCGAACGGGATACGTGGATGACGTCACCGGCCTGGATTTCGGTATCACTGCCGCGCACAGCCTGACCATTCATGCGGGTAATGGTCAAACTTGAACGGGAGCCTTCACTGGTTCGACCGAAGGCATGCGCTATATAATCCTCGGCGGTTAATCCCGGATGGTACTCATACCTGCCCGGTCTTCTAACCTCGCCCAGCACATCCACTCCCGCAATGGCATTGACATACACGATATCGCCCGGCTGGAGCTCCATAACCGGGAAATCTTGGGCA
>CAZJBG010000099.1:0-9897 GCA_964543925.1 uncultured bacterium
GATGGGGACTTCGACTACCGGAACATTTCCGGGCGGAGTAACATCCTGGTCCCCACCATCCAGGTGGACGGAAGTGATGAGATCGAGTCCCGCTCAGCCGATGACCGCTTCGTCTATCTCGACGCGACATACGTCGTGACACCCCTTCCCGATATGGCCATTGGTCGCATCGCCGCTGCCACTATGGAGGAGGCCATGGTAGCAGTGGACGCGGTACGGTCCTACCTGGTTGATCCGGAGCCGGGATCGTGGCGGCAACGGGTGCTCCTGGCGGCGGACGACCCCGTGCGTCCCAACGACCGGGAAACGTCCTTTGTGACTGATACGGAGAGCCTGTCCGACAGTATACCCCCCTTCCTGCAACTGGATAAAATCTACCTCACCGAATATGCCCAGGTGATCGACCCGGCTACCAACAGCGTGATCAAGCCCGATGCCACCGGCGATCTGATCCGTCGTATCGGCCAGGGCGTCACCCTCATCAACTACATCGGTCACGGCAGTTCCACCCAGTGGGCCCAGGAAGGCTTGCTCAAAATGGAGCGTGACCGGTCCCTCCTGACAACTGGCCGGCGGCTCCCGGTCTGGTATGCCGGCACCTGCACCTGGGGGCGCTTCGACCAACTGGAAACCCCCGGCATGAGCGAGGTACTCACCGCCAGCACGGACATCGGCGGCATTGCGGTCATCTCAGCCACCCGTGCCGTATACTCTTCCCGCAACACCGCCTATGTCAAGCGGCTCTTCAGGCAGACTTTCCCAGGGCAGCAACCCTCACCCTTGAGAATGGGGGAAATCATTCAGGGGAGCAAGCTGGGCGCAGCCACCGACGAGAAATTCCACCTGTTCGGCGATCCGGCCTTATTCATGGCCTTCCCCCGGGAGCCGCTCACGCTCAATGCCGTTACATCCGGCACGTCCGACACATTGAAAGTCCTGGGGACGGCCACCTATTCAGGCGCCACCGAGGCTGGAGGCCTGACCAGCGGTGAAACCCTGGTGACCGTACTGGATGCTCCCCGCCTGGTGACCCGCACCTACCGGTCCAAGAGTGGTACCTTCTACCCCATCAGCTATACCTTGCCGGGAGCGCCAATCTTCCGGGGTGCGGCCACCCTCTCCAACGGCTCGTTCCAGGGACAGTTCGTGATCCCTAAAGACATCAACTACAGTGGCAACCCGGCCTCGCTCATTGCCTACAGTTGGTCCAATCAGCAGGGTATCCTGTTGGAGCAGATCGGCGCCCGTGCCGATCTGCTCATCCAGGGCACCGAGCCGGACACTCTGGATAGTACCGGACCGTTGGTTACGGTTTTGCATGAAGGCCGCCCGGTGGTATCGGGCGATGCCTTACCCGAGGGGGCGCAAGTGGAAGTGGAACTGAAGGATCCCCTGGGCATCAACCTTATCGGTGAGGTAGGCCATGCCATTCGCCTCTGGGTGGATGACGAATCGGCCGACGAGACCATGGACCCCCTGTTCCGCTATGACATAGACAGCCATACCACCGGCCGTTTCGCCTACGGCTTCGATCCCACCCTTACCGGAAGGCACGAACTGAACCTGGTGGCCTGGGATGGCGCCAACAACAAGACCCAGTCGATGATGATCGTCCACCTGGTCCTTGGTCAGGAAATGGACGTGGCCGACCTGTTCAACTACCCTAACCCCTTCCGGAACTTCACCGAATTTGTCTATACCCTTTCGCTTCCGGCCAGTATCACCATCACCGTCTATACCCTCAACGGGGTCAAGGTGGTGACGGTGGAGTCCATGGGTGACCAGAGCAGCGGTTTCCAGCGGCTTCCCTGGGACGGCAGGGATCACTTTGGCGATCAGGTCGCCAACGGGGCCTACCTGTATCGCTTCCAGGCCGAGACCATAGACGGCGCCACCCTCACCAAATGGGGGCGGCTGGCACGTTTGCGATGAAACTGGTGCTCGCCTCCACCTCTCCCCGGCGAAAGCAGCTTTTGACCCGCCTGGGCATCCCCTTCGATATCGTCCCGCCGGAGCACGAAGAGCAGCTGCGCCCTACAGAAACCCCGGAAGCCGGTTGTAGCCGCCTGGCCGACGAGAAGGCCCAATCGGTGGCCCGGCAGCGACCACAGGATCTGGTCATCGGCGCCGACACCATCGTCATCCTGGGCCAGGAGGTGCTGGGCAAGCCGGCCGATCTCGATGACGCCCGGCGGATGCTTCAAACCCTGTCTGGCCAGACCCACCTGGTGAAGACCGCTGTAGCCCTGATCTCCACTGGTCGTCAGCACCACTCCGGCTTTGTGGAGACGACGGAAGTCACCTTCCACCAGCTGGGGGAAGCTGACATTCAGCACTATCTGGACATCGACCCGCCCCTGGACAAGGCCGGGGCTTATGGCATCCAGGATTGGAGCGGGGTCTTTGTCCACCGGATTACAGGCTGCTACCACAACGTGGTTGGGTTCCCCCTGGCGCACTTTTACCGGCACCTGCAAGCAACCTCCCTATGGGGTGAAATACTGACGAGAAACCACTTGTAACCGTCGTCTTGGCATCCGTAACATCGTTCGCCCATGGAGCAGAGCGAACCCTTTTATCACGGTCTCAAACAGCTGCGTGTCGCCCAGGGGATCACTCTGGAGGATATCTCGGCCCATACCCGTATCAATACCCGTTTTCTGGAGGCGTTGGAGCAGGGCGACTTTAATATCTTGCCCAAGACCTATATTCGCCTGTTTTTAAGGAGCTACTGCCAGGAGATCGGGTCCGATTTCATCGAGGTGGTGAAACAGCTGGAAGATTTTATGGGGGAACCTGCTGAAGAGCCGTTCCCCGCGCAGGAGGAGCTAAGCGCCGCTGCGGTGACTGCCATACCGGCCGGTGGGCCGGACTTGGGCACCCGGCCGCCAGCCCGACTGCGTCAGGATTTCATCACCGGGGCGGCCATTTTTTTATTCTTGGTATTGATCATCAGCTTTGCCCGCCGGGTCTATCAGGAGCCGGTGGCCGCAGAGCCTCCCACCACTGTGTCAGTGGCTGACAATACTCCCATCGGCCAACCTGGGGGCGAGACCCCCGCACGCTCGCCTGAGACGCCACCAGCCGCCAGCCGTCCTGCGGCGGTTTCGCGCCGGGTGGTGCCGGTGGAATCCTCCATTGAACTGCCCGAGAGTCTGTTCGCCGAGGATCGCATTGTCGAAAACCTGCAGGAACGGGTGCGCCTGACCCCCCCCGTGCGTCTCACCCTCATGGCCCGGGACAACGTGGTCATTCAGCCCGTATCGGCCGGCCAGACCGGTACCGCTTTCAATCTCACCGTGGCCCAGGCCCGCCAATGGACCATCCAGGAAGAGTTGATCCTGCGGACCAGCCACATCAATCTCCTCCGGGGCGACCTCAACGGCGTTCCCATCAACTTCGGCGAAGCTACGGGCGTCGGTACCCTGCGGATCACGCCCACGGGCGTATACGAGGTGTCCGCTTACCTCCCCCAATCGGCCCTTGAGCGTTCGTCGCGCTCCGTCTCTGTCCCTTAAAATGAAAGCCCCCTGCCAATCACGGAAGGGGGCGGTGTCGCGGAAGCAGCCGGGCTAATCTGCTCAGGTCCCTTTTCCCTTCCGTTTAGCGGCCTCTTTCTCCGCCACTCCCACCGGCTCCCCTGACCGTGCCGCCGTATGGGGAAACATAAGCTCCACTTCGGGCGAGGGCATGATAGATTCCAGCAGCTCTCGCGCCACGTCCTCGCCGTATTTATCCTTGATCCGTGTGCGGGCCAGCTTCAAGGATGCTTCCAGTAGCTGGTAGTTGGCGCGCCAATATTCGGCCAGGACCTTCAGCTCCTCCAGCTCTTCTTCCGCCGGCAGATCCCGGCTGCCACGGCCCAGCAGCAGCCATTGGAGGCTTATGCCTTGCTCCGCCAGCCGCCCCAACAGTTCGATGGTCAGGGGGCGCGTTCCGCTTTCATAGTACTGATAAGACCGCAGCGAGACCCCCAAAGATTTGGCGAACTTGCCCTGGGACAGTCCTCGCGACTCCCTGATCTCCTTGAGGTATGACGCCGTATTGTGCACTATATCCTTGGATAAACGCCGCTATGTACGTATATTCCTTTCACGTGTTCGCTAACCGGTTGGCTTGGATGGACCAAGGTTTCGTACGCACGACGGCCTTATGCAGTCGTGCTACACCCACCGCCCCCTGTATCCAGATGCTTGTCAGGAAGGGGGCGGTGGGTGTAAATATAGCTGATAAGGTAGAATGAATCTGCCACTGGACGCAATGACGAAGCAAATGAAATATTGGCCCGTGCCCGGGTCGACCATGCAGCGGGAGAGCCCGCCCGCTGGCCAGGGACGGCTCTCAGGGCCGCTACCATGAGTTCCTCCAGCATGCACCTGACCCAACTGCTTAAGCTGAACATCACCGGGAACACGGTGTTCAAGGAGGTGGTCCCGTCCGGATACCGGATCAGGCGCATCGATGTAGCGACGATGGGTGACCGCACGGGGATGGTGCTCAACATCGGTACGTCCGCTGGGGGATCCGATGTGGTGGCGGGGCATCGTCTTGACAACGCCCGGGTGTCTTACGACCTAACCGTCGACCTGCGGCAGTTTTTACCGGCAGCCCCCCAGAGCCTCTATGTGAACGATGGCGGCGGAAAACCCTGGGACCGTATGGCCCTGGACCTCATCATTACCCTGGAACCGGTAACCGATGGCCAGGCTGCGTAAGGCGGTTCAGCATTATGCTGTGCTGGGGGAGCCGGTGGCCGAAGCCGTCATTTTTGCCATCGATACCGACCGGCACATCGTGATCTGCGACCTGTTGGATCCCGCGGGTCGCGTTCTGGCCGTCAACCGGTATTTCAGTCCGGATGCCCCCGATTGTCCCTTCGCTCCCTTGACCCCGGGGGAGCGGGACCTTATTGATCCCACAGACACAAACGGTCGGGCACGTCTCTAAGACTTCCTGAGTCTCAAGCCTCAGGCCCGTCTGCCTTCTGGCCGGCCAATTTGGCGGCCAGAAGGCTCCGATGATTGCTGTAGCCCCTTATAGCTTATAGCGGGCGCACGACGGACGTTGCTCCCGGCCGGGTATTACTCCTTGATAACCAGGTCAATCACCCCGGCGCCGCTGTGGGCACCGCCTGAGTTATCGGTGACCGCCACGGAAAATTGATAACTGCCCCCCACCACGAACGCCACATCGTCTGCGTTACCGGTATCCAGGGCCCGCTTGAATTCGACGGTCCAGACGCCGCCGGCGTAGCTGCCCGAGGCATGGATGTCATGACGGCTCTCGCCGCTGTCGGTCGCATTGAGATCGACATAGTAGCCGGGATACGTATTGCCCTGCAAACCGGCGTCGGTGGAGTCGAACAGCACCAGGTCGGCTTCGGTTTCACCGACTTCAATCTTGATGAAATTCCCATAGGTGTTGGTGCCGCCGGCGTACTTCGGAAAGTTCCCCGATGCGGTGATGTTGTCCTTGTAGGCGCTGATGGTCTTCGCGTCTGAGCCCCGGCCGCTGCCGTCCCACCACTTGTCGTCGGCCAGTCCCACCGGATTGGTGCGCGCCGCTTTCCAATGCCAGACATCTACATGCCCCCCGCCCGTGGTGCTCATTGAACCGGTGGCCACGTGACACATGGTGGCACAATCGGCCCCTTCCGTGCCGTTGTCACCGGCGTCGAACAGGAAGAAAAGACGGTCCTCATCCGCACTGCTGCGTTCCCAGCTGCTGGTTCCACCGTTGTAGCTCCACTGTTTCTTGGTCACGTTCTCGGTCCCGTTAGGGTCGGTCCAGGTGGCCAGGATATAAAGATCGCTGCCGGTGTGGACTGATTTTAAGGTCACATCCACTTCGCCAATGGCGCTCTGAAACCTCGGCACGGCGCCGGTCGTCACGACCAGAGGCGCAGCGTTCAGCCAGGCAAGGTCATCACTGGTACCATCCAGCGTCGGGCCGGTGGTGACGGCGGTCGACGGCAGGCTCGGGGCGATGACGGGTATGCTCACAATCGTATCAGCCTGACCCTGGTAGCCGTCGCTAACGGTCAGCGAAATGTCCCGCACGCCGGAGGCAAAGGAGGCCGTCCAGGTCGCCGTTTCACCGGTGCCGGCAAGGGTCCCGTAGGCGGCGCTCCAGGTATAGGTGAGGCTGTCGCCGTCGGCATCATCTGCGACGGCCGTCACGGTGGAGGTCCCCCCAATATCGACGGTGTCAGGCACGGCCGTTATGCTTGAGATGACCGGTGGCTTGTTCTGTGGGGTGACGGTCTCCTCACACCCGGAGAAAACCAATAATCCTAAAGTTAGTAAAATGATGGTTTTTGAAGCGGTTCGCATGCATGAGTCCTTTATGATTGCGATCATCGTTTAACAGTAATAGCGCGGGAATGGTGCTGGCGGTCGCATCAAGATGGACACGGGTATCAACCCCCATGCCCAGGAGCAACCGGCGGACCTTTAAGGCTGGCTCACCATCGACCTACCCGGGAAATTACGGTGGTCCAAATGATGGGGCAAGCAATATTAAGGACCATATTGTCCTAATATCCGAATAACCCTGCCGTTATGGAATATTGCCCAGCAACCGTATGGCGTACCGTGACCCGGGCGAGGGTACCCCGGCTCCAGTGTCTGCCGGCTGCCCGGTGCGGATCGACCACCCTTAGTCCTGATCGTTCTCGACGAATTTGAGGGCAACTGAATTAATGCAGTAGCGTTGTCCGGTGGGGGCCGGGCCGTCATCGAACACGTGGCCCAGATGGGCGCCGCACCGCTTGCACCGGTATTCCATCCGGACCATGCCATGGCTGGTATCCGCCTCCAACTCGCCGCTCTCATCCGATACGGGAGCCCAAAAACTGGGCCAGCCGGTGCCTGATTGATACTTGGCGTTGGAGCTGAACAGCTGGTTCCCGCAGGCGGCGCAGTGATAGTCCCCCTGGCCCTTGGATCGGTCGTAGGCACCCGTGAATGGGCGTTCGGTCCCTTTTTCCCGCATCACGCGGTATTGCTCGGAGGTCAGTAACTTGCGCCAATCGGCGTCGCTCTTGATGATCTTCTCTGTCATGCTGGGCTCCAGCCGATCTCGAATGTCTGTCCGTGCCGGGTGGGTGGCCCAATTTACAACCGGGTGAGGCCCTGGCGCAGTCAATCCGCCTCGGGGTTGGTGGAACCCGTTCATCGGTTAAAGGTCACGGTTTCCGGCCCCGGCCATTTCCCCCGTGCTTAAATTTCGCCTGCCCCGGTTTATGACCGGCCGCCACGACGATGGTGAAGCCCAGGACATGAAACACAAACGCATCTATCTCGACTATCAAGCGACCACGCCGGTGGACCCCCGGGTGGTTGATGCGATGGTGCCCTATTTCACCGAGAAATTCGGCAACCCCGCCAGCAAGTCCCACAGCTACGGCTGGGAAGCCAGGGAGGCGGTCGAGACGGCCCGATCACAAGTGGCGGCCCTTATCGGCGCCACGCCCAGGGAGATCATATTCACCAGCGGGGCGACCGAGGCGGTCAATCTGGCCCTGAAGGGCGTGGCCGGCATGTACGGGGCCAAGGGGCGGCAGCTCATCACCGTGGCCACCGAACACCGGGCGGTCCTGGACACCTGCAAGGCGTTGGAACAGGCCGACTTTAAAGTGACCTATCTGGACGTGCTGGCAAATGGGCTTCTCGATCTGGATGAGCTACGCCGGGCCATCACCGGGGAGACGATCCTGGTGAGCGTGATGCACGCCAATAATGAGATCGGCGTGATCCAGCCCATAGCCGAGATCGGCGCCCTCTGCCGGGAAAAGGGGGTCTTTCTGCATGTGGACGGCGCCCAGTCGGTGGGCAAAATCTCCGTGGACGTGGAGGCCATGCACATCGATCTGCTGGCCCTGTCCGGACATAAGCTGTACGCTCCCATGGGGATTGGCGCCCTCTACGTCCGGCGTCGAGATCCCCAGGTGCGCCTCAAGGCCCAGATCCATGGCGGCGGCCATGAGCGCGGGCTGCGGTCGGGCACCTTGCCGGCACCCCTCATTGTTGGGCTGGGCGCGGCCTGCCGGATTTTGATCGATGAGCTGGATGCCGAGGGGCAGCGCACCCGGGCCCTTCGTGACCGGCTGTGGGACGGTATCCGGTCGCGCCTGGATAATGTCCAGCTCAATGGGGACCCCCATCACCGCCTGCCGGGCAACGCCAACGTGAGTTTCGGCGGGGTGGACGGCGACACCCTCCTGGCGAGTCTCTCCAACATCGCCGTCAGCAGCGGGTCGGCCTGCACGTCGGAGAGCCCCGAGCCTTCCCACGTCCTCAGGGCCCTGGGCCTAGACGACGCCCTGGCCCGGGCCTCCATTCGCTTCGGGATCGGTCGTTTTACCACCGGGGCGGAGATCGATGCCGTCGTCGATACGGTTGTGGAGAATGTCGAACGTCTGCGTGCCGCCGCCCCTCATTGAGCGGCTGGGGGCAACCTGGACGGGGGAAACCCCTTCAGGGCCGTGGCTACATGGGGGGGGGCTGAGAGTGGGCATACCCTTTGGCTATACATGGAAGCAATGCCTAAATTCAACGATACTTATTCCACCCCCGTATCTCGACGTTTGGGCGTACAGGGAGCTGCCGGGGCAGGGATGAAAATAGGCGGCAGGACAGGTCTTGAGATGGTTAAGCACCCGGCCGCCAGCACAACACCACGGCTGTGTATATTGAAGACCAAACTATAGCACCCGGGCTCGATCTCTTCGAGGAGATTGAGCGTCTCAAAGGGGAGCGGAACGCCGTTATCCTGGCCCATTACTACCAGGACCCCGATATTCAGGATATTGCCGACCACCTCGGCGACAGCCTGAAATTGGCCCAACTGGCGGCTCAAACCGATGCCGACGTGATCGTCTTCTGCGGGGTCCACTTTATGGCCGAGACGGCCAAGATCCTCAACCCGGACCGTACCGTGATCGTGCCGGACCTGGAGGCGGGGTGCTCCCTGGCCGAAAGCTGTCCGCCCGATCTGTTCAGGGACTACCTCGATCAATACCCCGACCATACGGTGATCACCTATATCAACACCACGGCCGAGGTGAAAGCGCTCACCGACATCATCTGCACATCTTCCAACGCCGCCCGGGTCATTGCCAGCGTCCCGGAAGACCAGCCGATCATTTTTGCCCCGGACCGCCATTTGGGCAGCTATCTGATGAAGCAGACGGGACGGGAGATGAAGCTCTGGAACGGCGCCTGCATGGTCCACGAAATTTTCTCCGAGCAGGAGATCCTCCGGCTCAAGGCTGAATACCCCGAGGCTGTGCTGCTGGCCCACCCCGAGTGCGATGAAACCATCCTCCGTCACGCCGACCATATCGGGTCCACCACCGCCATCATCGCCTATAGCGCCGCCCATGACGAAATGGAATATATCGTGGCCACGGAGGAAGGGGTCGTGCACCAGATGAAAAAGGCCTCCCCGGAAAAGACCTTCATCCCGGCCCCCACCACCACCGGATGCGCCTGCAACCAGTGTCCCCACATGCGCCGCAACACGCTGGAGAAAATATTCCTCTCTTTAAGGGACCTTAAGCCGGAGATTACCATGGCTGAAGATCTTCGTCTTAGGGCCTTGCGCCCCCTTGAACGCATGCTTGCCCTGGGATAGGGCCGTACCCAACCGTATCAGGTGGTCCCGGTGAAGATGATCCCCACCCAGCTGTCCTCTCTGGACCCTGGCTGGATGACGCGTCAAATCGAGCGGTTTCTGGACGAGGATGCCCGGTCTGGAGATGCTACCACCGAGGCTGTGGTGCTGGAGGACGTCGCCATCTCGGCCAGGATTGAGGCGGTGCAGCGTCTGGTCTTCGCCGGTGCCCAGGTGATCCCCCACTGTTTTGGCGACGGTTGCCGGGTGGAGCTGCGGGCC
>CAZJBG010000100.1:0-9874 GCA_964543925.1 uncultured bacterium
CGCCAGTTCGCCGGGGAACTACAGTCGTCAAGGATCACCTTCTCCAGGGAGTGCCCCGGCGTGGTGTCCGGTCCCCAGGCGACGCTATCCACTGTTTCGCCCAGTTCATTGACCAGGAACAGCTCGTCACCATCGTTGGACAAGCCGTTGCCGATGGCGTTATCATCGACAAAAAGGATGAGGGCATTGCCGGGGAGCAGGTCGCGGTAGAGACCGGTGGTGGTATCGTAGTCGGCCTCAAAGATGACCGCATGCCCCCCAGGTTCCAGGAGCATCTGGCTGCCGGAGAGTTCGTCTATCGAGTGCAGGTCGGATAGACGCCAGCCGGAGAGATTCACGGGATTCTCATCGAGGTTGACAATTTCCACAAATTCATTGGGGCTGTCAGTCCCCTCGGGATTAAACATCACCTCTGAGATCACCACAGGCCCGCATAGGTTTGATGCTGCCAGCAGCATGGTTACCGTTGCAAACAGGATGGATTCCTTTATGTATCGGAAAAAAGAACAGGCTCGGTGGCCAAAGTACGATTACAGGCCCAGCTGGGCAAGCGATGATTGCCCTGTGGTTGTGTGGGGGCTACGGGGTGACTAACTTTCTTCCATGGACAAACTCCAACCCGAATCGTATCAGGCTTTCGGCGAATATCTTGCCATCGCCTGGACGGATGGTCATGAGTCCATGTTGGCTTACTCCCACTTACGGGATGCCTGTCCGTGTGCCAACTGTAAGGGGGAGCCGGATCTGATGGGACGGGTGATGATGCCGGCGGAGCAATCGGAGCGCACCACCCAGAGTCATAAGTTAGCTGGCCTGCGGCCGGTCGGTCAGTACGGACTGCAGCTGATCTGGGGGGATGGCCATAATACGGGGATCTATACCTTTGGCTACTTGCGGCGTCTTTGCGATTGCAATTCATGTTCCGGGGTACAGGTCGCCGATTCCTGATATCAACGGCTGGTCCGCCTATGGACGGCTATTATCAAGGTATGATTTCTCGGCGATGAGCAGCCCCACCCTGGGGGAGGTAACAATTGGGCATATTCGTATCCAAACGGCATAGGTAACATATATTGACAGTGCCTCAAAAACAGATCGAACCCAGTGATACCCGGTCACATGCCCGGCTATCGTCACCACCGGTTAAGATGAAAAACAGTGGATGCAAGGACCAGCCTTTCACAGTGCTCGTCCAGACGGCGTTGTGGGTCATGTTGGGGGTTAGCGGCGGTCTGACCGCCCAGGAGGCCGGGGTAGCTCCTGCCCCATCAAAACCGTCCCTCCTTGAAGAGGTATATGAACACCGTATTTCATTGCTGGAAGACAGCCTGTTCACTCACAAGGAGCAGCTGGAGGCCGCCGATTTTATGGTCCAGCAGTCTGAGCGGCGGGTCCGCATCTATGCCGATTCGATCGCTCGGGTCCAAGGCCAAGTGCAGCAGTTGGCGGATAGTTTGTCACGACTCTTTATCCTGCATGACAGGCTCGTTTCCGAAAACCGTCAGAACCAGGCCCGGTTGAGCGCCCTGAGCGATTCCATGGTCCAGAGCTACTGGCGCGAACAGGCGCTGAAAGAACGGAACGACTCGCTGATGGTGATTCTGGATGCAGCCCAGCAGCACCTGGTCACGGCGAGCAATACGGAGGGAGCCTATTCGGATTCGATAGCGGCATTAAGGCAGGCCCTGGCGTCCCTCCGGGAGGATTTGGCCGTCAGTGAGGCGAACCTCTCAGGGTTATATGAGCAGATGGGGAGCACTTTGGCAGGCGCTGACGGGGCCGTCGTAGATGCTGCGGCAGATGAGCGATTTATCCGTTATTTAACAGACGTTCAGAATTACCGGGTAGAAGTCAAGGGACTGGCGCGTCTACTATCCAGTGGGGCAAGCAAGGATGATCTGGCCGACTACAAGCTGCGTGAACTGCATGAGTATCTAGCCTGGGTGGCGTTACAGGGGCACACGCCGGATGCCCTCAATTTCCTGGCCCAAACCTATCTCGAACAGGGCGACGAGATTCGTGGAACGCTCGCCTATCTGAAGAGCTTATTTCTTTATCCAGATACCGAAGCCGGACGCTACGCGCAGACCCAGGTGGAGACTCTTGTGGAACGAAGCAGCGATGAGGGTCGGTTATTTTATGACGTAGCGCTGAACCCCGACTCAATGAATGTCGGCGAGGAGTCGTTCTACCGTTACCTTCACTACCTGGATCACATTCGAGCCCTGCGCAATGCTACGTCTCGGGAGTGGTTTATCATGGAAGCCCATCATTTTCTGTCGCTCTATCCCGATGTCTTTCAGGCGGACAAACTGCTCTTCTGGATTGGACAGAGTTATCATGGATTGAAGGCTTACCACCGGGAACTGCTGACCTATATGAAAATTCGCACCCTCTATCCCTACAGCAGCTATATCCCCGATATCACCTTCGCCATGGCGGAAGTGACGGCCAATGACTTACGGCTCCATGAAACCGGGGCGCAGCGGTATGCGGAATTCAGGGAAACTTTTCCCAACCATGAGAAATCCCCCGCTGCCCTGTTTGCCGAAGCCGATCTCTATGAGAACGAAATGAATGACTATCGGCAGGCGGCGGAGCTATACCATCAATTGGGCGCCACCTACCCGGAGAGCAACTTGGCGCCCATCGGACTCTTTAGATATGCGGCCCTACTGCACCAGAGATTAGCCTCACCGACCGAAGCCCTGGTGGCTTACGAAACCATTCTGGATGACTACGGCCATGATCCGCAGGCCGGCATCCCGGCCTTGGAGGGCATGGCCTTGATTTCGAAGGAGAAACGTCAGTTCGACGCAGCCGTTGTGTATTACCTGGATATTCATCAGCGCTACCCTGAAATGGATGAGCGGGCGGTAACGGCTATTCTTGAAGCGGCGGATATCTACCAATCAGAACTGAAAAACATAGATGCGGCTATTCATACCCTCCACCTCGTGTTGGATAACTACCCCGATTACCCCGGCATCAAGTCAGTCCAAAGACGGGTTCAACGCCTGCAGAAAAAGCGAGGTTGACGGTACATCACCTGGGGTGATAAGCAAAAGCCCCAGGAAATTCGGGGCTTTTGCTTATCGGAAGGTTCAAGACCTGCTAAGGGTCTGCTCCTTAATGCATCAGTAGAGCCGGGTGCGGACTCTTAGCTCCATGCCCGGCTTCAGCAGACCTTGCCTGGTGCTGAGCACATCTTCATTGTCCCAGAAGAGGATGATCCAGGCCAGTTCATCGCCGTATTCCTGCCTGGCAATAGACCATAAGGTCTCGCCTGAGGCCACTTCATGGATGACGTAGTCATACTCGACGGGCACAATCTCGGATTCAGGTTTGAACAGCTCAAGTTCATTATAAGGGTAGATCAGGTTGGGGTCATCGCCTATGCGGTCACGATTCCATCGGTAAATGCGGCGCCATTCATTCGGGTTGCCATATTCATTGAAAGCGATCTTGGTAAGATAATCGTCGCGACGGATCATGTACAGATAACTGACGCTGTCAGGGTGCAGCGTGCTGGCAGGCTCCTGCTCAATCCCCTGGTAGTCGGACTGGGGGATGACTATTTCATCTGGAGGTGCTGCCACTGGCGCTCCCATGACCGGCATCTCGGTGACCTCTTCAGGTTCAAGGGCCATCTCCCCCCCGGGAGCGGGGGCTTCCTCCACGGCCTCTTTGGCACAGCCTCCAAAAACTAAGAGGCTGCCTAGCGAGAGAATGAAAAACTGTTTGGTATCCATGAAATGGTTCCTTATTACTCTAATACCTGTTCCACCAGCGCATAAATTAACCTTACTGAAGGTTAATCTCCATTCAAATATGCCGCCGTGATCTAGAGCACTGATATTAACTCAATCGAAGATTTAATCCCCTGTAACAATAAATTGGGATGGCCTCGCACTTTAATGAGCCCCCAAGTTAGAAAATGGTATTAGCTTTATGCCTACCTTGGCGTATGCTCCGGAACCTTTTGCACAAATCGACCGCTGCGAAGGCTATGCGGGTCAGTCCAACTATGGCCGTTTGATGGGCGCCATATTGGGTGATTCGATTGCTGAGAAAAATAGAGAGGACTATGACGGGTTTTAAGGCGATCCAGACTTCCGGCGATATCGGCGAATATCGCATGACATCCAACGGCCTTACCGTGCTGCTGATGGAAGACCATTCGGCTCCCGTAGCAACGGTGATGGTCACGTACCTGGTAGGCTCTCGCAATGAGGCCATTGGCTACACCGGCTCCACCCATCTATTGGAACATCTCATGTTCAAGGGCTCTGAGACCTACAACAAGGAAAAGGACAACTCAATCTGGACGATGCTGCAGAATGTCGGTGCACAGATCAACGCAACCACCTGGTTGGATCGGACAAACTACTTCGAGATGTTGCCGAGCGAGCACCTTGAAACGGCCATTGCCATTGAGGCCGACCGGATGCGACGAGCCTTACTCCGTGACAACGACAGGCAGCCGGAGATGACCGTCGTACGTAATGAGTTTGAGCGGGGGGAGAACGATCCTTTTGACACGTTGGATAAAAATATCTGGGCCACGGCCTACCAGGCCCACCCCTATCACCACTCCACCATCGGTTGGAAATCCGATATTGAGGGGGTGTCTACCGAGCGCTTGCGGGCCTTCTATAATACCTACTATTGGCCCAACAACGCTACCGTGACGGTCATTGGCGATTTCAAGACCGAGGTGGTCCTATCCTGGATCAAGACCTACTTTGGCCAACATCCGGCTTCTCCTGACCCTATCCCGGAGATGTACACGACCGAACCCAAACAGGAGGGTCCTCGACGGTTCGTCATCAAGCGCGCGGGGGAGACAGGCATCGTCGGAGTGGCCCACAAGACCCCTGAGGGCAGCCATGGGGACAAGTATGCCATTGCTGTTTTGAGCACTATCCTTGGTAGCGGCAAGACCAGCACCTTTTACCGCCCACTGGTGGACAAGGGATTGGCCACTTCCACGACTGTTTGGGACCACCCCTTCCACGACAACGGTTTGTTGATCACCTATGCGTTCCTGACCCCCGGTACCGACCACCAGAAGGTGGAGAAGATCATTCTGGATGGGTATGCGAAGATCACGGATGGGGGAGTCACCGAGGAGGAGGTGAAGCGGGCTCAGGCCCAAATCTCCGCGGAGGTGGCCTTCAGTCGGGATGGTTCCTATTCCATTGCTGCTTCCCTCAACGAAGCCATTGCTACCGGTGACTGGACCTTTTACACCACTTACCTCGAGCATCTTCAGGCGGTGACCGCCGCGGACGTGCAACGGGTTGCCCGCAGCTATTTGCTGGAAGATCAATCGACCACAGGCTGGTTTGTTCCCCAGTCCAGGGATGGCGCAGCTACGGGTGCGGGCCCGGCGGCCGCCGGCAAGGGCAATGCGGCAGGACCCAGGCATTATCGCTCCGCTGGAAAGGGCGGGGGCCCTGGTCCGGCCATGGGCAGTGTGACGCCACCGGTGGCAGCTGCCCCGGTAACGCGGGTGGCACCGCAAATCGATGACGGAGAGGTGCTGAACGGCCTGAGGCTCCTCACTCTGCCTATGGGGGTGCAGGATGTTGCCACCATTTATGGCAGCCTCTACGGAGGGGACGTCTTCAGCCCCCAATCCAATTTCTTGCTTGCCCATATGGCCGTTGCCATGCTGGATCAAGGGACCGGGAAGCGGGATAAGTTCGCCATCAGTGCTCTCCTGGAATCCGTGGGCGCCCGCCTGAGTTTCAGCTGCGACGATTACCGGGTGAGTTTTTCGGCTCGTTGCTTGAAAGCCGATGTGCCGCTGGTGATCGAGCTCCTGGCGGAGCAACTGCGGGAGCCCGCTTATAACCAGGGAGATCTGGCCCCACTCAAAAAGCGGGCGGTGGGTAACCTTAAGCGTGAGAATGAAGACACCGATACTCGGGCGCGGATGGCCTTCAGCCAGTTGATCTACCCTCCTGAACATCCCAACTACATCCCGAGCACGGATGATCAGATTGCCGCTATGGAGCAACTCAAGCGCCGTGACCTACAGACCTTCCACGGCCGGCACTATGGCCTGGGGAGCATGGTGATCGTGGCCACTGGCGATATTGACCGGCAGGTGCTGGAGGAGAATTTGAATGAGCGGTTTGGGGACTGGCCGGGGGTTCAACTGACGCCGCCTTCCCTGGAGAACTGCCGGGGGAGCCGCGAGCTGTCCACGATAGAAGAAATTGTTACCATGGAAGAGAAGACCAGCGTCGATCTTATCATGGGTATGGTCGTAGGCCTCGACCGTGAGCATCCGGACTACCTGCCGCTGTTTATGGGCAGTTATATTCTGGGGGGCAACTTCGCCGCCCGCCTGATGACCACCGTTCGGGATGAAGCGGGTCTCACTTATGGCGTCGGGTCGAGCGTCGGTGGCGCCGAGGATGGCAAGGACGGTTACTGGGCGATTCACGGGACCTTTGCTCCCAGCCTCCTCAACGCAGGGAAGGACGCCACCCTGGTTCAATTCGATAAGTGGCTGAAAGACGGGGTCACCGCTGAAGAACTGACGGCCAAGAAAACCACCTTCATCGGCACGTTCAGGGTCGGGCTGGCCACGACCCGCGGCATGGCGTCCACCATCCTCGGGATTCTGGAACGGGGCAAGGAGCTGGCCTACATCGATGAATACGTCGATGAGATCAACGCCCTCACCCTGGAGGAGGTCAACGCCGCCATCCGAAAATATATCCGGCGGGATAACCTGATTCATGTGGCCGCCGGCACCATCGACAAGGCGGGGAAGCCGCTGGGAAGCACCTAGTTCCAGGGTGCCAGCCCCTGGCGGGATAGCGGTTATCCAAGCTTCCGTTCCCAGGAGCGTCCTGCCTAACATCGTGACATGACCGACAGTTCCCACAGACCCGCTACTCTCCTGCTGGCTAACGGTGCGCTCTTCCAGGGGCGGTCCTTCGGCGCAGTGGGCGAGGCGGGTGGCGAGGTCTGCTTCACCACCGGCATGACCGGCTACCAGGAGGTCCTTACCGATCCGTCCTACGCCGGCCAACTGGTCACCATGACCTACCCCCACATCGGCAACTATGGCATCAACCCCGACGATGTGGAATCCGGCCGCATCCAGGTGGCCGGTTATATTGTCCGGGACGGGGTGACCACCCCCTCCAGCCATCGCATGACCCAGCCCCTTGAGGACTACCTGGCCGACAACGGCATTGTGGGGATACAGGGGATCGATACCCGCATGCTCACCCGCCTGATCCGCTCCCAGGGTGCCATGAACGGCTACCTTTCCAGTGTGGACCCGGACCCCGATCACCTGCGGGAGCATTTGGGGGCAGTCCCGGACATGGCGGGCCTGGACCTGGCCTCCCAGGTGACCACGGATCGGCCTTATACGTGGGGCAGTGGCAAGGGCCGGTACAAGGTGGTGGCCTACGATTTGGGCATCAAGTGGAACATCCTCCGGTTGCTGGAGAGCCACGACTGCGCCGTGACGGTGGTGCCGGCCCATACCCCCGCCGAGGAGGTGCTGGCCCTGAAACCCGACGGCGTGCTCCTGTCCAACGGTCCCGGTGATCCCGCGCCCGTGAAAGGGGCCATCGAGGCGGTGCGGGGGCTACTGGGCCGGGTGCCCATTTTCGGCATCTGCCTCGGCCATCAAATCCTGGCCCTGGCCCTGGGCGCCCGAACCTACAAGCTGAAGTTCGGTCACCGGGGTCTCAACCACCCGGTGAAGAACCTGGCGAGGGGCAAGGTGGAGATCACCAGCCAGAACCACGGGTTTGCCGTGGAGGCGGGCAGCCTGGATGCAGCGGTGGCCGAGGTGACCCACCTGAACCTCAACGACGACACGGTGGAGGGGCTGCGGTGCAAAAAGGTCCCGGCCTTCTCGGTGCAGTACCATCCCGAGGCCTCCCCCGGCCCCCACGACGCGGCCTACCTGTTTGAGGCGTTTGTGGGACTGATGGAGGAGCGCTAAGGGGCAAGGCAAAATGCAAAGTTCAAAATGCAAAATGAGGGGCTCCGGTTGGGAGCCTTTTTGTTACCGGGCGGTAGGGGGCCGCGCAGGGGGCGCACATAACGTATCAGGCGCAAGGCCGGGGGGGCGTAGGGGCAGGCCTCGGCGCTGGCGGAGCTCGGCTATGAAGGCGGCGAAATTGGATGTTTGTTCAGGCATTTATCCCAGGTGGTGAACAGATGGGATATGGGGGAATTCATTTAGACATACAAGCTAAAGAAAAACTGTGGAATTGTACGCTGATCATGTGTTGTGAACTGCTGGGATCTACATCTGGGCTTTACGATTCAGGAGGCTGTACCATGAATAGGATGCCAATATAGTCTCTCTTAACTTTAAACCAAATCTGCTCGAAATGCTTTGAAGACGTACAATTGGTGGTATGGGAAATAATTGTCTGAGGGGGAAGTCGAGGTGAAAAAATTCTCAACTTTTAAATCAATCGTATGGTTAACAGCTGGATTGGCATTACTCATAGCCTGCCAACAGGATTCCATTTCCGATCAATGGCTCGACCAATCACCTCATAAAACCGGATTCATCCCGGTAAACGGCATCACCCTCCAATATCTGGATTGGGGTGGTAGCGGCGAAGTATTATTATTCCTTACCGGTATCGGCAATTCGGCCCACATATTTGATGAATTCGCGCCCCGATTTACCAAACAGTACCAAGTATTGGGATTAACGCGTCGTGGACATGGCCAATCTGACGCACCACCTGACGGCTATGACACAGGCACATTGGCTGAAGATATCAAAGCGTTCCTCGATCAGCTTAATATCGAGAAAGCTCATTTGGCAGGTCACTCCTATGCCGGTTCTGAAATGTCCCGCCTGGCAACAGTATATCCGGAAAGGCTCCACAGTCTTATATACCTGGATGCGGGTTTCGATTATGTGGACTTCTTCGAGGAATTTGATGCCCATTACCCTGATGAAGCAAATATCAGACCAGAGGATCTAATTTCAAGGGAATCCCTGGGCGCTTGGATTAACCGTGCACTAGGATTCCAATCGGACGCTTTCAAGTGGGAATTGAATGAAACGGGTCAACTGACGCCGGACAGTGTGGTACAGGAGTATCAATTTGAACGTGTCGTAGACCATTTAATGGGAAACCTGGTAAAGGCTAATCCGGTATACAGCGCAATTGAGGTACCGGTTCTTTCGATGTATGGCATTGGTGATGGCGGTTTCTCTGACGCCGAGCCAAGCGTGGTCAACAAAATGAACATTTTTACAAAAGAGATTGCCGACCCATGGAAAATAAAAAACATGGAACGGATGAAGTCGGAAGTGAAGGATATAAAGATTGTCTTGCTCGATTCAACCCATCATTATATGTTCCTCCAAAGACCAGATCGGGTCGAGCGTGAGATCAGGCAGTTTCTTTCTGATCTTTAACGTGATCAGATGAAGACTCACGCTCCTTGCGATGCGTGACCTGCCCCCATTCTTTGGACCACTTTTAAAGTTTGGATTTCAAAACCCCTGGTGACACCTGGATACTCCAAAGCCATCAAGATGGTGCTGCTGAAGTGGGGGAACTCGAAACTAGTAACTAGAAACTAAAAAGCCCCGGCACTCCGGGGTTTTTTAGTGTGGCTCGGGACGGAATTCATTTCGCGATGCTCAATAGGTCTTCGTCCCGACGGAAGCGTCGGGACTTCGGCTGAACCGGCGTTAATACACTGTCGGTGCGACTGCCTCTCCATCCAGCATCATGATATAAAAGGCCTCACACCCTGATGGGCATGAGGCCTTTTATCTGTGGCTCGGGACGGAATTGAACCGCCGACACATGGATTTTCAGTCCACTGCTCTACCAACTGAGCTACCGAGCCAGAG
>CAZJBG010000101.1:0-4759 GCA_964543925.1 uncultured bacterium
ACCTGCTGAATCTCATACAGCATGGGGGTATCGGGCTCTTGCTTGTTTTCACCCCATGCAACCTGAGGAATCCCCTGGTCGTCTAGCCGGTATATTGGCCGAATGCGACGATTGTAGGAAGTATCCTGACGAAAGATGATCGCCGGGTTGAGCCAGAGTCCTTCCATTTCCGCCGCATAGTAGATCAGGCCATCGTTAGCCGGTGTATCACCGTACTTCAAGTCACCGGTGTTCCCCACAAAGATGAAGGACAGTTGGTCATCTGAATCCACTTGCAACTTAACCGTGAAGATTGAATGATCGAAGGAATACAATTCGATAGGAGCCGACCACTGACCTTGGGCCGAGAGGAGGTTTAAAAAAAGGACCACGAGAAAAATGGCCCGATGTCCTTGATAACCCAATGGGGTGGAGGGGATGCCCCCCCCACCCCATAACAGGCGTAAATGGCGAACGTTTTTACCAGGTCGTATTTTCAGCATAGGTCTGGCCCATCCAACCGAAACAACCGGAAAACAGGGATAAACTGGATAACTATTGTCAAACTCATGATATCCCAAAGCCCCGGCAGTCCATCTGGCCATATAGTTATAGTATCCGTACAGACCTACAGTGTTACTTGACGTTCTGAGAGCATAAGTCGGGCCAACTAGGTGTTCCCATTCCCACCAGGGGCCATGCTGCCAATAAATGTTCAGCCCTACCCAAATCTCCGCGATGCAATCCGCGGTCCCGCTCGTATACGATAGGGCAGTTATATCCATCTCATGATTTTGGGGCCGCATAATAATTACGCCCTCATCTAAAGATTGCCGCGTAGCGGCTTCCTTATCTCCCGTCGTTAGGGCCAGCGGGTACACCCCTCCCTTAGGATAGGCATACAATGCAAGGTCGCCATCCAGCACCAGAGCGTACGGAAGTACCCCTGCGGATATATGGTCAGTTACCAGGTCGCCTCCATCTAAAGGCTCCACCGTTTGGTCAGAACTTAATCCAGCAGAGGGACCTTCCTGCATGGAAATTGCCCCTTCCGGGTGATCGTTATCCAACTTCGGCTCGCTTAAATCAATCAGTCCTCCTTGGCCGCGAAGGCTATCTTTTAGCGATGAGATAACCTCCGGATTAAATGCTTGTTGAAATTTCTCGACATTGGACTTACGCAAAGTCATATTTGATGATTCAATAACTGTAGCCGAGGATTCAACAGTCGAAATTGGATTCACCGGGTCCTCTTGCGCGCAGCCCGCAAGCAACATGGTTGCTAGCAGAAGGCCTGAGATCCGGAGAACAGTCAGGGGATGTGATGCCCTTGGTATATACATGCCAACCTCCGCATAGTAAAGTTTAAGATAACTATTGGAAAGTAATACTAGACAATAATAGATGATAATACAATATGTATATCTATTAATCATCAATAAAACCGTTTTCCGATCCTTCCCCAGTCTGATGACTTTGACCTATTCCATCACTTTGTGAACCGCTTAGTAGGTGTTAAGCATTCATTTCGATCTTTGAACATGCGGACTTAAATTTTTACTAGGCCCAATGTCATCTCCCAACATCCACCCCGCCATCGCCAAGTTAGAAAAGCGGATCATCGCCCTGCGACGGCGCTTCCATCAGCACCCGGAGCTGAGCTTCCAGGAGGTCGAAACCGCCCGGTCGATCCTGGCCGAGATCAAGGGGCTGAACCTGGAAGTGCGTCATCCCGTGGCCCAGACCGGCATCGTGGCTGTCCTCCGGAACGGCAACGGTCCCTGCATCGCCCTGCGCGCCGACATGGACGCCCTGCCCATCCAGGAGACGGGGGACCGGCCCTACAAGTCGGTGAACGACGGGGTCATGCACGCCTGCGGGCATGACGGGCATATGGCCATCCTGTTGGGCGCGCTGCTGGCCCTGGAAAACCGCCGCGACCTGTGGCGGGGCACCCTCAAATTCATCTTCCAGCCAGCCGAGGAGGGGTCCGCCGGGGCTAGGCAGATGGTGGAGGAGGGGGTGCTGAAGGAGCCGAAGGTGAAAGCCATCTTCGGGCTGCATCTGTGGAACTACCAGGATTTCGGTACCATCGGGGTCACGGCCGGGCCGGTGACCGCCGCCGCCGACCGATTCACGATCACCGTCAAGGGGACGGGTGGTCACGGAGCCATGCCCCAGGGCACCGTCGATGCCGTCACCGTCGCCGCCCAGCTGGTGATGAGTTTGCAGTCCATCGTGAGCCGGAATGTCAATCCCCTGGAATCGGGGGTCGTCACCATAGGCCAGATCCACGGTGGCACCAACTTTAATATCCTTGCCGACGAAGTCACCCTCACCGGAACGGCCCGGGCCTACCGCGAGGAGGAGCGTCAGCTGATCAAGTCCCGGATCAAGGCCATCTGCGAGGGCACGGCCGCCAGCCATGGCGCCGCCATCGAGCTGGACTACCAGGACGGCTATCCCCCCACGGTCAACGATCCGGCCATGACCGATGTCGTGGCCCAGGCTGCCCGCCAGGTCGTGGGCGATGGTGTGGGCGAGCCGTTCCGCTCCATGGTGGGTGAGGATATGTCCTATTATCTCCAGGAAATTCCCGGTTGCTTCTTTTTCCTCGGCTCGGCCAAGGCCGGGCACAAGGTTCCCGTTCCCCATCACAGCGCCCATTTCGACTTCGATGAACGGGCCCTGGCGGTGGGGGCCTCCGTGTTTGTCGAGATCATTCAGGCCTTGCTCCCACCCGGCGGCTGAGGCGTGCTCACCGAGTTCATCCTCAAAAAGACCGTTCCGGGGTACCGGGACAGTGCGAAGCTCCCGGTGCGAACCCGTATCGGTCGGATGGAGGCCTGGGTGAGCATGGTCGTGAACAGCCTGCTCGCCGCGGTCAAACTGGCCCTGGGTCTGGCGATCCAGTCCCTGGCCCTCATGGCCGATGCCATCCACACCTTCTCGGATGTGGCCACCTCGGCGGTGGTCCTGTTCGGCTTCAAGATAGCGGGCAAACCCGCCGACAAGGAGCACCCTTTCGGTCACGGCCGGGCCGAATATGTGGCCACCCTCATCATCGCGGTGATGCTGGGGGTCGTGGGGTTCGAGTTCATCAAGTCGGCGGTTGGGCGTCTGCTTAACCCCGTGCCCCTCACCGCCGGTTGGGGCGTGCTGGTGGCCATTTGCCTGACCATCGTGATCAAGCTGTGGTTGGGCAAGTTTTCCATGGACCTGGGACAGCGCATCCAGTCGCCAACCCTCAAGGCCGACGCCTGGCACCACCGCAGCGACGCCTACAGCTCCATCCTGGTTCTGGGGGCCGTCTGGGGCAGTGCCCGCTACCCCGTCCTGGATGGGGCCGGGGGCGTGCTGGTGGGGCTGTATCTCATCTATTCGGGCATTGCCATTGCCCGGCAGGTCATCGATCCCCTTATGGGCGAGCCCCCGTCACCGGAGCTGGTCCACCGCATCCGGGAGCTGTGCCGCACCCGGGAGCACGTGTTCGACGCCCACGACATCACCGTCCACAACTACGGCCATGACCAGTTCATCGCCCTGCATGCCGAAGTGAGCAGCCGGCTCTCGGCCCAGGAGGCCCACGATGTGGCTGAGGACCTGTCCCAGCTGTTGCGAAGCCAGCTGGGCGCCTATGCCACGATCCACGTGGACCCCATTGAAAAAGATAGTGCCGCGGTGCATGCGGTAAGCGAGCTACTGGACCGCCTCCTGCCCCAGTCCGACGTATTTACCGGTTACCACGACCTCCGGGTGGTGAACACCCCCCAGCACGACGCCATCCTATTCGACATGGACATGGACCCCGATGCGACTGAGAGCAAACAACAATCGGCCCGGCGGTGGCTGGTAAACCAGCTCATCGCCGTCTACCCCGACGCCGACGTCCAGATCCACATCTCGCCGCTGCATACCTACCGGTAAAGCCGGGGACGATGTGGAAGCCGCCAGGGATGGCAAGGGAAAGACGATCGGGGGTGTTCCGAGGCAAAGCCAATTCCGTAAGACGGTGATATCAATCAGGAAGAGTTAGAGGCTATGTTCTGGACTATCAAGAAGAAAAGAGAGTGGGCCCTCCAGGATTGATTCCGCTACGCTTCACCGGTCTCCGCTCCCGGGGGTCGCTCCGGCTCGACCTGGAACCGACGGGTCCGCCAGCTGACTGCCACGGCCAACTGCCACTGCTTTGGTGGGCCCTCCAGGATTCGAACCTGGAACCGACGGATTATGAGTCCGGCGCTCTAACCGTTGAGCTAAGGGCCCGCTATGGGCCAAAGTTACCGCTGAGGCCTCCGCGAATCAAAAGGACTCGGTCGCCAGGCGACTAAGGTCCAGCGTCGGTGAAGTCGAGTTGCCCCCCCGCCTCATGGAGCACGGCGTCATTGCCCTTGCCGCTGCCATCGGGCACCAGGTCGCCATCCTGTCCGGCCCGGTTGAAACGCCACAGACCGATGAGCGGATCGAGGCCGGTGGGGGAATAGTTCCTGGTGAGTTTGTCGGGATTCTGATAGCGAAACAGCATCTCACTGGCCGGCAGGACCGTGGCCCACAGGCGCACCTCATCAATGGCACCGTACCAGAAATTGCCCAGGGTGGCGGTGTCGTTGGGGCCGTCCCAATCGGCGCCGATGAGGGCGTCGCTGTCGGCCACATCCACATCAATTGCGACCGACTGGCTACTCAACTGCTCTCCATTGCCGTATACAGCGAAGGTTGTCCCATCGTAGGTCATGACGATTTGGGTGAACACATCGGAATCATTCCAATTGCAGCCGGG
>CAZJBG010000101.1:4769-9842 GCA_964543925.1 uncultured bacterium
CCGGGGATAGTGTAGGACCCCAGGGAAGAGTCCCCGAGAAAGACGAAGATGCGGTCGGCGAAGAAGAGGGAGCGGGCGACAGCGATTTCGTCCCCTCCCTGGGCGTTGCCGATCATGAACAGGGCGGGACTTTCCTGCACGGCGGCCGGCACCGTGTCCCCGGCGGCCCGGATTTCGAGGGAGAAGACGTCGTCGCTCAAAAACGCTAAGCTGGTGCTGTCCCGGGGCTGACCCACCACCTGCCGGTTGGGGATGCGCACGTACGACCCGCCGGAAAGGACCACCGAGCGGATGGGGTCCGGCGCCTGCTCACAATGAGACAGCAGGGTCAGCCCGAGGAGCATGGGCCAGGCGCGGCGGAGTAGAGCCTTCATAGTTTGGTCATCGGCGTGATTTCCTCACTGATGGCGGTCTGTCCCAGGCGGTCCACCAGGATCACCCGGTAGGCGTACTCCCAGCCCTGAGCGAGGCCTCCGTTGGTGTAGGTGGTTACGTCGATGGAATCGGGGATTGTGTGGACCAGCTGGTAGGTGGACTCGGGATCGCCGGGGACCTGGCCCGATGTCGTGTTGCGCCACACCTCGTAGCGGCTGAACAGCACCGGTTCAAGGGCCGGCCAGGGCCAGGAGGCCCGGCTCCATGAGAGGCTGATCGTGTTCTCCGTCGTCTCCACCACCTCGACCGTCACCGAATCCGGCGGGAGGTAAAGCGTGTCTCCCACGACGTTGCTGGGGGCGTATCCTCCGGCTTGGTCGTAGGTGAGCACCACATAGTTGTAAATCGGGAGGTTGGTGAGGGTGCCCTGCACCAAGCCAGGGTCCTGGTCGTCGTATTTCAAGGTATCGATGCCAAAAGTGCCTTGGACGGGACCGGGGCCGGGGTTCACCTCAACGCAATCGCCGGTCTGTAAGCAGTCCGCCATATTGTTGTTGTCCCCATCGGTTAAAATTGCGTTGGGGTTCGCCGAGCGGAGGATGGTGTAGTGGCTGAATTCGACACTCGGTTCCTGGGAGGGGAGCCACCGCAGCTGGAAAAACCACAGGATGGTCGGTTCCAGGCTGACAATGTCCGCCGGAAAGATGTCCCGGGTGGAGGTGTTCAGGGTGACTGCCGTGCTGGCGCCGCTGGTATCGCTCACTGTGAGGCGGTAGGTGTAGGGGGTTGCTCGCGTCAGATCCCCATCGGGGAAACGGTTATCGGTGGGGACACTGGAGGAGAACACCGTCGCAGTATTGCGGGTGAGAGTATACCCCGCGAAATCGTCCTCCACCGCCGTCCAGGTATAGGGGTCCCAGCTGAGGTCCAGGTCGACCTTGCCCTGGCGGTCCACGCCAAGCCCGCCGCTCCAGACATCGGCGAGGGACTTGGTGGTCAGCGCCAGTGTGTTGCTCCAGGCGGTGTTGTTGCGGGTATCGATATGGTACATACGGTAGTAGTAGGTCTGGCCCTGTGACAGTGAGGTATCTTGATAGGAGGGCAAGGCATTGCGAAGACTGTCATAGACGACCACATCACCAGTATCGACGATGGCGGTGATGTCGCGGTAGAGAGTGACCCAACTGTTATCTTCCTGTGGCGGGATACCCGCCCACCCTATGGTGGCGCTGTACTTGGTGATGTTCAGCGGTGTATTCAAAACAGGTGCAGGAAGGGCCTCGGTCCGCACCTCCACGACGTCGGCGCTGCTGAAGTTGTGGGTGTACCCGGCCTCATCGACCAGGTAGAGGTAATAATAATAGGTCGAGTCGGCTGTCAGGCCCGTATCGCGGTAGGTATAGTTGCCGGGCGTGAAGACCGCAATGGAGTCCAGGTTGGCGCGCTGGGGGACTGGGCCGCGGTGCAGGCGGAAGTAGGCTACATCTTCGTCACTGGGCTCCCACTGGAGAGTTGCGGTGTACTTGGTGCTGGGCGGCTCGCCGGCAACGAGTTTGACCGGCTGGGGCAGCAGGGTATGGATCGTGGCGATTGAATCGCTCGCCCTGGACCGGCCGAAGGTGTCATGCACGAAGATCCGGTAGTGGTATTCGGTATCCTCCAGGAGACCAAAGGGGCTGATCCCTTCCCCGGCATCGGCAAAGGTGGTGGCGTCGGGGTCATCGGACCGCACCAGCGAATCGGCGCTGACGGTCACTGTGGCGGCGGTGTCCCGGCGGAGGATGTAGTGGGAAAAGTCCCAGTCGAGCGACGTTTCCCAGGCCAGGGTGGCCGAGTGTTTGGTCACGTTGGTAGGCTCGAACAGCTCCACCGGGAGCGGGGGTAGCCCCGCATTGTCCAGAAAAAACTTCCTTTGGGCCGTCCCCATATTTCCGGCAAAATCGATTGCCGCCGCCGTGAGTAGAATATAGGAGTCCGCGCCGGTGCAATCGGGATAGGCGGATGTATTCCACCCGAAGGCGTAAGGCTCCTGGGAATCCTGTCCCACCGTGTCGCCCTCGGCCAGGAAGAACACCTGCGCAATGCCCACATTGTCGCCGGCCTCGACGCGAACGGTAGCGATATTGCTGAGGATGGTAAACTCGAGGGGGAAGGTGTAGCGGATGGACGGGGCGACGGTATCGCCTCGGTCGCGGTTGCAGCCGGCCAAAAGGATCATAGCTGCCAGGAGCGTACCGGCCACAACAGTGACCAGGGGGATTCTGTAGGACGGGGACACGCCGGTACCCAGATCGTTAGTCCCTGGGGGCAGGATAGAGGAAGTTCTGCCGGGAGGTCACGATACCCACCGCATTGCGGGTGGTGACGATAAGTTCGGACGATTCCGGGAGATAATCATAGGTCGTGGATTCCTGCAGTTGGCCCTCCGTGGTGTAGAACGCCCGCCGCACCATCCGGTCCTGCTTATCATAAACCAGCGCGAAAACCCTTTGAATCTCATCGGCATCGGAGAGGACCGTGCAGCGCAAGGTGTGCGTGCCGGCCTCCTCATCTTCCTGGAGGCTGAAGGTGTAGTAGTAGGAAAGTTGATCAAGTTGGTTAAAGACCTGGGTCGATGCGAGGGCGCCGTTTTCATCGCGCGTAATGGCGACTTTCCATTTCGGTTTGACCACGCTCCAGTCCCGCAGGAACACATAGGGGTGCAGGGTCAAAAGCGAGCCGGCGCCACCGGCAAACGCGAGGTAGGCGTAATGATCCCCTTCGGTTGAAGCCTGGCCGGTGGTCAGGGTAAAGACCAACTTCCATTCGCTGTCAAAATACTGGACGGCCTCAACCTCATCCTCGGGATCGTAGACGATCCGGTAGTGGGCTTGATCTTCCAGGAGTTTCTTTTTCTTGACGTAGTCTATCCCGGCCAGCGTGCGGATGTCCCAGTCCCGAAAATAGCGTACCTCGGGCGGGGCGCTGGGGCCCAGCTGGTAGGTTCCCCGGGCCAGCAGCTGCTGTTTGGCGCGCCACTGGCGGGGTTCCATGTAGCGTACCCTGAGAAGATACCCCTGGGGATCGTAGATCGCGTGGAAATGGGGCCGGTCTACTGCTTCCTGCTCGGTGATGGGGGCACCGAGGATTGCGTCGCGGGTCAGGGGGCTTTCGTAGAACTTGTGGGTGTAGCCCGTCTCGTTGGTTTCAACGGCCCGGGCCCGTATGGCCAGCGAGTCGAAATCGGCCTGCACGCTTTCCGCCAGCGAATCGAGGAGCGCCTGAACGAATTTCTTGGTCAGCATGCCATCCTCCAGGTCATCCAACCGGCGATAGAGGTCGGCCCACAGTTCCCGGATCACCGGGGGGTGGTAGAAGGGGGGCGGCGGGGCGTTGACGGTCGGCTGCGGCTGGACCGGGGGCACAGGGACCTCGGCCGGTTCCTCAGCGGTACTTTCCAGGGTATCGGGCGCGACCTCAGGTGGGCTTTCCTGCATTGAAAGCTCCTGCGCTGAAAGGACGATACCGCCCGTTATCACGACCCCCAGGGCCAGCAGCAGGAAGCCGGGGCTACGCCTCATGACGCCCGGGCCAGCAGCAGCAGTGTCATGGCCACCATGAACATCCCTGCCGCAGCAGAGATCCCGCGGCCCGATTCGTAGCGGATCAGGTCCCGTTCCAGCGCATGCCATTCCAGGGATACCTCCTTGTCCTCGCCGGGCTTAACCAGCACATGATAGGTGCCGGATTCGATGATGCCTGCTATGACCTTTCGCTGGCGATGGGTCCAGTGGGTCCATTTGAAATCGGGGGAGAAAAAACTGATGGTGTGCCAGCCCGGATTCACCGTGATTTTCTCTCGAATGGGACTGGCGCCAATGGGTTCACCGTTGAGATAAATCTGCACCAAGTCCACATCGGTAAAGATGCGCAGGTAGCCCACCGCCGCTTCGGGCTGTTCCGTCTGGGCCCCGAGAGCACCGCTCAACAGGGCCACCGCCGCCAGTTGGAATATCAGGGAGCGCATGTCATGTGATCTCCGAGGGAATCTACCCGTTCCCCAGCGGATAGTCAAGGGCAGGGCGTATCCGTTGGCCTGAAACCCTAGAGACTGTAAGAGAGCCCATTGGTGATTTCCAGGTCGTACGACTTGACCCCTACCGGCGGCTCGCTGTCGTAGCGAAGGTTCAGGTCGAGACGCAGGGCCAGCCGCCTGGTGAGGGTGAGGTTCAGGGCGCCTTCCCACAGGACGCGAAAGTCGGCGAACCGGCCCACGTCCACCTGGTAATAAGTTGTCGAAAAGAGGGTCAGGCGGTCGTCGATCTTCCACCGGACCACCAGGTAGTTGGTGGAGCGGATCAGGCTCGCCAGAACGTCGTGCACCGGGTCACCGGCCCCCCCGATCTGTTCCCGTTCCCACATGAAGCCGACTCCGGTGTTCAGCTGCAGGGGCGGGACGGCAGCCGAGCCGCTTTGGGGCTGGCGCCACCTGACCCGCAGGCCGCCGCCGGCCAACAGTCGGTCCTCGAGGTCGATAAACTCGTTGAACTCCTTTTGCAGAAACGCTTCCACCTGGTAGCGCGGGCTCAGGGTCTTAATTCCCCTCAGGTGGGCGAACCCCTTGTTGAGGAAGAGACTATCTTCTTGCGTCCCCCTTTGGTACTGGGTCACGAAAAAGGTGTGGCCCCCTTCGGTGAGGTAGTCGAAGCGCAGGTTGGA
>CAZJBG010000102.1:0-9650 GCA_964543925.1 uncultured bacterium
TGCCACATGGCCTTGCATCGCAGGGCGCAGATACAATGAAGTTGGTGACGCTGCATTGGACAAAACATCCGGCCAAGTCGGCCGGGGCCTACAACGACGACGGTCCGCTGCCTGACGTCGCCAACCTGGACATACGCGAAGGACGCTACGTTGGCAGCAAGGTCGAATCTGAGTGGTATAGAAGCGAAGTGGCCCGGAGAGCTGGTGACCCCGCGGCCGTCGCTCAAGAGCTTGATATTGCTTTTTTGTCGTCGGGGCATCCGTGCTTCTCCCCGGAGTGGGCTCGACACCACCTGGAGCACGTCCAGCAAGCAAGCCTGCGGACGCAACCTATCGTTATCTCCCGCTGCGGAGAATCACCGTCGCAACCCCTTGCAATACATGAGGTTACGAAAAGCCCAGCACGAGATTTAACGACAAGCCAGCCCAGTATTACCCACGAGGAGCGTGAAGACGGGGAGTTCTGGTGGTTCGAAGAAAAGGTGTTAGAGGGGGGGTTAGCTGGGGGGGTAGCTGGGGTAGACAGCAACCGCATCCTCTGCTGCGGCGTCGACACGGCCGAAGGCCTCGGCAACGCAGACTCCGACCCCGACTACTCGGCTATCGTGCTCTGGGATCCGCTCGCCGGCCGACCCGTGGGCTGCTTCCGATCACGCATCGTCTCGCCCGCAGACCTCGCTGCGATCATTGCCGACCTCGCTGAGCGGTTCGACATGCTGCTGGTGGTCGAACGCAACGGGCCGGGCCTGGCGGTCATCTCCACGCTCGAGGGGCTCCTGACGGGCTACGTGCAGCAGACCGACATGTTCCTGCCCATCAAGTACGCCAGTGCGCGCGGGATCAGCGAACGCGAGCCCGGGTTCCGGACCACAGCGCAGTCCAAGCCGACGCTCATCGAGCTGATCCGCTACCACACCGACCCGGCCCGCGGTACACTCCTGGACAGGCGGCTCGTGGACGAATACACGCTGTTCGCTCACTTGGCGGGCCGCAAGCAAGGGGCTCCGGTTGGGCATCACGATGACATGGTGATGGCCCTGGGGCTCGCGTTGGTCGCCGCCAAGGACTCGGCGAACTACCTCCGCCCGGCTATTGTCGAAGAGCCGGGAGACAGCGTCATGGCGGGCATGGCGGATGACGTGCTGGCCGGACGCGTCACGGACGAAGAGGCGTTTCGGCAGATGGGGATTCGATGATGCTGGGATTTGCGTCCGACGAGGAACCCAAACAGGTCCGACGAGAAAGAAAACTGGGTACGAAACGCACGCCGCCCCCCGAGACCGAGAGCGCTCGGGTCTACACGCTCGAAGAGGTGGCATCGCAGTTTCTTTATCGGCTTGGCGGGTTGGATGCTGTCTACTTCCATCCGCCCGGACATCCGCCCGAGACGGCGTGGATAGACCCCAAGTCCAACGTCGTCGAAATGTCAGCGAGGCTTGGCGGTCACGTGAGTACCGTGAAGTTGAAGAAGCAGCCCTACGCAGCCCGCGATGTCGGAGCGGTTTGCGAGATCATATTCAGCGAACTCCGCTTGGCAATCCGAGGCAAGCCCGCCGTTGCATAGCAACACCGACGAGCGCGACGCATTGGTCACCCAGCACCTCGGGCTACTGTCGCAGTGTGTCCGCATCGTCCGTCACCAATCGAAGCGTGCACAGGGTACGCCGCCGGGTGACCTCGCCCAGGCAGGTGCGGTCGCGTTGCTCGAAGTCGCCGACCGTGACGTTGCCTTTGGCGAAATCTCCTCGTTCTCCGCCTACGCTCGGACGCCACTGTTACGGGCCATGCATCGGCATGTCGCTGAATGGCACCACGGGGGCGGCTACTGGAATCATCCGCCCACTACGTTCACGGTGCGGACGAACACGCAATCCCAGATCGACAACGCCGAACCGATGGTGATGTCGCCGCTTGGGAATGCACACTGGGTGCGTGACGCGATCAACAAGCCACCCCGGTCGGTCCATGCGATGTTCGCGTCGGCCGGGTACAGTATCAGCGGGCGTAACCAGATGGTGGCGTTGCGTCGGCGGCTGGAGAAGATGGCGCCATGAGGCCCCGCTATGACGAACTGAGCGCGGAAGAGTTTCGCAAGCAACTCACCAAGGTGCTGAGCAAGTACTCGTGTGTTGTCACGATAGAGGAGCCGCCTCCGCACATGTCCTGGGTTCTCTTTAAAGTGTGGCACGGACTGGGGCGGTGGTACCAGATGCCAGTGGAACGTCATAATCTTCGAATGGCGATCATTCCGCATTTCGCTAAGCGGATACTCGCCGAACTGCGGGTCTGCACGTTTGGGATTGAGGCTTCAACATCATGACTCGTATAGCCACTCCGATCAACGGCCGACGCGATGAACCTGCACGTCCTCTGTCCGTTGACGCGGACCTTGCCACGGCCAGGATCCCTCAACCGAAACCGCTCGACGAGATCGCGATCGACTTTGATGGCAAGGATCCGGCATCGTCGTTCAACCACTGGAAGAACGAACTCGACCGGGCGATCGAGAAGCTCAAGCGCAAGAAACGCGAGACCGAATGGGATGAGCTCCTTCGGTTCCAGCGCTACGACCTGTCAGAGTCGGATCGCTACAACTTCATCCACCCGATCATCGAAGACATGCACAACGAGATCACGGGTGAACGGCCCGAGATCACAGTCAAGGTCAAGCGCGAATCGCAGTCGCCACGAGTGCCGCAACTGGAAGCACTGCTCTCGTGGGATATAGACACAAAGCACGGCTGGGATGTGGTCCAACGCATCGTACGCGATACCGCATGGTTCGGTATTGGCTGGGGCAAGCAGTTTTGGACTGGCGGGCGACGGTCCCTCGAAACCGATCCGAGTTTCACGTTCAACGCTGAAATCCAAGAGCTCGGGAGGATCGATATTGAGCATCAGTTTCTGGGCGTCACGCTCGGCCAGCAGCCGTTGCCGACACAACCCAACGACATCGACTGGCTGCACATCGAGCGCCATCGCCAGGTAGCCGCCAATCCGCTCACGCCGATTGAAATGCGGATCGCGTTGGATACCCACATCAAGGAGCACGAGTCGCAGGACGCGGGAAAATCAAGCTCATCTCGGTCGATTACGAAACAGGTCGATCCTCGCAACATGCTCTATGACCCCGACGTGGATCGTTGGGACGAGGCCCGATGGGTCGCAGAACGATCTGTCGAGATCATCGAGGACATGGAGAAGATCCGCGAATACAACCAGAAGGCCGTCAAGGGGATTCGTCCGGTCGAGGACACGATCGACAAGCCTGCCGACGTGGAGCCCGACGGCGTCGTCCCCACGAGTGACGACAGTATCGGCACCGGGCCCAAGTGGCACGTGGCGGATGTCTGGCGGATCTACGACCAGCGTAACGAGCGGCAGATCATCTACTGCCCGCAGCAGGCGGACAAGAAGTTGCTTGGCGTTCACGACTGGCCGTATCGCGGGCAGATTTACCGACCGCTCGTGATCATGCCGATCTCTCGGCAGATCGAAGGCCTGCCGATCCCCCGCATGCTGAAGCCGATCCACGAAGATCTCGCGTTCGTGTTCAAGCAGCAGCAGGAAGCTATTTACAAAGGTCCGAAGCAGCAGCGATACCTGCACAAGGCCTCATTCACGCCCGATGAGCAATCCGCGATCAAGAACGGATCGCGTGACGACATCTTCGTGGACCGACTTCCTAAGGACGCCATCGAAGTCGTTGATCCGCCGACGATCAACCCGCTGATATTCAGCTTCACCGACAAGTTGTTCGATCTGGCGAACCGGACCGTCCGCTCGTCTGAGGTGGCCCAGGGCGTCACCGGTGGTGCAAAGTTCGCGACCGAGATCGACGCGTTGATGGCGTCGCAAGGCCGATCCCTTCGCACGCTCCGTGAGCAGGTGAAGGACTGGATTGAAGCTCTCAAGACCACTCAGCTTGATCAGTACCACGACTTCGGTACGGCCGAGTTGCTCATGCAGGTGAGCGGTGCCGAGGGCATCTCGTTTGATCCGCTATCGCCTGACGAGATCCCGCTGGATGCTGAGGTGGTCGTTGACCTGGACTCGTTCTCTGCGGTCTCGAAGGAAGTCAACAAGCGGCTGTCCCGCGAACTCATGCAGCTCGTGACGTCGGTGCCGCAGTTGATGGCCTCGTTCGCACCAGAAGGCTGGGTGAAGTTCCTGGCACAACTGCTGCGTGTACACGGTGTGCGTGACGCCGAATCCTTGCTCGCCCCGGTGCAGGCGGCTCAGATGATTCAAGGGCTCCAAGCGCAAACGGGCGCACCCGGAGCGTTCGCGCCACCAACGCCGGCCGGGCAAGGGGTGCCGGGTGCCGCACCGCCCGTTGGACAGGGTATGTCACCGCAGGCCCCGACGTCCGGGGCGATGGGCGGACAGGTGAGCCAAGGCCTACTATGAGATGGTCGCGAAATGACCCAGGCGGCTTGGTTGATGGCCGACTGGACAACGTCAATGGCAATGGAGACGGGAAAAGATTGACCTATTACTCTACAGCAAGCAAGGGCTCAGTAGGCTTCCGTTGTTGGAAAGGCCAAAGTCGCATCAAGTTTGAAGCCTACGCCTTTATGGGGAGTATCGAAACCCCATTCGTCCGCGTATATGCTGCAACCGCACGGGGTGCAAAAATATTGGTTTTAAGGGCAGCAAAGCGTGAATTCATGAAGATATGGGACAGGATGGGCGGCCAGGTGAGCGCGGGGTTACTTTGAAAGGAATGAAGAATGCCTGATTCACAGAAGATGCCGGCGTACATTGGGACGAAGATCATCAGTGCGTGGCCGATGACAAATACAGACTTCCAAATCAAGCGGAAGAGTGAGGTGATGCCTGGGCAAACGACAGACGGTTACTTGGTCGTCTACCCCGACGGCTACGAGAGCTGGTCGCCCAAGGAAACGTTCGAGGCGGCGTATCGGCTGATCTCGCCCGAAGAGCGGAAGCTGGTGCTTTGATGGGCATGCCCGGTTAGTGTCTCCAATGCCGTGCAGAGTGGCAACGTGTGCAGAGCCACACGACTTTTAGCGGTTTGTCGTAGTCCTCGTGATGGCCGTCTGGTTTGCAAAGGGCGTCGCATGCCGAACAAGTACTTGGGTGAACAAGGATGCCTTTCTTCAGGGCGATGGCCACGGCATTCTTCGCGTTGCGTTTCTTGGGGTTCCGCTTTGCATACCGGCTTGCGGATCTGCGAACCTTGTCCACATTCTTCTTCTGCCAGCTCCGGACATATTTAGCATGTTTCTCGCGGTTCAGTTCTATCCACGCTTTCGTCCCCTCAATCGAACGCTTTCGGTTGGCGGCATACCAGAGTTTCGTTCGATTGCGAGTGCACTCCTTGCAGGCGTGACAACGCCCGTCACTTTCGTTCTTGTTGCGATGAAAGTCGTCGAGCGGCTTTTCCGTTTGGCATTTGGTGCAGATCTTTATGGCAGCATTGTAAACTAAGGGGTCGTACTTTGCCAGTGTATTGCTACAAATGTGAAAGTTGTGGGACCGTGCTTGAACACCTTGTCCCGGGCATGAATGCCCCGCGACGCATACCGCACCTGTGCAACCCTAAAGCGTATGGGGCTGGACGCCAGTCGGGTGTCGCCCTCCGCCACCACGCCTCAGAGCTCCCCGCCGCCCACACCGACGGCGAGTACCACTTCCGGCCTCACTACGACGCCGCTGCCGGCGAGTTCTTCGACCTCCGCAGTCAGGAGCGAGCATTTCAGGAGCGGCACCGATGGGCGGATGGTTCGATTCCTGAGCCCATCGAGGGCAAGCGGAAGAAAGCGTTTGTCGAGGAAGCCCTGCACGCCAACGCGATCAACAAGCAGCCGCACTTCGACGAGAAGGCGTTCAGTGCCGAGCTGCTACGCTGCCACGACGAGACGCATGCCGAGCTGTCCAAGCGGTCGGCCATGGGCCTGGGCCCGCCGCCTATTGAGACCGGCACGCCGGTAGGGTACACGCCCGAGAAGACGGCCTGGACCGACTAGCGATACCACCAGGTGGTACTCGTAAGTTGCTTTCGTGGCGTGACTTATCCTTCACATACCACCAACTCGTACCACCAGGTGGTATGAATCAACAGGCCTCCCCCCTGGCAAGGCTGACCATCAATTCGCTAATAGTGATTATCCTCGCACACATCTCATCGTCTAACTGGTAGAGGCCCATCGCGGTGGGCCGGGTAAGGTGTATCGATGGATAGTGACCGACCGGCAAGCGTCCCACAGGGCGTGCAGACCATTGAGCACGGCGAGGCAGAGACGCTGAACGTCCACGACAAGGGTGGCGTTCCGCAGCCGTACGAACCTGCGGTCGGCGACGACCCCGCCCTGCCGCCCGCAGAGTTGCCGCCGACCGCAGGTCCGACATCCGGACCTGTCCGCTCTGCGGATCCTGAGCCGCAACCAGCACTCGAACCGGTTGGCGACACCGACGTCGATCCCTTCTCGGCTCTGTTCGATGCAGAGTTTGGGGAGGAGGAGCCGGAGACCGAGCCAACCGCGCCCGAGCCGGGGGCCGATGAGCCAAACCGCGGCGTGACGGAACCGCCCACACCCCAGACCGCGGTGGCCCCCGATGAAACTACCCAGCCGGACTGGCTTCCGGCCGGAATCAAGGCAGACTCGCTGAGCGAGACCGAACTCCTTCGCCTTCAACTGGTTCATGAGCGGGCATCAACGGCCAGTCAGCTCCCCGCCGACGAGGCCGCGTTGCTGCACCGCTATCGTGAGGCAAGTGCGTCCGCAGGTACGCCACAGCCGGCGGCATCCGCACCTCCGCAAGAGTATCAACCACGTACGATTGAGGTCCCGGAAGGCTACGAAGGCGATGCGGCAATTGCCCAACTCGTCGCCGGCGCCAACCAAAGTGCCGCGGAAGGTGCGTATCTACACAACCAGAGCATGCGTGCGATCCACCAGTTGCAGGCCGACCAGACCGCTACCGCACAGAGTGCGGAACAGTCAGCTCAGGTTGCGGCATGGAATCAGTTTGTCACGCAGCATCCAGAAGCGGCCGATCCCGCAGTCCAGGAACGCATGGGCAACGATATTCGGCTCTGGCGTGATCCGAACACGACGCTGGATCAGCTTTGGGCTGCCGCATTGAGCCCGAATTTGCCGGCACCCACATCGGGTGCACCCATGGACCCACGCGAACGAACCACACGCGGCCGGCGCGCGGCCGCCGCTTCAGCCGCAACCGCTCCGCCGGCCACGGCAAGGCAGCCGGCTCGCCGAGCGGTCGATCTCAGTGATCTGGACGAGCGTGGTGCGAGCTTTTCCGAGTACTTCGAACGCCTCCACGGCTAGGAACTTGACTCATGGCACAATTTGGCGATCAAGAACTTCACACGTTCAAGAAGTTCGCAGGCACGTTCCGCGACAGTATCCACAACGGCGGGCCTGCGTTGGCCGCGATGCGGCGGCATGGTGCGATCAAGCAGATCGACGTGGCTGGCACGCGCATTGTGCCCACCGTCCTCAAGGACGAGACGTCGAACATCACGCACTTCCGCGGCAAGGCACGCATCTCGCATACCGCTGAAGAGCCGCTCGATGCGCCGTCGCACAAGTGGTACTACTTCGCGTACAAGGGCGCTCTCGCCGTCACGGACGTGCTCGAGAACCGCGGCAAACAGCAGATCATCAATCGCGTGGATGGCGAACTGAAGAAGGCTCGCATCTACCTCGCTGACCGGTTCAACAAGAACGTGGTGAAGTTGCAGTCCACCAACGCAACGGACTTCGGCGAACCGACGGCAGAGATTCATGACGGCATTCCGGATATCGTCTTCGCCCACGCATCGACGAACGACTCCATCAACACGCTCGGCGGGATAGACAGGTCGCTCGCGGCAAATTCCTGGTATCGAAACGAAGTACTCGACATCACCAACTCGAACGTTCTCGCCAACATGAACCTGCTGCTGATGAACTCGACGCGTAACGGCGTGAGACCGGGTGTGTGGCTGAACGGGAAGAACGGGTACAACCTACTCGGCGCCCTCCTGAATGCGAAGTTCGTGATCAATCAGCCGACGAGTGCTCGGCCCATCAAGTTTCAGGCTGGCTTTTCCGGTCTCATGATGGATGGCGCAGAAATGGTCTGGGACCACGAGATCGTCGAAGACCAGACCATCGGCGACACGGGCACGGGGCAGGGCGTGGCCTACGGCATGTCCACCGAGTTCTGGAACTACGTCGAAGGCAAGCCGTGGGTCTTCGAGATGCTGCCGTGGAAGAAGCCTGACGGCGGCTCCGAGATCATGGCTCAGGAATTCACGATCCTGGCCGCGCGATCCCATTACCACGAACTGCCGCGTACGTGCGGCGTGGCCTTCGGAATCACCGCTTAACCACAGAGTCACCCGCTAGGCACCGGGCATGGAGTGGCACCAATGGGAAGTGTTACAACCCAAAACACGCATCCGCTCAAGGCCGTCGTCAAGGTCGGCGAAGAGCGTGACCCCACCGGGCATCTGGTCTCCGACCCGAACGGCGACCGCGAGTTTCGGTTCGTCAAGGTGCGGGGCGGCATCACGGTGAGTCAGGGCGTTTGCCTGCATGCGTGGCGGCTCTCGGGGATATCCAATGATGTCTTTAATGTCACGCCCGATGCGGCCGCCAGCGTGAAAGCGATCGCTCGGGATTTCGTGGGCATCGCGGTTTGCGACTCGACGGCGACGTCCGGCATGCACGTCTATGCGATGACGAAGGGCAAGCTCGGCAAGGTGACGCAGAGCCGATACGGGGGCACCGTCTGGGCCCGAGTTTCTGCGGCGGTAGCGGCGGGTCAGATGCTGGGCGCGTCTACTCGGGGAGCCGGAAGCGCGATGATCCTGTTCCGTTTGCCATCCGTTTGGGACGCGACGTCCGCGGGCGACGGCCAATCGACCCTTCAACAGGCCGTCTGCCTGGCCCTGTCCTCGCCCCCCACGGGCAACTCCCAATTGACCCGCGGGATCATTCACTCGCCGCTCGTTCACGGCGGGGGTGGCGGTTGGGGTCCGGGTATCACGGGTTGATCGATGTCAACGACCGCTGGTAAAAACACGCATCCGCTCACCGCGGTCGTCAAGGCCGGCGAGAACCGCGACCCGGTCGGGCACCTCATCGAGGACTTCCGTGCGGATCGCGAGTTCCGCTTCGTTAAGATGCGGGGCGGTCAAACCGCCAGCATGGGTATGCCGTGCGGAGCCTATAAGTTGTCCGCCGACGAGGACACCTTGGCCGAGGTCACGGTGGATGCCGCGTCCATGGCCGCTTTCGATCGCGACCTGGCCGGGATTTTCGTTGGCCAATCCACGTGTGCGTCCGGCCAATTCGGTTGGATTATGACTCGTGGCCGCATGGGAAAAATCGCAGGGAGCCTCTATCCGCTGACGATCGTCGGCAACATGATTAACGCGGCCGGCCTACCGGGACACCAGATGCACGTGTCTACCGTTGCCGCCTTCAGCACGTTGCTGTTCCGGCGAAGCACTTCCGCCTTTGACGGCGGATCAATCGGTCAGTCCCAACACGCCCGCAACTCCCTCCTCCTCTACTCAACGGATGTGGGCAATAAGGTCACTCGTGGAAAATTCGTCTCGCCGCTCTTCTTTAGCGGGTTGAATCTGCCGCCTAACACGTAGGGAGTCAAGT
>CAZJBG010000103.1:0-9622 GCA_964543925.1 uncultured bacterium
ATCCATCCGTGGTTGCGGTTCGGTCGGCAGCCCTGCCCGATGCGTTGGCAGCGCCGTTGAGCCCCGGCACGGTTGATGAAGTGGCGCGGGGTATTCGGCGGCAGGCGGCGGGCTCTAGGCTGACCGTTTTTTACCTTGGCCGGCAACCCTACGGCCCCATGTGGGCGCTCCAGAAACGGCTCCATGCCTGGCGGGTGGCAGGGGAGATTCCCGATGTGGCCCTGCTGCTGGAGCACGAACCGGTCTATACTCTGGGGAAAAATACCCGGCCGGGACATCTGCTGAGCCGACGGCCCGACGCCGAGGTGGTGGCCACTGACCGGGGCGGTGACGTGACCTATCACGGGCCCGGCCAGCTGGTGGGCTATCCCATCGTCAATCTTAAGGACCATCGCCCCAGCGTCACTTGGTATATGCGGGGCCTGGAGGAGGTCATTATCCGTACCCTGGCCACATATGGAATCGCCGGAGAGCGCGTCGATGGCCTGGCAGGGGTGTGGGTCCGGCAGCGAAAGGTGGCCGCCCTGGGGGTTCGTCTTGCCCGGTGGACGACGATGCACGGTTTTGCCCTGAATATCGCTGTCCCCAAGCCCTACTTTGACGGCATGATTCCCTGTGGTATCCTGGCGTACGGGGTGGCCAACCTGAACGATTTTGCGGCTCTCCCCACGGATGTTAATGAGGTGGCCCACCGGCTGGCCCCCTGTTTACAGGAATTTCTAGGAGGGTGACAGTGGCTAAGTATCATGGATTCACCAAAACCCGGTTGCTTGACTTTTACCGCACAATGACCATGGCACGTGTCCTGGATGACAAGATGCTCACCCTCCTGCGCCAGGGTAAAGCGACCTTCCATGTGGGCGGTGCGGGACACGAGGCGGCCCAGGTTGCGGCGGCTTCCTGCTTCAAGCCGGGCAGTGACTGGGCCATGCCCTATTACCGGGACGCCGCCTTTGCCCTGCAGTGGGGCATGACCCCCCGGGAGCATCTGCTGTCCTACCTTAGCCGGGCCGACGACCCCACCTCCGCGGGGCGTCAGATGCCGCAGCACTACAGCACCATTGAGCTGCGGATCCCGGCCCAGTCCGCGGCGGTAGGGACCCAGTTTCCACAGGCCGTAGGGCTGGCTTTGGGCGCCCGAATGGAAGGACGAACCGACCTGGTTTACGTCAGTGCCGGTGATGGGGCCACCAGCCAGGGGGACTTTCACGAAGCCCTTAACTGGGCAAGCCGGGATAAACTGGGCGTGATATTCTTTATCGAAGATAACGCCTACGCCATCTCCACCCACGTTTCGCAGCAGACCGCCGGTGGTTCGTCCTACAAGATCAGCGCCGGCTATGAGTCCCTGGCGCGTTTCGAGGTGAACGGCTCTGATTTTTTCGAGACTCGCCTGGCGTTCGAGAAGGCCGTAAAGCGGGCCCGCCTGGGCAAAGGCCCCGCCATCATTGTGGCCCATGTCCCGCGCCTGATGCCCCACTCCAGCTCCGATGACCAGCGCAAGTACCGCAATGCGCAGGAGTTGGAAGAAGACCGGCAACACGACCCGCTCCCGCTGTTCCGTCGGAAACTTGTGGAGGAGAGCATCGCCACCGATCAGGAATTCGACGACCTTGAAAAAAAGGTCAGGAAAAGGGTGGATGCCGATGCCCGGTGGGCGGTGGAGCAGGCGGTGCCCGATCCGGCCACGGCCCGGCTCCATGTCTACGATGATCAGCCGGTTGTCGCTGGCGCCCGCCACACCGAACCGGCCGTGACGGGTAAGGAGGTCATGATGGTGGACGCCATCAACCATGCCCTGCACGAGGAGTTGGCCTTCAACGAAAAACTGATCATCTATGGTCAGGATGTGGCCGACAATAAGGGCGGCGTTTTTACCGTCACCCGCCACCTGAGCGAGACCTTTGGTCTGGAGCGGGTATTCAACGCCCCCCTGGCCGAGAGCAGTATTGTGGGGACCGCCATCGGGCTGGCCCAGGCCGGTTGGCATCCGGTGGTGGAAATCCAGTTCGCCGATTATATCTGGACGGCCACCATGCAGCTGCGCAATGAATTGAGCACCCTGCGCTTTCGTTCCAATAATAGCTGGATCGCCCCCCTTGTTATCCGGGTGCCGGTGGGCGGATATATCCACGGAGGACCCTACCACAGCCAATCCATCGACGGATTTTTCACGCATATGCCCGGTTTCCGTATCGCCTATCCCTCCACCGCCGCCGACGCCAAGGGGCTGCTGAAAACCGCCTGCCGCATGAGCGATCCGGTGATATTCATGGAGCACAAGGGGCTCTATCGCCAGCGGTATGCGGCCTCGCCGGAGCCTGATGCCGACTTTCTCCTGGCGTTTGGCCATGCACGGGTCGTGGAGGTGGGGGAAGCGGCCACCATTATCACCTGGGGCGCCATGGTCCATAAGTCGCTGGAGGCGGCGAAACATATTCGGGAGCAGTCGGGAAAAACGGTGGACGTGATCGACCTGCGCACCCTGAATCCCCTGGATATGGAGACCGTCCTGGCATCGGTGGCCAAGACCAGCCGGGCGCTGGTGGTTCACGAGGACCTGCTCACGGGTGGGTTTGGAGCCGAGATTGCCGCCCGCATTGCCGATACGGCCTTCGAGTCGTTGGACGCCCCGGTGAAGCGGGTGGGTGCCTTCGACGTCCCGGTGGTGCCGTTCTGCGCTGGCCTTGAGGAACAGATTTTGCCCCAGACCAGCTGGATTGAAGCTGCGCTGAACGAGTTGCTAAACTATTAACCGGGTATAACCCAACAAGGGAATAGGAGCGAACACCTATGGTGAAACGAGCGGTTTCTCATGCAAGCGGAAGTGTGATGGTGGTCATGTTGCTGCTTCTGGCGCTGACGGGCTGCCAGCGTGGCTCGAGGCAGTGGGATCAGTTCGTCGAAACATTCATCGACGGCTATGCCCGGTGGCACCCCGAATGGGCCGTTTCAATAGGCCTGCATCAGTTCGACGGTCAGCTGCCGGACTTCAGTCCCGTGGCCCTTCAAACGGAAGTCATCTGGCTCAAAGCCCAACGGCAGCTGGCCGAGAACTTCGATCCGGCGGCTTTGAGCGAGCCTCAACGCATGGAGCGGGAAAATGCCCACGTCATCATTGATGGCGAGCTGTTCTGGTTGGAAGAGGCCCAATGGCCGTTCAAGAGTCCCACATACTATACAGGCGTGCTGGACCCGGGGGGGGTCTACGTAAACCGGGAGTACGCCCCCTTAGATCAGCGTTTGCGGGCCTATGTGGCCCATGCCGGGGGGATACCGGCGGTTGCCGAACAGGTGAAAGCGAATCTCAAGCTGCCCCTCCCGAAGACGTATGTGCAGCGGGGACGCATCGGCTTCGGTGGGCTGGCATCATTTCTCGAAGATGATGTGCCGGACATCTTCGCCCCTGTCGACGATGCTGTCCTCCAGGCTGAATTTCGCAGCGCCAACACAGCCGCCGTGCAGGCGCTGAAAGAACTGGACGAGTGGCTTGAGGCCCAGGAAGCCGACGCCACCGACGACTTTGCCCTGGGGGCGGAGCTGTTCAGCAAAATGTTGTGGGCCACCCAACGGATCGATGTTCCCCTTGATGCCCTGGAAGCCATTGGCCGCCGGGACCTGGAGCGCAATCTGGCCGCCATGGCCGCGGCCTGTAAGGCCTATGCGCCTGACAAAACCACGGCTGAGTGTATCGCCATGGTGCAGGACGACAAGCCGGACGGGGGGGTGGTGGATGAGGCCCGCAACCAGTTGGTCGGCCTCAGGCAGTTGGTTGTCGATGAGGAACTGGTGACGATTCCGGGGACGGAAGAGGCCCTGGTGGACGAATCGCCGCCCCATATGCGCTGGAATTCCGCCTTCATCGATATTCCAGGGCCTTACGAGGAGGGATTGCCTTCCACCTACTATATATCACCCCCCGACCCGTCGTGGTCAGAGCAGGAGCAGCGGGATTATCTCCCTGGCAAAAACGATCTCCTCTTCACCTCGGTCCATGAGGTCTGGCCGGGTCACTTTCTCCAGTTCCTGCATGGCAACCGCGCCTCCTCCAGACTGGGGGCGGCGTTCGGGAGTTACGCCTTTGTGGAAGGCTGGGCCCACTACGCCGAAGAGCTCATGTGGGAGGTCAACCTGAATGACGGCGACCCGGCCACCCACATCGGCCAACTGCTCAACGCCCTGCTGCGCAACGTGCGCTATCTTTCCGCTATCGGCCTGCATTCAAAGGGGATGACGGTGGAGGAGTCGGAGAAAATGTTCCAAGAGCTGGCCTACCAGGATGTGGGCACCGCCCGGCAACAGGCCGCCCGGGGGACCTTCGATCCCGGTTATTTGAACTATACCCTGGGCAAGCTGATGATCCGCCGGCTGCGCGCGGACTGGACGGATAGCCGGGGCGGCCGGGAAGCCTGGGGGGCGTTCCACGACAGCTTCCTGTCCTTCGGCAGTCCCCCGGTGCCCCTGGTGCGCAAGGCCATGCTGGGTGAAGACAGTGGGCCGGCGCTGTGAGCGGTCGGCAGCGGCAGTAGCAGTGGCAGTAGCAGTGGCAGGAAAGAGTGAGGAACGGTTTAATGGCGGATTGATTTTACTGGTATTATCATATGGGTTACTTTAAGTTATACCAATAGTAATATATAAGGTATAACCAATGGCAACCGTAAAGACAGCGATTTCGATTCCAGAAGACTTGTTCGCGGGTCTTGAAATGGCATCAAAGGAGATGAAGCTCTCTCGGAGCCAGGTTTTTGCCTTGGCCGTGAAGGATTTCTTGCGGGAGCGTGAAAGCTGTCGCATGCTGGAGCAGCTGAACCGGGTCTACAGCGAGCCACCGGACGAAGAAGAGCGGGAGTATCTCAAGAGAATGAAAGCACGCTATGGGAAAATCATAGAGGGGGAATGGTGATCAGGCAGGGAGACATCTACTGGCTGAACTTTGGGGTGCCTCGGGGCTCGGCACCCGGTTACCGTCACCCTCATGTCGTTGTACAGAACAACTTGCTTAACCGGAGTGGTATCCATACGGCAATCGTCTGTGCGATGACATCAAATCTCCGGCGGGCCGACAGTCCTGGAAATGTACTGCTCAACCAGGGGGAGGCTAACCTCCCTGAGCCAACTGTTGCGAATGTAACTCAGATAATGACTGTGGACAAATCTGATTTGGTGGGGAAGATTGGCACCATATCCTCCCAGCGTGTCCGTGAAATCCTTGAAGGCATCCAATTGGTCCTGCAGCCCCGGGAAGTGCGGGAGTGAGGGAAGAAGTGGTAGTGGCAGTGGCAGGGAAGAGTGAGGCGCGAAGGATACGGTCACCCTTCGAGAGCCTCAGGGTGACAGATAGCTACCCCGTCATGCTGAGGTTCTCCAAGCATGAGCCTGTCAAGACATGGCGGTGTGAACGGAGGAGAGCACGATGATCGTCGATGTGGTCATGCCCAAGCTGGGCGAATCGATTATGGAAGGGACCATCCTGGAATGGAGGGTGGCCGTGGGCGATCCCATCAAGGTGGACGATACGCTGCTGGAGATTTCCACCGACAAGGTCGACTCGGAAATCCCCTCCCCGGCCGCGGGCACGGTGCTGGAACTGCTCTTCGAGCCTCAGCAGACCGTGGACATAGGGGTGGTCATCGCCCGTATCGGTACGGAGGATGAGGCTCCCGTAAAGCAGGCGCCGCCCTCCAAGACCGCTCCACAAAAGGCCGCCCCAGCGGCTGCCCCTGCACCTGCCACTGCCACTGCCACGAAGGATGGCGGGACCCGCTTCCACTCCCCCCTGGTGCGCGCCATGGCCCGGCGGGAGGGCATCAGCCCGGCCGAACTGGCCACCCTGTCCGGCACCGGGGTGGGCGGCCGGCTCACTAAGGCCGACCTGCTCACCTATCTGAAGACCCGACCCCAAGCTGCCCCTGCCACTGCTACTACCCCTGGTCCTGCTCCCAGTGGTCTGGTAGACGAGGTCTATCCCCTGTCGCCCATTCGCCGGAAGATCGCCGCCCATATGCGGCGCTCCCTGGACACCTCCGCCCATGTCTACGCCATCTCCGAGTGCGATATGACGTCGGCAGTGGCGTTCGTGGAGCGTCACAGGGAACCGCTCCTCGAACTCAAGGGGGCCAAACTGACCTATACCTCCCTGATTGCCTATGCCACCCTCAAGGCCATCGGGGAGTTTCCCCTGATCAACGCGAGCCTCGATGGCGAGAATGTGGTCATGGGGCGCAATATTCAGCTGGGCATTGCGGTGGCCCTCCCCGATGACGGCCTGATCGTCCCCGTCATCCACCAGGCCGATGGGCTCAACCTTGTGGAACTGACCCGCAGCATCACCGACCTGGCTCAACGGGCCCGAAGCGCCCAGCTCCAACCCGACGAGGTTGGCGGCAGCACCTTTACCATCACCAATCCCGGTGTTTATGGCAGCCTCATGGGGTTGCCCATCATCAACCAGCCCAACGTGGCCATCCTGGCGGTGGGGGCGATCAAGAAGCGCCCCGTGGTGTGGGAGACCGAGGCCGGCGACAGCATCGTGATCCGGTCCATGATGCTGCTGGCCCTGGGTCACGATCATCGCCTCATCGATGGCGCCTATGGAACCCAGTTCCTGGAGCGCATTGCTCACCACCTGCAAACTATCGATTGGGATGGGGCACTGGAAGCATGACCCAGGCTATGGAGTTATCAAAGGGCATCCCGGGGGCGGCCCCCCTCGCCCCGCCGAGCCGCAAACCTCCCTGGATGAAGATCAAGCTCAGGACCGGGGAGAACTACCGGGACCTGAAGAATCTGGTGCGTGGCAAGGCCCTGCACACGGTATGCGAAGAGGCTCGGTGCCCCAATATTTACGAGTGCTGGGAGCGCAAGAGCGCCACCCTCATGATCCTGGGTGACGTGTGCACCCGGTCCTGCGGGTTCTGTGCGGTGAAGACCGGTCGCCCACCCTACCTGGACGAGCTGGAGCCCTACCGGGTGGGGGCGGCGGTGGAGGCCATGGGTCTGCGGCACTGCGTGATCACCTCGGTGAACCGGGACGAGCTGGCCGATGGGGGCGCCGGCATCTGGGCCGAGACCATCCGCCAGATCCGCTCACAGGCAACCGGGTGCACCGTGGAGGTACTGATCCCCGATTTCAGGGGCGACCGGGCGGCCCTGCAGCAGGTCATGGAGGCCGGGCCGGACATTCTCGCCCACAATCTCGAGACGGTGCCGCGGCTGTACCGCCAGGTACGGCCCCAGGCAGGCTACCGGCAGAGCCTGAACGTTCTCGCCCAGGCCTATGACGGCGGGATGACGGTGAAATCGGGGATCATGGTGGGTATCGGGGAGCGGCCCGAGGAGGTCATGGCCCTCCTGGACGACGTCGTGGCGACGGGCTGTCACCTGTTCACCATCGGCCAGTACCTCCAGCCGACCCGGGATCATCTGCCCATCAGCCGGTATGTCCATCCCGACGAGTTTGGCCGGTATAAGGCGGCGGGCCTGGCCATGGGCTTCAGGGTCGTGGAGTCCGGTCCCTTGGTCCGGTCATCTTACCACGCTGACGAGCAAGCCGAGCTGCTGATCACCCATTCCGGGGGCTAGTGCCCCATCCCATCAAGGAATTGTTTAGGAGTATTGACCCAAAGGAGCGAATTTGGAACCTCGTAGAAACGCGTTAATTTCGATAATTGTTGTGGCGGGACTGCTACTGGTCTACCTGGTCTATGGGCCGAGCCTGTTCACGGGATTGACCCTGGATAAGTCGACCGGCACGCCCCCGCCCTTGAGTTCACAACCCTTTCATCAAAGTTTTATCAGTGAAGAGACCTGCTTAGCATGCCACGCCCAGGAGCGGGAACTCCCCGCCTTCGGTCTAACGGCGCCCAAAATCGGTCACGAGCCCCGCAAAGACTGCGTGAGCTGTCACCTACTGCCCCCCGGTTAGGTCGCATCAAGGAGTTGGTGGACCTTGAACCCCCCTGGGTCCAGGTCCTGCCGACAAACCCGATCCAGAAAATCTTTCGCCGGGGGCAAATCGGGGCCCAGCTGCGGCTGTTGGCTGTGCTGGAGGGGGAATGGACCCCCGAATTGGAGGAAGTCAGAAAGCAGCTGCGCATGCTTGCTTACGACTCCAAACCGGTGGGCCTGATTCAAAGGGCGCAGAACAGAGACGGCTCCTGGCCGGTGCCCACTTCCGGACAGCCGGTTGGTGTAGCCAGGCAGCTGGAACTCATTGGCCTGTTGGAGAACCTCCATGCCCTGGCCGTGCAGGGAGGGCACCGCAGTTGGCCGGGCGTGCGCAGGGGCATCCGGGCCATGCTGGCGCATCAGCATGAGGATGGCCGCTTCCCGCTCCCGTATCACCACCACGCCGCTATCGGGGGTCTGCTCATCTCCCTCGGGCTGGTCCGCAACCCGGCCGTTCACCGGGCTGCTCACTGGATTGCGGAGCGCCAACGGGAAGATGGCGGATGGCTGCATCCCCATATGGCCGGCAACCGGAAATCCCCACCCTCATGCATCTGGACCACTGCCGAGGTGCTGGACTTCCTCACCCGGTACGCGACCTTCAAGATCAAAGCGAGGCTGCAGGCTGCCGGCGAATTTCTCCTGAGGCACGCCCTGGAGCCGAACACCACCACCTTACTGCCCGATCCACAGGCTTGGGACACTCTCGACATCGGGTCCCGGGGCGTCCAACTTTTTCAGGGGGGCACTTTGCGCGTGCTGGATGGGCTCAGCCGGGCCGGATTCAATCCGTCCGATGCAACTTTTAAAAAGCTCTATAGTTGGCTTCTTGAGCAGCAGCTGGGTAACGGCTTTTTCCCCAGGGTTACCGGGCGTGATACGGAAGGGGATGCGCTGGTCACCGTACGCGCCTTGCAGGTTATCCGCCGGGTAGAGACGACCCGTCCGGAGCACCCATCGGACAAAACGTCCGGCGTATGAGAATTATCGGTAATCCTGTCAGGTTATCGGCCCGGACGTTTAAGTCCCTTGAGGTGGCATGATAGTTGTTGCTATTGAGCCATAGGGTGATGAAACTTTCGTGTGGATGAGATTTTAGTGGAGGATGGGTATGGCCGACGATAACAAGGCTGCCGAGCAGGAGCAGGAAGAAGTCCAGGAAACAATCATAGATGAGGCGACCCTGGATATCCTGGGTGATGAAGATTTCCCGGTCATGCCCCTGCGCAATACGGTCCTTTTCCCGCAGCAGATCATTCCCATCTATATCGGCCGTGAGCAGTCCCTGAAACTGATCGAGGACCTGCCGTCCGGCCGGAAGATGCTGGTCGTCGCGGCCCAGAAAGACGGCAGTATTGAGGTGCCCACGGAAGAGGACCTTTACCGCTGGGGAACCCTGGCGGTCATCATGAAGATTTTCGACATGCCCGATAACTCCAAGTCGGCCATTGTCCAGGGCATTGCCCGCGTCAAGATCAATCAATACATCACCACCGGCCCCTATTTCCGGGCGCAGGTCGAGCGGGTAGAGGACACCGCCGATGACAGCCTGGAGGTGGGCGCCCTGATGACCAATCTCCGACAGATCTACCACCGGCTCATCGAAGTGGTACCCTACCTGACTGACGAGCAGTCCGGGGTGCTGTCCAACCTCCAGGATCCGGCTCGGGTGGCC
>CAZJBG010000104.1:0-1013 GCA_964543925.1 uncultured bacterium
GAGGAGATCTCGAAGAACATCGAGGGGGTGACCACGGTGGCCAAGGAATCGGCCAGCAGCGCCCAGCAGATGGCCTCATCGGCTGAACAACTCAACAAGGAAGTGCAAGGGCTGAACGATCTCATCGCCCAGTTCAAGGTGGGGGACCATGCCGGTCGCCCAGCCACGGTAAGCACAACCGCTCCAAAGGCAAGTCGGGGGCCAAACCCAAAGCAGATAAAGTTGGTTCAGGAGAGCTTTGAGAAGGTTGTGCCCATTGCCGATGCAGCAGCCGAGATGTTCTATGGTTATCTGTTCGAGAAGAATCCAGATCTACAGCGGCTCTTTAAGGGCGATATGAAGGAACAGGGCCGCAAACTGATGCAAATGCTGGGTGTGGCGGTAAAAGGATTGAATAAACCGGAAACCATTCTCCCTGCGGTCCAGGACCTGGGGCGGCGGCACGTCGAATATGGGGTGGAAGACCGGCACTATGCTCTGGTAGGCGAAGCCCTGTTATGGACCCTGAGCAAAGGGTTGGGCGATGGGTTTACCCCGGAGGTCAAGGCAGCCTGGGCCGCGACCTACGACCTGGTGGCGGGCGTTATGAAGAATGCCGCCGCCGAAGTGGCCGTACCCAGCTGATTGTCCCTACCGGGATCGTGGTGACGTAAATTATGCTCTAGCTTCATTCATAGGGACCGGGGTTACACCGCTGGTCAGCCCCCTCAAGGAGTCTCTATGGGATAACCATACAAGGAGACAGAGCATATATCATGATTATGTCACGTACGATCATTTTTTGTATCGGGCTGGCCGGGATGGCTTTGCTCATCATCAGTTGCGGCGGGGGCCGATCAGCTTATCCTGCCATTGGCAGTATCGAGCGCCTCGACCCGGTCCTGGATCAACTCATCCCCCGGGAGGCCAAGCTTGAGGTACTGGCCGAGGGGTTCGAATGGACCGAGGGACCGCTATGGATTTCCCAGGGCGCCTATCTCCTGTTTTCGGATATCCCGCCCAACAGTATCTAT
>CAZJBG010000104.1:1023-9541 GCA_964543925.1 uncultured bacterium
AGTGGAAGGCGGGGGCCGGCCACAGCCTGTACCTGAAACCTTCGGGTTACACCGGTGACCAGCCCCGGGGCGGGGAGCCGGGAGCCAACGGTCTGCTACTGGACGCCCAGGGTCGTCTGGTGCTGGCCCAGCATGGGGACCGGCGCATGGCCCGCCTGGACGCCCCCCTGGACAGTCCCGAGCCAAAGTTTGTGACCCTGGCCGACCGCTACGACGGCCGGCGCCTGAACAGCCCCAACGACGCCGTCTACCACAGCAATGGCGATCTGTACTTCACCGATCCTCCTTACGGCCTGGAGGGGGGCGTGGACGATCCGGCCAGGGAACTCGATTTTCAAGGGGTGTATCGTCTCTCCAGCGACGGGGAAGTGACCCTGCTGACCGACGAGCTCTCCCGCCCCAACGGTCTCGCTTTTTCACCCGACGAGCGAACCTTTTACGTGTCCAATTCCGATCCCGACCGGGCCATCTGGATGGCCTACGACGTCCAGCCCAACGGCGACATCGCCAACGGCCGGGTGTTCTTCGACGCCACCCGCTGGGTCGGTGAGCGCCCGGGCCTGCCCGATGGCCTGAAGGTCGATGAGGCCGGTAACCTGTTCGCGACGGGACCGGGCGGCGTGCTGGTCTTCACCCCCGACGGCGTCCACCTGGGCACCATCGACACCGGCCAGGCCACGGCCAACTGCGCCTGGGGCGACGACGGCGCGACGCTCTACATCACCGCCGACATGTACCTGCTGCGCATTGAGTTGACGACCAAGGGGGCTGGATTTTAGGGGCTAGGTTACTGTGTCATAGATGACGATCTTGTGCCAAAAATCGCCGCAGGTCTGGCGGAAGGCCTCGTGGACCGCGTGGTCCTGGTAGCTGTCGTGGTCGGCCTGGTTTTCGAACACCAGGATCAGGGCCTGGGAATAGGACTGGTCAATGATGGGGCGGTCGGTGGGGGCCGGGACGCCGGTGTGGGCATCTTTCACCGTCCCGATGGTCGTCAGGGACGCGATTCCCTCGTGGAAGGCGTCCACCTGCTGGGCGGTTAAATCGTCTTTGAGCCAGAAATAGACCGAATGGATAAACATATTTTGTCTCCTTTGGTGAGGGCCAATTTAAGGTCCGCCCTCTGCCCGGCGCATTCCTGAACTTACACCACCTCCCTTTCCAAGTCCGTTGATCGGGTCAAGGTGATCACCGTGATCTCCGACGGGACCCCCAGGCGCAGGGGCGGGCCCCAGTAACCGGTGCCGCTGTTCACGTAGATCCAGGCCCGGTCGTGCTTGTGCAGACCGGCGGTGTAGGGGTGGGCCAGGGCCACGGCATACCGCCAGGGAAAATACTGGCCTCCGTGGGTGTGCCCTGAGAGCTGCAGGTCGAAGCCGGCCCGGTCGGCGGCGAAGATGCTCCGGGGTTGATGGGCCAGCAACACCTTGACATCGCTGGGCCGTGCACCGCTCATGGCCGCCGCGGGGTCCGATGTGTGGCCGGGAAGGATTTGCCCGGCGTTATAGTCGGTGACCCCGGCCAGCAGGATTCGCCCCGATCCCCGGGTGATGACCTGATGAGTATTGATCAACGGCGCAAGACCCAACCGGTCCACCTCATCCAGCCACGCCTCAACCCCTGAATAGTACTCATGGTTGCCGGTGACAAAGTAACTGCCGTCGGGGGCGGACAGATCCCCCAGGGGGGCGGCGTCGGCCTTCAGGCGCTGCACGCTGCCGTCGGCCAGGTCGCCGGTGAAGGCGATGAGATCGGGGGCCAGGCGGTTCACCTCATCGACGATGGTGCGCACGTAGCCCCTTTTGATGGTGGGACCCACGTGCAGGTCGGATATCTGGACAATGCGAAAGCCCTCCAGGTCGGCCGGGAGGTTATCGATGGGGACGGGCACCTCCACCACGGTGGGCCGTCGCCGGGCTTCGAACAGGCCGTAGCCGGCCATGCCTCCGGTGGCGGCGAGGAGTCCCACGTTCATGGTGGCGATGAGAAACCGGCGCCGGCCCGGGTCCATGGGGGGCGGGGGATCGCCGGCGTTCAGCCAGGTCCGGGCCAGCCGCCAGGCCTTGACCAGCCCTGACCCAACAAGCCAGGCCCCATCGCGGACCAGTAGTATGGGCAGGAGCAGGGAGACAAAGCCCAGGGTCAGGTAGCTGACCCACGCCAGGCCGTCGGCAGCGGCAGTCTCATGGCCGCCAATGCGCAGGAAGATCGGCAGCAGGGGGATGACCACAAGGAGCGCCAGCCCGCCCCAGGCCCCCTTCCGCCAGGGCGCCGTGAGGCCCACATGGGGGATGAGGCGCAGGCCGATGTAGCCGTACATCACGCCCAGTATAGCGATGCCTACCAGCAAGAAACTCATGCCCTATCTCCTGACGTTATGTCCACTTCGCGCAGCTCCTCCCAGGGAGGAATTTATCTCAGTTGAAGGGGGCGGGAGGATAGATTTTATTGGGGGAGGTGCTTCGAGATCTTACTCGAGATCGAGCAGTGCGCCCAATTCATCGCGTTCAAATTCGAGGATAGCATGATAATGCTGCTGGAGAATTGATTCAATGTCATGGGTTGAGCAGTTGCCCCTTCGAATCCAAACTACCTTTGGCGGATGACCGAGAAGGAAACTCCGCTGGCGAAAGTCGGAATCCTTGGAAACGATGGCCATACCATGTTCTCTGGCATACGCCCAGACATTTTCATCATCGGCCCTTTCCAAGCCGACATCACGGACGTGAGTTGAGTTTGGATAAAGTTCTGCAAGTATGGATGGGAGGGTTGGGGAAAGGTTTTCGTCTAACAGGAATATCACGCCGGGGGCACGGAAACCATCTTCCGCTCACGGTCGGCCGCGAAGGCCAGGCAGGCGCGGATATCCTCTCTGACCAAGTCAGGAAAATCCTTAAGGATGTCGTCCTCGGACATGCCGGAAGCCAGATATTCCAGCACCTCGTAGACGGTAATACGCAGGCCGCGAATGCACGGCTTCCCGCTACGCTTGCCCGCTTCAATGGTGATCCGGTTCTGGTAGTTCATGTCCAAAGGTACCGATGAAGGAGGCTGAGGTCAATTGTGGGGTTTTGCGCTTCCGATAGGGATTTATTTCCGATGAGGGGCGGGGATGATAACTTTGTGCGGCTGTCCGGCGGGGGGTGTTTACGACCGGGAGGCGGCAGGCGGGGCAGCCGCCGGATCGAATCCCAGTGCGGCCAGCGCCTCCGGCAACTCGGCATAGGCGTGAATCGTGCGATACCGCTCCCCCGTGCGTTGCTCGGTCGTATGGGGCGCGTACCACACGGCCGCCAGCCCGGCGGCATTGGCCCCCACCACGTCCGACTCAAAATCATCCCCGATCATGAATGCGTCGTGCGGACTTATGCCAAGGTCCTGGAGGACCGCCTCAAAGAAGGCGAGGGACGGCTTCCGGTGGCCAACGTCCCGGAAACAGTAGACGCGGTCAAACAGGTCATCGAGACCGGCCCGGGCCAAGGCTCGCCGAATGGCAGCTGCCGATGAATCGACGGCGTTGGTGGCCAGGGCAAGCTCAGCGGATCCATGCAACCCTTCGAGGACCGCCTGGAGTCCGGGCATGGCCGCTACACGACGCCAGTTCGCCATGGCCCCGGTCTCATCGGGGAACACGCGCATCACGGTGTCGCCCCAATCGAACAGGAGTGCCTGTTTCGCCTTCATCCGGTTGCCCAGGCCCTAGCCTGGAGTTAGCCCCTCCGTGGGCCACTCCTTCAGTTCTGCCATAGTCTTTCTCTCACTGAAAGAACCAAAGGTCAATCGCCTGGTCCTCGACGCCTAGCAGTCATCTAAGGAGTGAACTTGCCTGCGGCGTTCGTTGCCCGGTGCAGTGTGGCTTCGCCAGTCAAACGTTAATATCATAAGGCTCATTTCAAATAGCCTAATAAAGTCTCGCTTTTGGTCTCCTTCACCGTTTCCACACCTACCAAAACACCCTCAGCAAAAAAGGTGTTGTTCTTCTTGAGTTTTTTTATCGTATAGGTCCGTTGAAAGGTGGATATCCGTTCAGACCCTACAAACACAACCTCTGTCAGTTGACCATCCTTGAGCAAATGGCACACATCACCTTCTTCTAACTGGCCAACATCACTAATGTTTGTGATGAGGTCATTGGTGGCCTCTGGTTTCAGTGAACACCAACCTTTGTTCTTCACGTAATAGGGATGGTCGACAGTAGAATGGATTACTGCTCCATCTGAAAATTCCATCCTCATCATATTGTTATTGGCTGTGGAATACAGTTCCAGCACTTCATCAGGTTCCGTTTCCCTTGTTTCAAGATTATAGCTTAAGACCCTATCCCCGATTTGAATGTCTTCAATACGCTTCAAAGAGCCATCAGCCATCACAATCTCTGTTCCCTCAGCGAAACAAGTGGCAAGAAGAGGCCCGAAAAGTGCATCATAATCTATTATTGGGAATTTCCCCCCAATACCGATCGTTTGATAGCTGGCCGGTAGGGAAGAAAATGTGAGGTGATCGTACGATAGAAAAGCGAAGCCAATTCCCGCAAAGCCAGATAGGCGGTTTCCCAATTGCGATACACCGTCATCCTTATAGAAGATGCCCCCGTATGACAAGCCAAAGTACGTAAATCCACCCTGAAGCGCGATATAGGTAAAGGATGTTGGTTTTTTCGGGATATGTTGATAACCTAGAGCAACAGAAGTGAACCAAGCATCATAATTATTCCAGACTCCAAAGGTTATTTCACTGCTCCATGTAAAACCTTCACCAAAAACATACCCCAATCGAATTCCCGGACTCATGTAAACATAATATTCTTTCCAAGGTGGACCAGCTTTTATGGGTGATAACAAGAATATAAATGAACAGGTGAAGAATATGAGTTTTAATAATTTCATTTTATCTCTATGTTGACTGGCTAACATGTATAATACGGCCTAATTGCCGTATATCCACAACTTCGTCCGTTGAGCAGGGCATTCATGCACTGTCCACCCCGTTCCGAGTAAAGGTCTGGTTGTAAAGGTAAATCACAATAGACAAACAGCCAACAGCTTTCCATGGCGGCAACCCCTAATGAGATTGCCACGACCCCTGACGGGGTCTCGCAATGACTGCCCATCCTGGGTCATTGCGAGGATGTCCGCCAGCTGGCGGACGACCGTGGCAATCTCGCCGACGCCCTGAATAACGGTACTGCCGCCGTCCGTCAGGATTGCTTACCTTCCGCCCGTATCGCACCAAGTTGTATAGAACCATTGAGGCAAAGGGAACCAGCCATGCCATCCTTTGACATTGTGAACCAGGTGGACCTCCAGGAGGTGGACAACGCCATCAACAACACCCGCAAGGACGTGACCCGGCGATACGACTTCCGCGGGACGACTACGGAGATCACCCTGGACAAGCAGGCCAAGTCCATCCATCTGCTCACCGGTGACGACATGAAGATGGAAGCCCTCCGGGACATGCTGGTGGAGAACTGCGCCAAGCGCAAGGTGTCGGGCCGGGTCCTGACCTTCGGCACGGTGGACAGCACCGCCCACGGCAACGTGAAGCGGGACGTGGCCATCAAGGACGGTATCGACAAGGACCAGGCCCGCAGGATCGTGAAGCTCATCAAGGACCAGAAGCTGAAGGTCCAGGCGGCCATCCAGGACAACCAGGTGCGGGTGACGGGGAAGAAAATCGACGACTTGCAGACGGTGATGGGCATCCTCAGGGAGGCCGACCTGGAGGTGCCCCTCCAGTTCGTGAACATGAAGAGCTGAGGGCGGTCCGTCGATGCGCCTGCTTAAAATGTAGGGATAACAATGGTGACCATTAAAAATATTGAGATATCAGTAGATAGTATCGGAGCATTCTGCAGCCAGTGGAAGATTACTGAACTGGCCCTGTTTGGATCGGTGCTGCGGGAAGATTTCGGCCCGGAGAGTGATATTGACGTGTTGGTCACCTTTGAACCGAATCCCGGTTGGTCAATATTCGACCACCTTCATATGGAAGAAGAGCTGGAAGCAATTTTTGGGCGGAAGGTAGATCTGGTAAGCCGACAAGCCATCGAGGAAAACCACAATCCGATTCGCCGCAAGGTTATTCTAGAATCTGCGAAGGTGATTCATGTCTCAGTATGATGAGAGCTATGTCATGGATATTCTCCACGCCGCCAGGCTGGTGCAATCGTTTGTTTTAGATGTCGATAGTGAGGCCTTCGACCGGGATATAATGCAGCAGTCTGCAGTTATCCACCAGCTCATGATCATCGGCGAAGCCACTAAACATATTTCGCAGCAATTCAAAGACGATCACCCTGAAGTGCCTTGGAAAGATATGGCCGGGATGCGAGACGTCTTAATTCACGCCTACCACCGGATAAACCTGGATGAAGTATGGTTGGCGGCCACGGTTCATGTCCCCGAACTCATCCGTCAGGTAGAACCCCTGGTTCCCTCCTCTGAATAGGCGACGTTGCTACCATTCCGTCCAACCCTCCTGTTCAAATTGCCCCAAAGGGTCCCTCCGGGACATTTTTCATTTTCTGTCACCTGCCACTGCCACTGCTACTGCCACTGCCACTGCCACTGCTACTGCCACTGCTACTGCCACTGCCACTATGAATAAGCGCCCTGGCCATGATTGACCCTCTGGACGTATGGGTGCTGGTCCTCTTCCTGGGGGGCACGGTGGCCTACGGCCTGTGGTCCGGGCGGCGGAGCACCACCACCGAGGCCTACTTTCTGGCCGGGCGCACCCTCCCCTGGTGGGCCGTGATGCTTTCGGTGGTCGCCACCGAAACCTCGGTGCTGACCTTTATCAGCGTGCCGGGGATCGCCTACCGGGGGAACTGGTTTTTCCTCCAACTGGCCTTGGGCTATATCCTTGGTCGCATTGCTGTGAGCGTGCTCCTTTTGCCCCTGTACTACGCCAAGGGGATCACCTCCATTTACCAATATATCGGCCAACGGTTCGGGCGACAGGTCCAGCGGGTCACGTCGGCCATATTCCTGGTGACCCGTATCCTGGCTGACGGGGTGCGCTTTTTCGCCACCGCCCTGTTGGTGGTAACCCTGCTGCCCCTCACCATGTTCCAGGCCGTGCTGCTCATCGGCGGGGTGACCCTCATTTACACCCTGGCCGGGGGCATCCGGGCCGTGGTCTGGATGGACACCCTGCAGTTCGCCCTGTACGTGGGCTGCGGGATACTATCGCTGTACATCATTCACGGGCTCATTGATGGGGGGCTGACCGCCGGGTTGGGACAGTTGCAGGATGCCGGCAAGTTGGCGATGATCAACCTGCGGCCGGGGGAGCTGTTATCGCCCTCGGTAGCCTATGCCTTCCCGGCGGCTATCCTGGGGGGCGGGTTCCTTTCCTTCGCCTCCCACGGCACCGACTATATGATGGTGCAACGGGTCCTTTCCACGGTTAACCTGAAAGCCGCCCGGATGGCCCTGGTGGGGAGCGGGCTGTTCGTGTTCGCCCAGTTCGCCCTGTTCATGTTGGTGGGGGGGCTGCTGTGGGTCGTGTTTCAGGGCGAGGCCATCGGCGTGGACCGGGAGTACCCCCGGTTCATCGTCACCTACCTCCCGGCGGGCCTGCGAGGTGTGCTGCTGGCCGGGGTGCTGGCGGCGGCCATGTCCACCCTCAGTTCGTCCATCAACTCTCTGGCATCCTCCACAGTAAACGATTGGCTGACAGCGCTGAGCGATGATTTGCGTCGGTCCCGGCAGGTGAGCCTGGGGTGGGGACTGGTCCTGATGGTGGTGGCGCTCATGTTCCAGTCCCGGGAGAGCCCGGTGGTGGAGCTGGGGCTGCAAATCGCCTCCTACACCTATGGGGGGCTGCTGGGGTTGTTCCTGCTGGGACGCACCACGATTGAATTTCGCCTGGCCGCACTGGTGACCGGGCTGCTGGGGGCCGCCGGGGCCGTGCTGGTGCTCAAGGGGCTGGGGGTGGCCTGGACCTGGTACATCCTGGTAGCCACGGCGGTGAACATGGGGCTGGCAGTGGGCGTGAACTGGGGGCTGGGCCGCTGGCGGCGCGGGGACCCAACCTCATGATACGGATTTTACTACTAGGGTGGCTTCTGCTATCCCCTGCTGCTGCCCAGCAAGGGACGCGCTGGCGGAGCTCCCGGGTCTATGAGCCGGTGAACCCCACCCAGCAATTTTACACCACCATCACCGGATTGGATGTGCTGGAGAACGACGATTTCGCCCCCCTCAAGGGCAAGTCGGTGGCGGTGGTGACCAACCAGACGGGGCTGAACCGCCGGGGCAAATTTATTCTCGATCTGGTTGATCAGGCGGTCGGTGTGCGGCTCAAGGTGATCTTCAGCCCGGAGCACGGCCTGTTCGGCCAGGCCGCCGATGGAGCCACGGTGGAGGATGAGCAGGACACGCAGACCGAGGTCAAGATCTACAGTCTTTATGGGGCCAGTCGCAAACCAACCCCCGATCAGCTGGCCGGTATCGACCTGGTGCTCTTTGACATGCAGGATGTCGGTACCCGCCCCTACACCTATGCCAGC
>CAZJBG010000105.1:0-9456 GCA_964543925.1 uncultured bacterium
CCCCGGACCAGGCGGCACCAGAGGCAACTACTGAAATCGAAGCCACTCCCGGCCCCTCTGAAACGCCGCCAGCCGGCGAGGAAGCGGAGATCGAAACCACCGCCCCCACAGATGACCTGGAGCCGGAACGGTTGCCTGGTGACGAGGGCGAGGAACAGGGCGAGGACACCATAGCCGTCACGGAGGTAGCCGACGAGGCGTTCATCAATCCCTGGCCCGGCGAATACGACGAGGGGGAGGCCCAGCCCACCGGCGAAGCAGGGGCGGCAGATTCCGATGAACAGGCCACACCAGAGGTAGAGGACGAATCTGGTGCCGCCACGGAGGAGGCTGGCGAGGCGTTCGTCAATCCCTGGCCTGGAGAGTACGACGAGAAGGAGGTGCCACCCGCCGGCGATGAGGCGGCGGCAGGTCCCGATGACGAGGCCGCACCATCGGTAGAGGATGAATCCGTTGCAGCGAACGCTCTGGAAGCCGACCAAGCCCCGGAGATGGAGGCCACCGGCGAGGATGAGATCGATGCGGGAGCGGTGCTGGAAAAGATTGCCGGGTTGGACATCGATGCCCTTCGACCTGCCGAGAACGAGGCGGAGACCGCTGCGGAAGAAGTCCCGTTCGTTGGGGACGATGCGGTCGCGACGGTTCCGGAGGCCGAGCACGCGGCATTGAGCGACACGGTTCCACCAATTGGGGAGGAGGGGGCAGAGGAAAGCCCTCCACCCGAGCCAGGTGAAACCTTGGAGACGGGTACCGATCCAGGCGCTGGTCAGGCCATCGATGACAAGCCGGTACCTTCGCCAGCACCGGACAGGCCAGAGGCCAAGGCTGCTGAGCCGGAAACCGGAAAGCAGGACAGCCCTAGCGCCTCCTGGATTGATCCCAAACTGGCCACGTTCACCCTGGCTACTATTTACAAGGTCCAGGGTCTTTACCAGCAAGCCCTCCAGGTGTTGGACATGCTGGAGGCCAAGGGCGGTGATCCTGAGCGTATCGAGGACGAGCGGCAGTCGATTACCCAAACGATGACGAGCGGTTCCAAGCCGGAATGACCGCCCTTCGGTAAGGCGCGGTGCAGGCCGCTCAAAAAAGCACAAGACAAACCCACCAAAAGCGACTGGATCGGCTACGGCGCAAGCTGACTGACCGGGACGTCGATGGCATGCTGGTGACCCACCTCACCAACGTGCGTTACCTGAGCGGGTTCACTGGGTCGGCCGGTCTCGTGCTGCTCCTCCCAGACAGCCAGCATTTTTTCTCGGACGGCCGCTATAAAGAGCAGGCCCGAACCGAGGTACAAGAGTTCCAAGTACACATCGATACGGGTGACACCAACCGGAATGTGGAGCGACCCATCGGCCTGATCGACGAACTCGGTCTGTTAGCTGCAGGCGACCGCATCGCCTTTGAAGCCGACCACATTTCCGTAGACACGTTCAACACCTGGCGGTCCGTGTTCAAGACCGTCCAGTGGACCGAGTCCACCCAGCTGGTGGAGCAGCTGGCAACGGTAAAAGACCCGGAAGAGCTGGCGGCCCTGGTGGAAGCGGTTCGTATCACCGACAGTGTTTTTGAGGAGATCCAAAACGACCTGAAACCGGGGGTTGTTGAGCGGGAGATAGCCGCCCGGCTAACGTTTCTCATCAGAAACCTTGGCGGCGACGGCGATAGTTTTGACCCCATCGTGGCCAGTGGCCGACGCAGCGCCATGCCCCATGCACACCCCACAGACAAGCAGCTGGAACCGGGAGATTTTGTCGTGTTGGATTTCGGCGCTCACTCCGGCGGTTACCGTGCGGATCTTACCCGTACGGTCTGTATAACCACGGCCACCGATAAGCACTATGAGATCTACCAGACGGTGCTGGAGGCCCAGCGTTTAGGGATCGCTGCGGTCAAGGCCCATATCCCCGCATCCCAGGTCGATGCCGCCTGCCGGGACTATATCACTGCCCAGGGCTACGGGGAGCAGTTCATCCATGCGACGGGACACGGATTAGGCTTGGAGGTCCATACGCCGCCACGCCTGTCAAAGGGTAGCCCCGATCTGCTCGAAGACACCATGGTGGTAACCATCGAGCCGGGCATCTATCTTCAAGGGTGGGGTGGGGTGCGCATCGAGGATGACGTCCTTGTCGGCCCCGATGGCGGCACCCCCCTCAACCAGAGTAAAAAGGACTTGTTGGTTCTAGGTTAACCGATCAGGACGAAGGGGGAGTCGAGGCCTCCTCCGCCTCCCCTGCCGGGCTTCCCTCACCGGCACCGGCTTGCTCCGGTGTCGATTCCAGGAGACTTCCATCCTCCGGTAGGACGCCTTCAGCCGTGATATCCCTGATCACCAGTTGGAAGCTTTCCAGCCGCTCTTCGAATTTGACCACCTCCACTCCCCGGGTCTCCTCCCGCTGCGGGTTCAGGATAACCACTTCCGCGGTCTCGTCATCCAGGAGCTGTTTCAGGCGCGCCAGCATGACGGTCAGCTGAATCAGTGCTTCCAATTTGTTGGCTAACCGGCCGCTATCGATCGCCACCAAATCGAGGAGATCATCCCGGTCGATGACCACCCCGCCCAGGAGCTCGCCGTCGTTGGCCGTGACCCGGCCGATGTCATTGAGGAGCCGCCGCACCAGGGCCATAATATCCTCTTTCCGTGTGAAGGGAGAGGCGGCGGTCTGCTGAAGGCGGGACACCTGGATGTCCAGGCTGGCCTCAAAGGTTCGCACCTGTGTACGGCCCTGTATGGTGACTTCTCGCTGGAAGGTATAGCGCAGGGAGAGGCTGAGCGATTGGGATTCCTCGGCATAATACCCGGTCGCCGAAAGCCGTTCCAACGAGCTGGAGGTAAACTCCAGGTTAAACTCCAGGTCCGTTGACGTGGCGGTAACCGATGAGTGGGCGAAATCCAGGTTTTCTTCGGACAGACGCACGGCTGCCGGGGTCAGCTCGGCGGACACGTTCGCTTCACGGTTGGAGGGGACGATCTCTTCCTTGCCGCGCGACGGGTGTGGGAGCGACGCGACTATCCCAAGGGAAAGGGGATTCGATAGTAAGCTGCTTGCCGGGTCAATCATACTGTAACCATATACCTTCGGTACTACATGTATCGGCGGATCGTGTAAATTCTTTAAGTCTGATTGTCTTATATAACTTACAGTATAATATATTTTTCCATATACACTACCCAAGTGGCGGGCCAACTGTTTCGCGGCCGTGACAAAGGGTTAAATTGAGGCGTCGTGCCAACTGCTCCTACCGAATTTGATCTGCCCATTTATCAGGATGCCATGCGCTATGATGCCGAGCACTGGTGGAAAACCGACGACTTGATTTTCTGGCGTGAAATGGCGGAAGAATATGGTCCCCGAGTGCTGGAACTCGCCGCCGGTACGGGTCGTCTGGGGTTGCATGTCCTGCTGACCCAAGCCACGTATACCGGGGTGGAGATTTCCGAAGGCTTCTTAAGGCGCGCCCGGAGCAAGCTGGAGCCCTTCGGCCGGCGTGCCCGCCTCATCCAGGGCGATATCCGGCAGCTTCAGCTGGGCGAAACATTCGACCTGATCTTCATTGGGTTCAACTCCTTTATGCACCTGCTCACCGATGAAGATGCCCTGGCGACCCTCGGCTGCGTGCGGGAGCACTGCCATTCCGCCACCCGGTTCATCATCGATCTCTTCGTCCCCGATCCCCTGGTCCTGACTCGTCCTGAAGACCATCGAATTCAGGCCATGGTCTACCCCGACCCCGAAACGGGCGCCACTGTAACGGTGGAGGAAACCAACGACTACGATCCCGAGACCGAACTCACCAAGGTCCGCTGGTACTATTCCACGGCCAGGGAGAGGGATTTTTTAGAGTACGAATTCACCGTCCGCATTTACCACCCCGATACCATGGACCGCCTGATCCATGATGCCGGACTCAAGGTTGTTGAGAAATGGGGCGATTACCAACGATCGGCCTTTGGTCCGGAGAGCACGCTGCAAATTTATGTGGCCCAGCTCGGCAGCTAGGGGCGTTGCAGACAGCATTCATGCCTGAGACGTTTCCCGTCATCACTACAGTCTTTTTCGACATCGGCGGCGTGCTGGTGAACGTAGAAATTCAACCGATGCTGGAGAAGATTTCCCGGGCTACGGGCAGCCTGCCCGAGATCATTGGGCAGAGTATGGATAGCCGCGCCCTCCATGCCCTGGAGCGGGGAGAAATCACGTTCAGGGACTATTACGACAAGATCGTCACGGCGCTGGACTGCCGGGAGACGCTGTCTTTTAACGACCTCCAGCGGCTGTGGCTGGCGGTTCTACAGGACGAAACCGAGGTGGCACGGCGCCTGCCGGAATTGACGAAACACGTGAAGGTGTGGCTGCTGTCCAACACCAATCACCTGCACCTGGCCCAGCTGAGGGAAAAATACCGGTTCATGGCCCAGGTGGACGGGTGGATCGCCTCCAACGAGGTGGGTCATCGCAAGCCCGAAACGGAAATCTACCGGGCCGCCCTGCGCCGGTCATCCACAGAAGCGTCGCACGCCCTGTTCATCGACGACCGGGAAGATAACGTACTCGCCGCCCGGGCGTTGGGCATCCACGCTCACCAGTTCGTTGATTGGCCCCGGCTACGGGATTGGCTGGGCAGATACGGGCTGGAGCTGGTTTAGAGCACTGAGGAGCGATCCCGGCCACTGCTCCGGTCGATATCTTCTTCCTCATTCTCCTGCAGAGCGGAAGTCGGGTGGCCAGCGGCAATCCGCGCATACCGGGCAAGGTAGTTCAGTGGGGCGAGAGGCGCCAATCAGTCTTTTTACTCAGCTTCCAGCGGTATTCGCACCGTAAAGGTGGCCCCCTTGCCCTTTACGCCCTCGGATTCGGCCTGCACGCTGCCGCCGTGCGCCTCCACGATTTCCTTCACGATGGTCAGGCCCAGCCCCGTGCCTACAATACCCTTGGTGGCCTGGCCGGGTACCCGATGATACTTGGCAAACAGGGCCGGTAATTGGTCCTGGGGAATCCCTCTGCCCGTATCGCTGACGACGATTACCCCGGATTTATTATCCCGGTCAAGACGAATGACAATGGATCCGCCTTCGGGAGTGTACTTGATGGCATTGGAGAGGAGGTTCTCCACCACTTGCTGTAGACGCTTGCCATCGGCATGGGCCGGCAGGGGGTCCGCAGGAAGCTCCACGGTGAGGGTCTGTTTCTTGGCCTCAGCCTGCAGCTGAGCCATCTTGACCGTCTCCTCGACGACGCCCCGCAGCTCGGTACCACTTTTATCCAGCCGCAGGTAGCCAGAATCGATTTGGGCGTAGTCAAGATAGTCGCTGATCAGGGCCAGCAGCTTCTCCGAAGGCGGCCAGAGCGATGGTTAAAAACTGCTCCTGCTTGGATGTCAACGGCCCGAGAGCGCCTTTCAGCAGTGTGTCGAGGGACAGCATGATGGCGCCGGTGGGATTGCGTAGATCATGGGTGACCATGGAGTAAAAATCAGCCTTGAGCGCCTCCAACTGCTTCTGAGCCACGATGCCCGCCCGATGTTCCATCGACTGTTCCAGAGCGTAGAACAGATCATCGAGGTGATCCATCTTGGGCAGATGATGCTTCTCGATATAACCATCGGCCCCTTCCTTGACAGCCGCCGAGGCCGACCGGATATCACCCGACCCGGTGAGGACGACCACCGCCGTGTCCTCATCATGCTCTCGCAGGCGCCTTAGTACCTCCATGCCTTGCAGATCGGGCAGCTGCAGGTCAAGCAGAATCATATCAAAACTCTTAGCAGATTCTAACACGCTCAGGGCGGCTTCCCCGGTTTCGGCTTCCTCCAGTTCCACTCCGAAGGGTGCGAGGATATTGCGCAGGTATTTCCTGATGGTCGCCGAATCATCGACGCTCAGGATTCGTTTGCCTTCAAGGGCGTTAGTAGGCATCTTAATAAACTCCTCCTAAACCGTGCTGGAGAGCCGGCAGGTTAACGAATAATGGAAACGGGGCAGATTGGACACCGAATAGCCGGGTCGCCTGCGAAGGTTATCGGGGCTATGAAAACGAATCACAGACAGGCGGTCAACATGTCAGGACCCGCCATTCATCGGAAGGGACACTCATCACATCCATGGTCACCCCATGGATACCACCGGCTCAATCATGCCCATCACTCACCGTCCGTGTTGCAAGCTTCATTCCACTCAATAAAATTATAGACGTATTAAACTGCCATGTAAAGTAAGCATGGCATCCTTCACCTACAATACCTAGATCAGGAACCGAAAGGCCGCCGGAATCATCCTTACGTCTACCGGTGTACCGTGGACCAGCTCCCCATCGATATCGAGGGGCTCATCCAGTTGAGGCTGAAGGGAAAATTCCTTCACTTGCCGATACTCCAGCAGGGGCGATGTGACGTGTGAGCCGTCAAATACCTTGGGCAGGAGGCGGAGGAGTTGGGTCCGGGAGGCTTTTCTGACGATGACCAGATCAATCAGCCCATCGGAGAGCAGAGCCCGGGGCGCCATGAGCATCCCTTTGCCGGTGTAGCGGGTGTTGCAGGCCAGAATAAAGATAAAATTGTCATCGCTCACCTGCCCATCGGCAATCAGCCGGGCCGGCCGCCGCCTGCCCTTCAGGACCTCCAGGGCGCTGGCTATCGTATAGCGGCTCTCTCCCAGCCAGCGCATCCCCTCAGACCGGATCAGGATGTCGGTCACCAGCCCCCACCCGATGACATTGAAGGCATACCTGGCCTGGCCATTCATAGAAATATTAGCCACATCAATGGGCTGAGTCCTGCCGGCGACGATCCGCTTTGCGGCGTCTACAGGATCCAGGCAGTCAAAGTCGTGCAGGAACGAATTGCCGGTGCCGGCGGGGATCAGTCCCAGGGGCAAGTCCGGTTTGTCGGGGCGGGAGAGCAAGCCGTTGAGCACCTCGTGGAAGGTGCCGTCACCCCCGATGGCGCAAAAACCGTCCACATCCGTCAGATCGACCGCCTGGATAATTTCTGTGGCATGACCGGCATACTCGGTTTCATAGATGCGGAGCTCGATGCCCGCAGCATCGAAGACCGGCTTCACCTGGCGCAGGACGGCCGGTCCCTTTTGATAACCCCCGTGGGGGTTCACCGTCAAACAAAGTCGTTTGAGTGCCACCGAGGCTACTGGCTGCCTTTGCGCTGGCGGGCCCACTGAAGATCAAGCAGCGGCAGGAGGTGCCATTGGTCGCCGAAGGGGTAGCCCCCAAAGGTGAGCTTATACCCCAGTAACAGCTCAAACCGGTCGCTTTTGCGCCATAAAGCCAGCCCCTTGTGCTCAAAGGCAAAGGATTGATCAAGGCCCGGAGTGAGAAAAAGATCGATGTCAGCCCCATAGCCCCACCGGCCCAGCAGCTGCCCCAGCAGGTCCAGCCCAAGGTTCACCTGGTAGCCCTGACGATAGGCGGCCATGCGGGGAAAGATGATGGGCAGGTCGATAGTAGCCCGCTCATCCAGAGCCCCGGTTTTGGCCACCAGGGCCGCGCCCCCTTTAGCTGTCAGCTGCAGGGACGGACCCAGGGTGCGCGTCAGCAACAGCTCGGAACGGAGGAAAAGTATAGCAGGGATGTCCAGGTCCGGGGCAATGAGGCCGCCGGTCCCTTCCCGGCTCACAAGGCGCAGGAGTGGCGTGGGATACTGGAGCTGATGGCGCGTGGCCAGCTGCCACCCCGACCAATCGCCATGAGCGATTTTCACCGACAGATTGGGAATCACCAGGTTCATGATCGGGTGAGTGGACCATTCCAGCCGGTCGGTCTGCCCGTACCGCAAGGGCTGAAACAGCCCCATCTCCCATCGCCCTTGCGGGAGCGTATAGGCGGCGCCGGAGCTCCATTTCGCATTTTCCGCCCAGACGGCGGAAATGCACGCCGCCCACAGCACGACAGTGACCACCATCGGCCGCACTATACGCCTGTTCATGGACGGCCACCTCATGGCAACACCAGCCTGACCGACACGGGGGCGTGATCCGACAGGGCCTGCCCCCCGGAAGAGATATCCTGGTGGGTCGTGCCCGAACCGGCCAGCCAACCGCCCAGGTGGTTGGTGAACAGGTAATCCAGCTTGCGCTTAAAGCCTGCTCGGGGATTCGTGCTATGGGTAAAGTAAGCGGAATTGTCCCCCTGGTAATCTGCCAGGGACACGGCGGGGGCATAGCCTCTCTTTTCGGGGCTCGCATAAAAAGCAGTCAGCCAGTCCGTTTCGCCGGAATAGTCGTCGGCCTGAAAATCCTCCTCTTCACATATGGAATCGACAAAATCGGATGTCTTATCGGAGTTCGGCGGAATTTCGTTGAGGTCGCCGCCGGCCACAAAGAGACTGCCATCATCTGCAATCTTGTCCAGCTCCTCCTTGAACCGGTCGATGTGCTTCTGCTTGGTACTGTCATGGGAGAAGGCAGCGGCATGCACGTTGACGGCGAAGAATGGATCGTATCCCGGCAGTTCCACCTGAGCCTTTAGAACGTTCCGGCGCACGTAAAAAGACCGGGTTAGAGCGTCCTGGTCGGTCCGCAGGGCCAATTTGATGCGTTCGGCGTTGCTCAATGGCCAGCGGGACAGGATGGCATTACCGGTATTCATGCGCCCCAAACCATTGGAGGGGATAAACTGGACCTGCCACATGGAGGCGAAGACGCCGTAGTTCAGATCGGTGTGATCCAGGATGTACTGGAGCTCGTCCAGGTAGGCGCTACGCTTGGAGTCCACATCCACCTCCTGGAGCAGGAGGATGTCGGGGTCCACCTGGATGATCTTCGCCACTATCCGCTCCATGTTGTCCAGCACCTCATCCTCGGTCATCGAAACCCGGTCGTCCCAGCAGTCGAACCAGAAGTCGATATCGCCGCCACCGTACTTAATGTTCCAGGTCATGACGAGCAGGGTATCTGCCGTGCCCGGCACATCGCCAATAGAAGCGGCCCGGTAATCGACGGCAGCCTCGACATCATCGAAGGTGGTGATCAGGGGTTGGCACCCCAGTTGAAGGAGGAACAGGGCCACGAGCAGGGGGCAGCGAAACCAATACGACATCATCATGATCCTCATACACATGATTCCCTATCAAAGGACACGGGCACAGCTACCCAGAAGTCAACGGAACAAAAGTCGATAGGCCCAAAATGCGACAATATTGGGGGACGAGTACAGGTACTATTTAGCCATTATACGGGTAAAATGCAAGAAAATGCAGCCCGGTCCCGCCACGGGGAAGGGGGGCAGGGGAAGTTACAGGCATAGCCCCTCGACCGGGCATTTGATCGCATAGCCGGTGGACCTGGTGGACGAACGCGCTACCGGGGCCGGTCATAATGGCGTTGAGTATATCATCCACCGTTGCCGACGTAAGGGTGAGGGGCGGCGGAGCGGCCACTATCCGTGTGGTGAGCCCAGCAGCATTACTTCAAGATCGCTAACTTGCGCGCAGTACTCTGAT
>CAZJBG010000106.1:0-9414 GCA_964543925.1 uncultured bacterium
GGCCAGCAAGGTCTTTGCCGCCGGTTCGGACACGGTGCGGGTCGGGGTGATCGGGTGCGGCGGTCGCGGCACCTACGACGCCACCTACTGCGTGAACGCTGCGCCCAACGTGGAGATCGTGGCCATGGGTGATCTGTTCCAGGATCGCCTGGATCGCTCCCTGGCCGAGCTCAAGGAGCAGGTGGGTGACAAGGTGAAGGTCACCGCTGATACCACATTCATCGGTTTTGATGCCTATGCCCAGGTCCTGGCGAGCGAGGTTGACCTGGTAATCCTCACCACTCCGCCCCACTTTCGTCCGGCGCACCTCAAGGCCGCGGTGGAAGCGGGCAAACATGTGTATACGGAGAAGCCGGTGGCGGTGGACCCGGTGGGCATTCGCTCGGTGATCGCGTCGTCGGAAGCGGCGGAGAAGCAAAACCTGAAGATCATGGCGGGCACCCAGATGCGGCGTATCGAGCATATCGTGGAAGCCATGAAGCGCATACACAACGGGGACATGGGGGAGCTGTTGAGCGGCCAGTGCGTCAGGTTGGGGAGCGGCATGCTGGACTGGGGGATGCAGCGCAAGCCGGGGATGTCGGACATGGAGTGGCAGCTGCGGCGCTGGTTGTTTATCGACTGGCTGTCCGGCGATTTTATTGCAGAGATGCACATCCACAACCTGGACCTCATCAACTGGGCGCTGGATGCCCATCCGGTCAAGTGCATGGGTATGGGCGGCCGGCAGGTGCGGACCGGCAGTGAATATGGGAATATCTTCGATCACATCGCGGTGGAGTATGAGTACCCCAACGGCGTTCGCATCGCCTACATGGGTAGCCAGATGGATGGGACCAGCGTCCGCAATCATCAACGGCTGGTGGGTACGCGGGGTTCGGCATATATCGACTTCGCGAATGCCATTATCGAAGGCAGGAAGCCGTATCATAACGAGGGTGAATCGCCCCATCCTGTCCTGCGGCAATTTGCCGATCTCATCGACAGCATCCGTAAGGATAAGCGGCTGAACGAGGGTCGTCGGGTCGCCGAGAGTTCCCTCACGGCCATCATGGGGCGCATGAGCGCCTACACCGGCAGGGAAATGTCCTGGGATTGGGTGATGAACACATCGAAACTGGACCTGAGTCCACCCGAGTATGCCTTCGGCGATCTGCCCTTGGGCCCCGTGGCGATGCCGGGCAAGACGCAGCTGCTATGACCGCGACAGGTATCGTGGCTGGGGCCGGCGAAGCTGTATCCTCCAAATTGAAGGGAACCTTGATGATGGTCTTTCCAGGGCAACGACGCGTTTTATGCTTCCTGATGGCGCTACTGGTGGGGGCAGCGGCGGCCGTTCCGGCCCGGGCCGGCCAAAAGGATGAGAGTGGATTTGTCCCCTTATTCAACGGGCGGAACCTGGAAGGTTGGGTGAACGTAAACTGCGCACCCGAAACCTGGAAGGTAAAGGGTGGCATGATCGTCTGCAGCGGCCTCCCAACCGGGGTGCTGCGGACCGAGCGGCAGTACGAAAACTACGTCCTGGAGCTGGAATGGCGTCATACGGTGAAGGAGGGTAATGCCGGACTGTTCCTCCACTCCGATGCCCTCACCGCCCGGGGCCAACCGTTTACCCGCTCGAGCGAGGTGCAGATCATGGACGGCAATCACGGGGATATATTTGCGATCCATGGGGCGACCCTCACCCCGCACCAGCCCCATCCGAAGGGTTGGATGCGGGCATTGCCGCTGGCCAGCCGGGCCCATCCGGCCGGGGGGGAATGGAATCATTACCGGGTCGAAAGCCGGGATGGAACAATCACCCTGGCGGTGAACGGCGAAGTGGTGACCCGGGCCTTCCACGCCAATCCCCGGAAAGGGTATATCTGCCTCGAATCCGAAGGGAGCGAGGTCCACTTCCGCAACATCCGTATTCGGGAGTTGCCCGGTTCCGATCCCCATCCCGAGGTGGTTGCGCGGGAGGATGAGGGCTTTCGTTCGCTGTATAACGGTCTCGATCTTCGAGGCTGGAAGCAGGTGAAGGAGAATAAAAACCATTGGACCGCCAAGGATTGGATCCTGGATTACGATGGTCAGAGCGAAGCCGAGGGTGACCAGCGGCACCTGTGGACCGAGGAGCAGTTTGAGAACTTCACCCTGATAGTTGATTGGCGTTTCACCGGTGAGCCCCAGCTGCTACAGGTACCGGTGATCCTGGCCGACGGCACTCAGGCCACCGGCGCGGATGGGGCAGAGTTGACCATTCCCGTCCTCGATGCGGGCGACAGCGGCATCTACCTGCGGGGCAGTTCCAAAAGCCAGATCAATATGTGGTTCTGGCCGGTCGGCTCCGGCGAGGTCTACGGCTACCGCACCGATGAAAAGATGTCCCCCCAGGTACGCCGGGGCGTGACGCCCATACTGAACGCCGACCGCCCGGCAGGTCAATGGAACCGGTTCGAGATCACCTTGATTGATGATCGCGTCACCGTCGTGCTCAATGGGCAGACGGTCCTGCGCGAAGCCCGGCTTCCGGGTATCCCGAAACGGGGACCCATCGCCCTGCAGCATCACGGGGATGCCATTCAATTTGCCAATATTTACATCAAGGAGCTCGACTGAGGCGGTCAGTTCCGGGGACAAAACTGTACCCACAGGGACACCGGCTCGTTTGAGTTTCAATCTTGCCTGATCAGGGAGGTGGAGCCATGCGACGATTCGTAACGCGATGGACAAGCTTGGGGGTGGTGTTTGTTTTTCTGGGAATGGCGGCCTGCTCCTCGCCGGAAAGGGTGACCCTGTTTAACGGCCGCGACCTGACGGGATGGAAGTTGGTTTTACGGGACAAGGGTGTGGACCCGGCGACAGTGTGGTCGGTGAGCGACGGGGTCATCTACTGTACCGGCACGCCCAGTGGCTATATGCGTACGGAGGCCGATTACGCCGACTACAAGCTCCATGTGGAGTGGCGCTGGCCTGAACGGGTGGGCAACAGCGGGGTGCTGGTGCATATGAACCTGCCCGACACCGTTTGGCCCCGGAGTATTGAGGCGCAGCTCAACTGGGGCGATGCCGGAGATTTTTGGGTGATTGGCGGTGCCGAGTTTGCCGAGCATGTTGAGCCGTCCACCCGCCGAACCCCCAAACGGGCGGGCTCCAGTGAGAATCCGGTGGGCGAGTGGAATACCTACGAGATCATCTGCCGCAGCAATACCATCAAGGTCTACGTCAACGGTAGGCTGCAGAATGAGGCTACCGAAACGACCATCAGTTCGGGCAAAATATGTTTGCAGAGTGAGGGCAGGCCAGTGGAGTTTCGCAATATTTACCTTGAGCGACTCAATTGACAGGTCTATAATCTCTCTTTGCCTGGCCGGGGTGGGCCATGGGCGCATGCGTCGGTCGCTCGAGGGGTTACAATGAACGATCAACAAGGAAGCAATCATGGAAAAGCAGAATAATGTACCTGAGGTGGGCCACAAAGTGTCCCGGCGGGATTTTATCAAGGCCACGGCGGCGGTATCCGTAACGGCCATGTTACCGGGGGCGGGAAATGTTTTCGGCGCACAGGGTTCGGATGAGCTGAAAGTGGGGCTCATCGGCTGCGGCGGCCGGGGCACCGGCGCCGTCACCCAGGCCCTCATGTCCACCGACACGCCCGTTAAACTGTGGGCTATGGCCGACCTCTTTCGCGATCAAATTGACGCCAGTTACGACATGCTCAGTTCGGGGGCTGACGCGCGCTACGACCGGGTGGCCTTTCCCTCCCTGTCGAAGCAGATGGACGTGCCCGAAGGCCGGAAATTTTCCGGCTTTGATGCTTACCGGAAGGTCATCGCCAGTGGCGTGGACCTGGTGATCCTGGCGACCACCCCCCACTATCGTCCGGAGCATTTCAAGGCGGCCGTGGCGGCGGGTAAACATGTGTTCATGGAAAAGCCGGTGGCGGTTGATCCGGTGGGTATCCGCACCGTCATCGCTGCCGCCGAGCTGGCCAAAAAGAAAAAACTCGCGGTGGTTGCCGGCACCCAGCGCCGGCATCAGAACCAGTACCTCGAGGTCATGAAGCGGGTCCATGGCGGCGATATTGGCGATATCCTCGGCGGCCAGGTCTACTGGAATGATGGGGGCATCATGGATTGGCCCCAAAAGGATCGGCCCGAATGGACGGAAATGGAGCGCCAGAATCGCCGGTGGTATTTCTACACCTGGCTGTGCGGTGACCACATTGTCGAGCAGCATGTCCACAACCTGGACATCATGCTCTGGGCCATGGGGGAGCATCCGGTCAAGGTGATGGGTATGGGCGGACGCCAGACACGCACCGGCAAGCAGTACGGCAACATCTTCGACCATTTTGCCGTGGAATATGAATTTGCCAACGGCGTCCGGTTCCTGGGGACCTGCCGCCATGCTCCGGGGGCCAGTCACCGGAACTCGGAACGCGTTGTCGGTACCAGGGGGGTGGCCGTCACGAGCGGGTCCTACGGCCAGATTGAAGGAAAAAAGGCCTACAAGTACGACGGCCCCGAGGTCAATCCCTACGTCCAGGAGCATGCCGATCTCATTCACAGCATCCGCAGCGGCAAGCCCCTCAACGAGGGTCGGCAGGTGGCGGAAAGCACCCTCACGGCCATCATGGGCCGCATGAGCGCCTACACGGGTCGCGAGCTGTCCTGGGACTGGGCCATGAACGCCTCAGAGCTCGATCTCCGCCCGGAGAAATACGATCTGGCGTCCAATGAGACACCCCTGCGTCCCATTGCGATCCCCGGCACGACGAAGCTGATCTAAGGACGCTGCCCGCAGGCGCGGCCCCATCAACGGATATCTAACCGGACATAGCGCTAGAAATCTGTCGGGACACCCCGATCTTTGTGGCGTAATTTCGAGTCATTGTTTTGGGGAGCTGATTTGAACCCACCCCATTGATGATGGAATCCCCATCATCCGGGGTGCAACACCATCCACATGAAAGAAGGACATCTTTATGGAAACAGTTAAGCTGGGATTTATCGGGGCCGGGTTTATCGCCAAGTTCCACGCCACTGCGCTGCAACTGGTGCGCGGCGTCGATCTTGTCGGGGTCCATGCGCTCCAGGGCGCGATGGAATTGGCCGCCTTCACCCAGGAAAGCGGCCTCGGTGAATGCGGTATCTATCCCTCTGTGGCCGAACTCTGCAAGCACTGCGATGTGGTGGCGGTGTTGGCGCCTAACTTCGCCCGCATCGAGATCGTCGAACAAATTGTTGAGGCTGTGAAGGAAGGGGCCCAGCTCAAGGGCCTGATCTGCGAAAAACCCCTCGGCCGGACGGTCGCCGAAGCCAAGCGGCTGGTGGCCCTGGCAAAGGAAGCCAAGCTCCACACGGCCTACTTTGAGAACCAGATACATATGAAAGCGATCAAGGACGCCCTGGCCCAGCTGGCCCCGCAGCAGAAGGCCATGGGTCCCATTGCCCTGGCCCGCAGCGCGGAGGAGCATTCCGGACCTCACATGGGCTGGTTCTGGGATCCAACCAAGCAGGGCGGCGGTGTCCTGTCGGATATGGGCTGCCACAGCATTGCCGTCTCCTGGTACGTCCTGACCCCGGTTGGCAAGCCGGTCACCTTCCTGGAGCCGGTGGCCATCAGCGCCGAGACCTCCCTGCTCAAGTGGGGCCAACCCAAGTATCGTAAGCAACTCCTCGACCGGATGGGGGTCGATTACGGCAAGGTCCCTGCCGAGGATTTTTGCACCGGTATCGTCACCTTCCGCAACCCCGAGAACGGCCAACTGGTCAAGGGGCAGTTCACCAACTCATGGATGTACGACAAACAGGGGCTCCGCCTGCTCATGGATGGCCTCGGGCCGGGTTACGCCTTCGAGGTCAATTCTCTCAAGTCCCCCCTCGAGGTTTTCATCGGGGATGAGGCCGCCGATGCCGTGGCCGATGCCGAGACGGCTCTCGAGAAGGCCACCGCCTCACGGGGCCTGCTCACCGTCCAACCCGACGAAGCCGACCTCTACGGGTATGTCGATGAGCTCACCGATGCCCGCGATGCCTTCCTGGCCGGCACGGACGCGCTCCTGAACTGGGAGTACGGTCTGGAGATCACCAAGCTCTGCCAGGCCGGTTACCTGTCTGCTGAACGTCGTCAGACCATCGACCTCACCGATCCGGCTGTTCAGAAGGAGCTGGACGGATACACGTCTCTCATCGCCCAGGGGAAGGGGGCGGAGGTCCTGTTTAAATAGTCGGTGAGTGCGGTTAGGCGGGCGAGGAGCAGGGTCCCATCGTTGGCGTGATGGAACCCTGTTTTTCAATTATTGCCGAAGGTCGGCGCTGCTCATCCCCCCCCCGCCTAGCGCCCGAAGAAGGGGAAGAGCGCCTTAAGCTCTTCGGCCGTGGGCTGAGCGCCGTACTCGCATAATTCAAAGGCCTCCGCAGCCTTCACCCGGTTGCCTGCTCGGTTGCCATAGAGTTCGGTCAGTTTATCCCGGTACTGGTTCGCAACGCCTTCAAAGCGCTGGATAAAGTTGTCACGCACGATCTTATCGGCCTTGCTCTGGGGCTTCATCACGCCTCCAAAGCCACCTGTCGCCCAGAGCCCTTCCACCTGCGATTGCATCAATAGCAGGGCATCCAGTTTCTTACCCAGTACGTCGTCAATCCCCACCATGATATCGGGCCGGAAGGGGTTTGGTTTCTGGAACCGGTCGTTGTAGTACATGAAAACCGGGTTCTTGGCCGTCGGCGGCGTATCGGGCGTGAAGAAGGGTACCGTCACCATATAGGCCGCGTCCAGCACCAGCACCCCCGTATACCGGTGATCCGGGTGGTAGTCGTTCGGGCGTGGCCCCAGCACGAGGTCCGCATCCCATTCCCGGATGAGCCGGGCAAATGTTCGGCGGTTCTCCAGGGTGGGCATGATCTCCCCATCATGGATATCGAGCACCTCGGTGACGATCCCCAGCAGTTTGGCTGCCGCCTGAACCTCGGCAGTACGCCGCTTGGCGAGGGGGCCGCCGGCCATCTCAGGGTGGCCGATATCCCCGTTGGTTGCCGAGACAAACTTGACATGATGACCCTGGGCGGCCCACATGGCGGCCACACCCCCGGCCCTGATTTCGCAGTCGTCCGGGTGGGCGCCGAACGCGATGATGCGCAGCTTCCCATCATCGGGCGGTCCCGCCAGGGCCAGAGCGAACAGGCCAAGGATCACGGTGAGCACCGGTAAGGTCCGGCGGCTAAAACCAGTCATGCCTTTTTTCATCATGCACCTCCATAGTGAATGGGCTTACGGAAAAACCTGGCGGCTCAGGCGCTACCGAGCGCTTGACGCGCGTGAGGGAATTTAGGTGACCGGCCGCCTAAAAGCGACCCGTGAGGCCCGGTCTACGCCACGGCGGTACCGGGAGGCATGGGCTGCGGCACTGCGCTCATGCGTCGATCTGTCCACCCGGTGACTTGATTCGATCATTTGGCCTTAACCGTTTGATTTTGGCTTCGGAGAGAGTAGATTTAAGGCCTACGCCGAGCGTTCAATCTATAGCGAAAGAGTGGATAAATGAAGCAGGCATCCAGCTCCCAGCGCCATAGCAGAAAGGTGTCGCGTCGGGATTTTCTAGGCACTACAGCGGTGGCTGCCGCGGTTTTTGCTATCGTTCCTCGACGCGTGTTGGGCGGTCCGGGTTATCTCGCCCCGAGCGACAGACTCAACCTCGCCTTTATCGGTACGGGCGGCCAGGGCATCGTCGATATGAAAAATTTTCTTCGGCAACCCGATGCGCAGGTCAGGGCGGTCTGTGATGTCAGTGAAGACCGTGACTACAGCGATTTTTACTTTGGCGGCCGGGCCGGGCGAAAACCAGCCCAGCAGATTGCAGAGAGCTACTACGCCGAGAACGAGAAGTCGGGGACCTACAAGGGGTGTGCCACCTATGTCGATTTCAACGACCTGCTGGCCAGTGAAAAAGATATCGATGGGGTGGTGGTGGCGACCACCGACAACCTGCATGCCCCGGCTTCCATGGCCGCGATCAGGGCGGGCAAACATGTTTACTGGGAGAAGCCGCTGACCCTTACGGTCTACGAGGCCCGTAAACTTACCGAAGCGGCCCGCAAAGCCGGGATCGCAACCCAGATGGGAAACAGCGGTCAAGCCTCCGAGGAGACCCGCCTGCTGAGCGAATTTATCTGGGACGGAGCCATCGGTCCCGTGCGTGAAGTTCATATCTGGTCCAACCGGCCCATTTGGCCCCAGGGCATTGAGCGGCCCACCGAGACGCCCCCCGTACCGTCCACGTTGGACTGGAACGGCTGGCTCGGTCCGGCGCCTCAGCGTCCCTATCATCCCATCTATCTCCCCTTTGTCTGGCGGGGCTGGCAAGACTTCGGCACCGGGGCTTTGGGCGATATGGGTTGCCATCGCTTCGATCCCATTTTCAGGGCCCTTAAGCTGGGGCACCCGACGAGTGTGGAGGGCAGCGCCTCTCAGTATATGGAAAAGACGAACACCGACAGTTTTCCCCGTGCTTCCATTGTGCGTTATGAATTTCCCGCCCGGGGCGACCTGCCGCCGGTGACGCTCACCTGGTATGATGGGGGACTGAAGCCCCCCCGGCCCGGGGAGCTGGATGACGAGCGCGAGATGGGTAACCAGGGCACGCTGATCATCGGCGACCACGGCAAAATGCTCAACGGCCGACTGATCCCCGAATCAAAAATGAAAGCCTACAAGAAGCCGCCGAAAAGCCTCCCCAGATCGGTCGGTCATTACGAGGAGTGGCTAGTGGCTTGCCGCGGGGGTCAACCGGCCGGTTCCAATTTTGATTTCGCCGGTCTGGTCACCGAGGTGGTCCTGCTGGGCAACGTTGCCCTGCGCACCGGTGGGAAGTTGAGGTGGGATGGGCCGAAGTTGACCGTCACCAACCTGACCGAGGCCAATGATTTGATCCGTCGTCCCTACCGTGAGGGATGGGTCTTGTAACTGCTACGCGCTACTGAGCATGTCTGGTTTGATTCAACGATTTATTGAGGGGTCTGACGATTAAAATCCAGAGAGATATGCCCGCACAACCGAGGAAAAAGATTTCGCGGCGTCGCTTCCTGGCCGGTGGTACAGCCGCGGCGGCGGCCCTTTCGATGGGGTCGCCCCTTGCCGGCCGACAGGCGCCGGCAAATTCGCCTGACGGCCCCTTCAAACTCAACTACGCCCCCCATTTCGGCATGTTCAAGAACCACGCCGGGAACGACCTCATCGATCAGCTCAAGTTCATGGCCGATGAGGGATTCGCCGCCATGGAAGATAACGGGATGATGAAGCGTTCCAGGCGAGACCAGAACAGGATCGCAAAGGAGATGGAGCGGCTGAACATGACCATGGGGGTCTTCGTAGCCTACGCCGATTTCCCGGTGAAATCCTTCGTGACCGATGACCCGGACATGCGCAAAA
>CAZJBG010000107.1:0-7282 GCA_964543925.1 uncultured bacterium
CAAAAACAGGGCCTGCCGCAGCGGTTCCCGCTCCTTTTTCGAGGCCTGACTCCAGCGCCTCAGCAGCTCCACCTGTTGCAGGTTGAGCACGTCCGTGTAGGGGTTGCGTAGGGCAATGGACTTCTTGATCACCGGGTTGTGGCCTAACAGGGTGTCCCGGCCGGTGATCTGGTAGATGGCCTGCCGGGTCCGTTCAAACTCGTCGGAAATCTCCCGGTCGAAACCCTCGTCCGGGGACAGCCGTGCATAGAACCGGGCCGTTTCCAGCTGGGCCCGGGCCATTTCCAGCTGGGCGTTATCGATGGCGGCGTGGAAGAAATACCACTCCTTGTACAATTTGCGCAACTGGTCCAGGTTCCCGCCGTCCTCCCGGATCACCGCCTCCAGGGCTGCGCCCAGGCCGTACCACCCGGGGACGTTGTAGCGCGTCTGGGTCCAGGCGAACACCCAGGGGATGGCCCGCAGGCTGTTAAAATCGACCTTGCTCCCCGATTTCCGGGACACCGGGCGCGAGGCCAGCGGCAGGCGGCTGATGTGCTCAATGGGCGTGATCTCGGTGTACCATTTCCAGAACGCCTTATCGTCCACCAATGCCCGGTAGGCCGTCATGGACCGCCCCGACAGATCGGTCATCAGCGTCCGGGCTTCGGGGGTGGCCGACCCGGCCCGGTCCCGGTTGACCTCGACCTTTAGTGGGGTCGCCAGCAGCATGGCGTGGACGATCTGCTCCAGGTGGCGCCGGGCCAGGGCCGGCATGGCGTAGCGGAAGGAGATGATCTCCCCCTGCTCGGTGAACCGGATGCGCCCGTTATGGCATTGGGGGGGGAGCCCCAGAATGGCCTGGTTCGCCCGGCCCCCGCCCCGGCTCACGCTCCCGCCCCGGCCGTGGAACAGCCGCAGGTCGATCCCCTGTTGCTGGCTCATATTGGCCAGCCGCTCCTGGGCCTGGTAGAGCGCCCAGTTGGCCATCCAGTAGCCGCCGTCCTTGTTGCTGTCCGAATAGCCCAGCATAACTTCCTGGAACTGCCCCCGGGCCTCCAGCTGCAGCCGGTAGACCGGGTTGTCGAACAGCCCCCCCATGAGTTCGTCGACCCGCCCGAGGTCCTCGATGGTCTCGAATAGCGGCACCACGTCCAGGCTCGATGCCGCCCGCCCGTCCTGGACACGCCATAGGCCCACCTCCTTGGCCAGCAGCAAAACTTCTAGCAGATCGCTCACCTGGTGGGTCATGCTGACGATGTAGCTCTTCAGGCTGTCCGGATCGCCCTCGATGGCCTCCTTGATCACCTGGAAGGTCTCCAGGGTCTGCCGGGTCGGCTCGGACAGCTGGGCCTCGGGCGGCAGCAGGGGACGGGGGGTTTGGCATTCGGTGGTGAGCAGGCCCAGCCGCTCCTCCTCGGGCAGTTCATCGTAATGCTCGGCCACACCGGCCAGCCGGAGCAGTTCGTCCACGGCCTGCTCGTGACGGTCACTGTGCTGTCGCACGTCGAGGGCGGCCATATGGAAGCCGAAGGTGCGCGCCTGGACCAGCAGGGCGCCCAGCTGCCCGCCACCGGCGATGGGCGCAAGCCGGCTCTCCCTGAGGCTGCGGGCCATGAGTTCCAGGTCCGCCACATAGCGGGCCTTGCTGTAATCCAGCAGCTCCGGTTCAGGGTGTGTGCCCCGTTTGCCTTTCGCCTGGTACGTTACCTGCGCCAACAGCCGCCGCAGGCGCTGGATCATCAGGGTCAGTTTGATGCGGTACGGCTCGTGCGGGTAGCGCCGAACCAGCTCGGGGTCCAGCTCCACGGCCCGCTGATCCTCCTCGATGGAGCGGGTCAGTTCCTCCGGAATCGACACCTGCCGGTCGGAGATGCTCAGTTCCTGGCTCACCCGCTCAAGCCCCGCCAGATGCAGCCTCAGGGCGGCCTCCCGGTGGGTCCGGAGCGTATGGCGGATCATCTCGGCCGTCACGTTGGGATTGCCGTCCTGATCGCCGCCGATCCAGGACCGGTAGCGCAGCACCACCGGGAGCTCCGGGGCCTCGCCGTAAGCGGTCGCCACGGCCTGCTGCAGGTCCTGGTAGATGCGGGGGATCGTCTCCCAGATGGTCGTGCTGAGGAAATACAGGCCGTTCTTGATCTCGTCGGTGACCTGGAGGCGTTCGCTACGCACATCGTCGGTGGCCATGAGGAGCGTGATCTGCTGATAGATCTCCTGAGTCACCGATTCCTTCTCGGCGATGGGCAGATCCTCGCGGCTCAGCCGGGCCAGCAGCTGGGCGATGCGCTGCTGCTTGGACAGGACGCTGCGGCGGCGGGCCTCGGTGGGGTGGGCGGTGAGCGTGGGCTGAATATCGAGCCGCTCCAGGAGATTCATGACCTGCTCGAGGGTATACCCCTGCTGCTTGAGTCGGTGCACCCCCTCGGCGATCGATTCCGCCCGGGGCGTATCCGCCGTGGCCTGCCGCTCCCGCTCCTCATTGATGCGGGCAATCTCGAGCTGTTCAGCCTTGTTCACCAGGTGGAAATAGGCGGTGTTGGCCCGCAGCACCCAGAGGATTTCCTCGTGTGTCAGGGTCTTGATGCGCTGGGCCATCTGTTCCCTGAGCTCGCCATTGCCGGGCCGGGCGGCCTGTTTGGCCAGGTTGCGCAGGGACTCCACCAGCTCGTACATGGCCGCGCCTCCCTGCTCACGGATGACCTGCCCCAGCAGGTGACCCAGCAGGTTCACCTGAAGGCTGAGTGGCGTAGATATGCCGCGCCCCTTGGCTGTAATGTCGATGTCTTTAAAGCTGGTCGTTTGTGTCGTTGGATTGTGGATAATGCTTGGTTCCCAAAGGTGGGGTGCTCTGTTTGCTGACGATGAGAAATTTAATCCCGCCGGTAGCGTGGTTACCAGTGCAATGGAAGTTGAGCGATGGCCGGGCTCTTCAGCGTTGCGAAGGGCCTCGAAATGTGCCTGGGTCCCTGGAATCATGGCCGTCGGGTTAGTGAGAGTCTACGCTCCAATGGCTGCGCGATCTTGGCTCGTTCCAGGCCATCCGATCGGGTTAAAGAAAATATGGTTGACGCCGATAAAATATACTGAGCGATAGTGCAGACAGGGCTCACCGCAGGTCCTGGTAATAACAAACCCGGACGCCGGTTATCTATGAAGGTCGAGCCGGTGTCCGGGCGGTGTCCGCCAGGGGGTGGATGCGGTCGACCGTCGTGTGATCGTTGCAGGATGGCCTGCGACCCATGTTCTGTGCGGTCGGATAATTGTCATTTTAAGCCGCACCCCATTGTGGCACCCCAGCATGGTCTATCGTTCTTGCGTCGTCCCTGGCGCAACCAGTTGGGGCTCCTCCGAAGGGAAGCTTGGTACATGTTGCCGGGCTTCCCTTTTTTTTCGTGTGCCCGGCGGATTTGATGCCCCTGCAAAATTGTGCGACATCCCGGCAGCGGCACGTGGGCCGATTTGAATGGGAGCGGTGTGCAAGGTGGCCGGCAAACCATAACCAGACAGATCCCCGGCCTTAAGGGATTTACCCGATCAACCGATTAGGATAGGGATTCCCTGATGCCACAAGATTCAGGAGGCAGGTGTCCCGGAGGCATTTCACCATAGGGGTGGAATGGTCCCAACGGTAGAACGCCATAGAGCGCACTTCCAGAGTGTGAATCTAGCGTCTACGGCAGAAATCTTAGTGCATTTTGGAGAGGGAAGAATGAGCCTGAGTCTGACCAGAATTGGCACGAACTCAATTGCCAATATTACGCTCCAGTCGGTGTTCAAGACGAGCAGAGTGCTCAGGAAAAATATGGTGGCAGTTTCGTCTGGCAAGCGGATCAATAGTGCAGAGGATGGGGCCGCCAGTTTTTCCCTGTCCAGAGGGTTGGAGAACCGTCGTCGCAGTTTGGCCCAGGCCATTGAAAATATTGCCACCGCTGAAAACGTGCTTGAAATCGCTTTGTCCGGATACGCCAGCATCAATACTGCCCTGATGGATATCAGGGAAAGCGTGGTGCAGGGCGCTGACGGGATCTACAGTAGTGATCAACGGGCCGCCATCCAGGGTAAAATCGATGCCCTTATCGCTGAGGTTGATGCTATCGCCAACACGACCCAGTTCCAGGGCAACAGTCTTCTTGACGGCAGTTTCACCGGGAAGAAATTTCAGGTCGGGGCGTCTGCGGGAGACATTTTTGATGTGGACCTTCAGGCAGCGGATATCGCGGCCCTCGCACTCACCGGCGTCGATGTATCAACGTCAGCGGCTGCCACCGCTTCCTTCAGTATTCTGGACGACGCCATCAATACCTTGCATATCGCCATGCAGCGGGCGGGGGAGATTGTCACGCGGCTGAGAATCAAACAGGATAACCTTGCCGTTCAGGCCTTGAACACCGAAGCCACCCGCAGCCGTATTGAAGATACCGATTATGCCCGGCAGAGCCAGCAGATGGTCAAAAGCCAGATCATCCAGGAGATGGGCATGAACTCCTTTAATGCCGCCCTTGTGGCACCCCAGCAGGTGTTATCACTCTTCTAGCGCAGCTGCGCAACCTGTTGGGGCTCCTACTGAAAGAACCCGGCCAGTTACTGGCCGGGTTCTTCTATTTGGGGCGATCTTCGGGAGCAGCAATCCAGGAGGAACCCGGCTGGCCCTCACACCCCCCGCAGGTCCGGCTCCCAGATGACCTTGTGTAGTTGCAGCTGGAAACGTACCGGTAACCGGTCGACCAGAATCCATTCCGACAGGGTTTGTGGCTCGAGCTGCCCGAAGACCGGCGAGAACAGAACGGTATGCCGGCCCATATGATCGTATTGTTCCAGCGCCGCTTTGGCCCAGTCGTAATCGGCCCGATCGCCGATGACAAACTTGATCTCGTCCTGGGGGGCCAGATCGTCCAGGATGGACCATAGATTCTTCTTCATCATGCCCGAGGAAGGGGCCTTGAAGTCGACAATCTTGATGACCTCCCTGGGCACCTGGCCAATGGGCAGCGAGCCGCCGGTTTCCAGCAGCACCTCGTAGCCGTCCTTCAGCAGCCGTTCCATCAGTTCGACGGCCCCCGGTTGCATGAGGGGCTCGCCGCCGGTGACCTCCACCAACCGGCAGCCGTAGGCCGCCACGCGCTCCAGGACCTGATCCACCGTCATATCCTCGCCCTCGTAGAAGGCGTATTCGGTATCGCACCAGGTGCAGCGCAGGTTGCAGCCGGTGAGGCGCACGAAGACGCAGGGACTCCCCGCACGGGAGGACTCCCCTTGTATACTGTGGAATATCTCGTTTACTTTCAGCATACCTCGCGAACCGAATTTATGGCCGTAGATGACAAGGTTCCCGCATCTTTATGGATAAAGCCACGCCACCGCTCGTCAAACGCGCCGACAACGGAAACCCCCAGCAGGAGGCCGGTCCCCAATCACCCCTGCCGGTAGCCGAGCTGCGCCGGGACCGCTACGACACCACCGCCGCCCTAGAGGTCTTCGAAAATTGCCTGTTGACGGCTGCCGGTCTGCCCCTGGGCAAGGACCCCAGCACCCATCCGCTGGTCCTGGTGCAGGGGGCCAAGGCCCTGGTGGGGTTGCGGCCTGACCGCCCCAGCCGGCGGCTGGTGGACTTTGCCCTGGATATTTGCGCTGCCGGTCAACCTGAGCCGTGGGACCGGGACCTGCTGAAGATTTCCCCGGATAAACTGGGCCTGACGGTTTCGGTGGGCGACCTGGAGGAGGCTATCCTGGCCGGCGACACGGCCTCGGCGCGGGAGAACATGGGACGCCTGCTGCAGGTGACGGCCAACCAGCCGTTCATGTTCGATATCCTCCTGGACGTGGCCAGCCGCCAACCCGTTCACGCCGGATCGCTGGTGCCGTTTATTCACTACGCCCGGCGGGCGGTGGACTTTGTGGGAGCCCCGAACCTGGCCGATTTCCTCCTGCCCGCGTTGGAGGCCGCCGTGATGGCCCGGGCCGGTGGCCCACCCGCTGCTGCGGCCCATGAAGCCCTATCCCCCTGGGAGGCGCTGCCTTACCTGGGTGAAGCCCCGCTGGAAGTGGTGGTCCTGGCCGCCCACGCCGCCCAGATCGCCGCCGATGAGCACGTGAAGGGGGCCGGCATCCGGGCGGGCCTGGAACGCTCTCTGGCCGCCCTGGTGGAACCCTTTGGAGAAGTAGGCAGGAGCAGGAGCAGTGGCAGTGGCAGTAGCAGTGGCAGTGGCAGTAGCAGTGGCAGTAGCAGAGGCAGTAGCAGAGGCAGTGTGGAGGAGCTCATCACTGCGGCTACGGACGGCAAGCTGGGCGCTGCCCAAGCCCTGGGGCGCGCACTGGGGGAGCAAGGCGAACGGGGCTGGCTCCTGGAGGTGGTAGAGACGGTGGACGAGGCCCGCTTCACCCCTCGCCTCATCCTCTGGGCCGACGCTTTCCGTATGCTCTACCGGACGGCCCCGGCGGAGCACTACGGCCTGTTGGGGGAGCTGGCGGGGGCGGGGCTGGGAAAGAGCGTGGAGCGTGGAGAGTAGAGCGTGAAGAAAACCGCAGAGAACACGGAGAAAGAATAAACCGCCAAGCCCGCCCTGAGCACGCCAGGAGGCGGGCCGAAGGGACGCCAAGGCCTGCCCTGAGCTATGGCGAAGGGACGCCAAGAGGGTAGCAGTAGGCAGTTGCAGGTGGCAGTGGTAATCCAGCCCCGCCGGACTCCCCGTGAAAGGTACGCTCAGGGTTGGCGGGATTCCATCCAGCACCCAGTGCCCTTGACATCCCGGTGCCCAGCCTATAACGTCCGAGAGAATCAAGAGGGTACACAATTGGCCATACAACCTGACATCAAAGATATCGTCTCCATCAACCCACGCGTGATGAGCGGCACGCCAGTGTTCCGGGACACCAGGGTCCCGGTCCAGACGTTGCTGGATCATCTGGAGGCCGGTGACTCCCTTGAAACGTTCCTTGACGACTTCCCCACAGTGACACGCAAACAAGCCGTGCGGTTCTTGGAGATTGCCGGGGATGCCGTCTTGACAGGTCTGGATGCGGATCCTGCTTGATGAGTCGGTGCCTCGTCGGCTCCGGCGACTGCTGGAAGGGCACGACGTCCGAACGGTTCAGGAGCAGGGCTGGCAGGCCAAAGAAAATGGCGACCTGCTGGCGTTGGCAAGCCGAGAGTTCGACGTCTTCGTGACCCCCGATCAAAACCTGCCGCATCAGCAAAACCTCGCGAAGTTCGATCTGGCAGTTGTCGTACTGGTGGCCGAATCGAATCGGCTGGCATCGTACGAGCCTTTGGTGGAGCAGCTTCGTAAAGCCGTGGAAAGGG
>CAZJBG010000107.1:7292-9276 GCA_964543925.1 uncultured bacterium
AACCAGGCGAGGCCCGGTGGGTAGAAGCATAACGCGCCCCCCACCCTTCGACAGGCTCAGGGTGACCCTTCTCCCCGTCATGCTGAGTTTGCCGAAGGTCCGCCCACCGGCGGATCGAAGCATGAGCAAGCAGGAGCAGGAAGGTACCCGGCAGGATTAAATCCCTAGAAATGGTGATGATAACATGAGTAGCCAAAGGGTTCTAGTGCTTATTGGGGCAGGGTGCTCCGAGCCAGCCGGGTATCCGAGTACCAGTACGATCACGAAGTGTCTACGAACAGGTGCCGGGGTATTCTGCCACACCGATCAGGTATTCAGAATCGTGCCAGACTCAGATAACCCTCCAGAAGATGTGGCTTTGAAAGCAAAGTCCTTATTCGAGTATTTCTCTACTGGTAACGCCAACTATGAAGATGTATTCAGTTACGGTGGGGATGTGATGCGACAACTAGGTGATGAGAAATCACAACTGCACAAGGCGGCGAAAGAAATTGATAATCAAATTCAGGGAGAGTATGGCGGAAGTGACGGGACGATAAGCCCTGAAAACTACACGCTACTGCAACAGTACATACGACACATCGCACGAGAGATGATTCTGAATTCGGAGGACCAAATAAATTCGGGGAATGATCCCTTGCTTAATGAATGTCTCTCAAAATATGGTAGCATTATTTCCATGCTATCATCTGATGGCCTTGACGTATTTACCCTTAATCACGACAACCTGCTCGAAGAAATATTCTCACGACAGGATATTGCATTTACAGACGGATTCGAGAGATCACCTATGCAAGACATCTGTACTTGGGACCTGGATCTTTTGAGGGGCAATACTAAAGTTCGCCTATTCAAACTACATGGAGGTAGTGACTGGTTAAGATTGTTTCAACATGTTCCAAATTCACCTGGTGAAGGGGAGTTGGTTCCACTGTTCTATGACGAGCATGACCAGCCAATTATGGGTGTAGCCGGTCCACTACGTAGTATTGATTATTATAAGGTTATGAACATCCGTAAGGTAATAAACGAGTATAGGCCTTCTAGCAAGTATGACATTGAAGATGCAGAGGGTATGATCCTGGTAGGGAAGTCTGATAAGTATTATAGTTACGCCTATCCGCCCTACCTTCATCTCTTGAGCATGTTTGCTGAGGAACTTGAAAAGAGGAATAAGATTATTGTCGCTGGCTATGGCTTTGGGGACGACGCCATCAACGGCAACATCGACCAATGGCAATCGAAAGCGCCCACATCTAGGGAGGTATGCTATATCGGCTATAGTAAAGGCAATGAGGAAAAGTCCTGTGAAGAAATGTCACAAAGTGACGTAATGATCGAAGCAAAAATGGGTAGAGTGCAAGTTTCAAAATGCTCGTTTGCCGGTATTCAAAGTGAGCATGCTTTAAAAACCATCCAAGAATTCCTATCAACATAGCATAGGGCGGCCATCATGCTCTACCTTTCCCCCTACACCATCCACGTCCTCGAGTCCGGCACCTTCGGGCTGGATGGCGGCGCCATGTTCGGGTCGGTACCCAAGGCGCTGTGGGGGCGCACCAACCCCGCCGACGAGGCCAACCGCATCACCCTGGCCCTGCGGCTGCTGCTCATCGAAGGTGAAGGGCGGCGCATCCTGGTGGACACGGGGATGGGGCATCTGTGGACCGAGCAGCAGGTCAAGCGGTTCCGCATTGAGCAGCCCGACCACGCCGTGGACGCCGCCCTGGGGGCCATCGGCTTCAGCCGCGACGACGTCACCGACGTGATCCTCACCCACCTGCACTTCGACCACGCCGGCGGGGCGACCCTGGCCGACGGCAGCGAGATCGTGCCGGCCTTCCCCAACGCCCGGTACTATACCCAGCGTTCCCAATGGGACCTGGCCAACAGCCCGTCACACAAAGACCGGGCCAGTTTCATCCCCGAAAACTTTGTCCCCCTTGAGCGCCACGGCCAATTGGAGCTACTGGACCGGGGTGAA
>CAZJBG010000108.1:0-5402 GCA_964543925.1 uncultured bacterium
ATGGATGGCAGCTATGTCGAATTGGGCCCCTTTCTCCAACACATCACCATCGACCTGGGAGCGCCCCACGATATATACGCGGTGCTCTTATGGCATTTCCACAAGCAGGCCCGCGTCTATTTTGACGTGGTCGTACAGGTGGCCGACGATCCCGATTTCGTCACCAACGTTCAGACCATCTTCAACAACGACCATGATAATTCGTCCGGTTTGGGCGTAGGCGAGGATCTGCACTACGTGGAGACCTCCGAGGGCAAACTTGTCGATGCCAGGGGTGTCCAGGCGCGCTATGTCCGCCTCTACAGCAACGGCAATACCGGTAATGATCTGAATCACTATATCGAAGTCGATGTTTACGGCAAACCAGTTTCCGTAATGTGAGTCGGCCCCGGGCATGGGTCGTCCTCATTTTGGGGCTGACGGTTGCCGCTGCCGCCCTGCGCCTGCCGCAGTTGGAGCGGCGGCCCATGCACACCGATGAGGCCGTTCATGGGGTCAAGTTTGGTCCGCTGCTGGAGCGCGGGGACTATCGCTACGACCGCCATGAGTACCACGGCCCGACCCTCAACTACCTGACCCTGATCCCCGCCTGGCTCAGCTCGGCGACCCGGCTCACCGACGTAAGTGAGACCACCTTGCGGATTGTCCCCGTCTTTTTCGGGGTGCTGCTGGTAGCGCTTCTGCTGCTGGTGGGGGACGGTCTGGGTTGGCCCGCCGTGGCGGTTTCCGCCCTGCTGACAGCCATCTCCCCGGCCATGGTCTATTATAGCCGCTACTACATCATGGAACTGCTCCTGGTCTGTTTCACCTTCGGGGTCATCCTTTCCGGCTACCGGTATGCCCGGACCAGGCGGCTGGGGTGGGCCCTGTCCACTGGCGTCTTCCTGGGGCTGATGCACGCCACCAAGGAGACCTTCGTGCTGGCCCTGGTTGCCATGCTGGGGGCCCTTGGGCTCACCCTGATGCTGAGCCGGCGGCGCGGGGGGCGGCCCCCCCTGGAGGTGGTCAAGAGCATTGCTCCCGGCCACGGCCTGGCTATGGTGGGCGCCGGGCTGCTGGTGTCGGCCCTGTTTTACTCGTCGTTCCTGTCCCATCCCCAAGGCATACTGGATTCGATCTATGCCTACAAAAGCTATTTTGTCCGCGCCGGGCAGAATCAGCTGCACCTCCATCCGTGGTATTACTATCTCAAAATGGTCATCTATTCCCGCTATTACGGCGGACCGGTGTGGAGTGAGGGGTTGATCGTCCTGCTGGCGGGCATCGGTTTCGTGGTGGCCATGACCCGCAGGGGCCTGGAGGGGGTGCAGCTGGGTCTGCTGCGCTTCATCGCATTCTATACCCTGATCCTCACGGTGATATACGCCCTCATCCCCTATAAGACCCCCTGGAACTTGCTGGGGTTTCTGCACGGGATGATATTGCTCGCCGGGGTCGGGGCGGTGAGCATGATCTACTCCCGGCGCAAGCTTGTGCCCCGGGTGCTGATCACGCTCCTGTTGGTCCTGGGTGGTGTCCAACTGGTTGGCCAGGCCTACCGGGCCAGCTACGTCTATGCTGCGGACCCGGCCAACCCCTATGTCTACGCTCATCCGGTGCCCGATGTCCTGGCCGTTGCCCGGCGGGTCGCGGAGGTGGCCCGGTCCCACCCGGACGGGGAGGACCTGTACATCGAGGTGATTATCCCGGAGGATGACTACTGGCCTCTGCCCTGGTACCTGCGGGCCTTTCCCAATATCGGTTGGTACCGGGCGGTCGATGAGCAGGTGCCCCCTGCGCCCATCATTCTGGCCGCCCCGGCCCTGGAGCCGGCCCTCATGCACCGGTTATACGATCTGCCGCCGCCGGGGGCCAGACAGCTCTACGTCCCCCTCTTTGACACCACCATGGAGATGCGGCCACGGGTCGAAGTGCGGGGCTATGTCACCATGGAGCTGTGGGACCGCTACCAACAGGGCAAGACCCCGCCCGGGCCATCAACGGCCCGGTAGCCATGGCCCTACCCCCCGAAACGATCCAGCTGGTCGATAGTCAGGGAACTGTCCTCCGCGGCATGCATCGCTTTGCCCACCATGCCATGGCGACCACATTTGAGATTCTCATCCATCATGAGGATGCCACCTATGCCCAGCAGGCGGCCTGGGAGGCGTTCCGCCGTCTCGATCAGCTCGAACAGGAACTGAGCCGGTTCATCGAAAATAGTGACATCTCCCGGATCAACAACCTCCCGGCCCAGGAGCCGTTGCCGTTGGGTTTGGCGGCCTTCGAATGCCTGGACCGGTGCGCGAAGCTGAGCGATGAGACCGGTGGCGCCTTCGATATCACCATCGGGCCGCTGCTGGACTGTTGGCTGAACGAGGATAAAACCGGGCGTATCCCCTCTGATGAGGAACTGGAACAGGCCCGGCAGCGCACCGGGACGCACCTGTACCAGCTGCATGCAGCCGAGCATACGGTGGAGCTGCTTGCCAGCCCGGTGCACATTGATCTGGGCGGCTTCGGCAAGGGCTATGCCGTCGACCAGTTGGCCGAGCTGCTTGGGGAGTGGAGCATTGAAGTGGCCCTGATTCACGGTGGTTCGAGCAGTGTCCTGGCCCTGGGTGCGCCGCCCGGAATGGCGGGGTGGCCTCTCAGCCTGAGCCATCCGGCGAATCGTCAAACGACCTTGGCGCACCTGCATTTGCAGGATCGGGCCTTGAGCGGTTCGGGGCTGGAGAAGGGGCCGCACATCATCGACCCCCGCTCCGGTTGCCCGGTCGAAGGTGTCATGGCGGCGTGGACCTCGGCCCCCACGGCCGCCACCGCCGATGCCCTTTCAACGGCCTGCATGGTCATGACCCCGGAGGAGGTCGCGGCCTACTGCCAGGGGCACCCGGATTCGATGGCGCTGCTGGTGCTTGACGCGAGCCTGCCGGGGGCGGCGGGGGATAACATCGTGCCCCTGGGTCCCTGGGAACAGATCGGCCGCCTCACCCTCTAGTTACGGCTTGGTCTGATGGTCAATGCGGCGGGTCAACCCGCTCTCAGAGCCCGCTTGATGGCCCGCAGCTCAGTCAGGATAGTTCGGGGGGTGCGGGTCACCGACAACCGGGTATCGGGGTCGGCAGTCCAGGTGATGGGAAATTCCCTGATGCGGTGGCCCTGCTGGCGGGCTCGCAGGATGATCTCGATGTCGAACATGAACCCGTCTGTGGTACATAGGCCGTACAAGGTTCGGGCCACGTCACCCCGGTAGATTTTGAAGCCGCACTGGGTATCGGTGAGCCGCCGGGGCAGGCCCATGCCGAGGATCATGGCCCAGTGGAACACCTTGGACAATATTCGCCGGTACCAGACCTGGCGCCGCTCGATGGTGCTCTCCGGCAGTTTCCGCGACCCGTGGGCCAGCTCGCAGGCGCCGGACTTGAGCAGCTGGAGACCGCCCAGAGTATCGTCGTAGGGCACGCAGTTGCCGCTGTCGGCGAACATGACGTAGTCACCCCGGGTGCGCTGCATGCCGGTGCGGATGGCATACCCCTTCCCCCGGTGGACCCCATACCGGATGACCTCTACCGGGATATCCTGGGGGGTATCGACGCCCCCGGCTGCTGCTGCGGTGTCGTCCCGGCTGCCGTCATCGACGACGATGATCTCACCGGCCAATCCCTGGCGCTCCAGGAAGGCCGCCGCCTCCTCAATGTCCCGGCCGATCTTTTGGCTTTCCTCGAAAGCCGGTATGACGATGGATAGATCCATGGGGAAATTTACTATCACCGACGATCATCCCCGAACTGTTCTCAGCTGCCGGGGATGCCGGACGGGTGTGGAGGCGGGAAATGAACCAATGAGGGAATGAAAGCGTCCGCTAACCTTAAGCCTTAGAACTCCCCCTCAGGTTCCGCGCGGCGTAACTGCAAAGACATGGCCGCGCTTAGCGGATGTAGGGAAGCCGGGCAGCCCGGTACTATCGCGTCAGGCGAGGCAAATGGATGGAGCCAGTCCTTTTAAAATACGGTCACCAGCTTCCATTCCCCGTCATCTTTTACTAAATGTATGATAACCTTAATAATGGCGTCGGAGACCTCTTCGCCTGCCCATACGCCGCCTTTTACTTGCTCGTCGTGGATGACGAAGGCGGCATTACCAATAATGTGGATATCGAAATTTGAAAGGATGTATTCCTCAAATTTATAGTTATCCGGCTCTTTGTTTATCAGTTCAATAATATTCTTATACGCCACACTCAGAGAATCCCATCCGGCCCTACGCATCCCTCCATGAACGATGTAAGGCTCATGCCGCCAACTGGCAGCCAATCTTTCATAGTCAGCCGCTTGCCAAGCATTGTTTTCATTTTGAACGGCGGCCTTTATGGCGGCCTCCTCCGCGGCTACGTCTACCCTCTGTTGGCAAGCGAACGTCCCCAGTGCTGCCAGTAATACAACATAGATGACATGATTACGCATGGCTGACTCCTGTTATTTGTTTGGGTTGGAAGATTGTCACTTAAAAAATAGCTTAACTAATCAAGGTAAGCTAAAAGATCTAAAGAACCAATGTATTCCGGACCATCTTGGAAAACCAGAGGCAAAAGCCCACGACTTAAGTCGTGGGTATATTATAGGTTCCAGCGTATTATGATAACCGCTTCAGCGGTTTCGGAACTCAGGCATAGCCCGCCTGCGCTAACAGCAGGCCCCCTGTGAGGGCAGACCCCCTACGGCCGGGCGAGAGCATCGCCGGTCCCTTCAGGCGACACTCGCCCACGCAGCCGGTTGTCGGCTGTCATGGGCGAGGCCAGATCGCTATCGGTAATCGATACTTAGCTTAGGTGTAGGACGGGGTGAGTTCCTCCCGGACCCGCTCCAGCAGGGCCTTGGTGGCTCTAATGCCGTCAGGCTCACTTAGCTCGCTGCCTTCATATTCGATGTCTACGTAGCCGCGATAACCTGAGTCCAGGACGATTTTCAGCATCCGCAGGAAATCGGTGTGGGTCTCGTTGCCTTCTTCGTCGAAATCGTGAGACTTGGCGCTGACCCCCTTGGCATACGGCATCATTTCCTCGATGCCCAGATACCGGTCATACTCTTCACCCTCACTGATTGTGAAGTTGCCGAAATCGGGTAACGTGCCGCAGCGCGGATTGTCCACCCCTTCGATGACGGCTGATAGCCACTTACCATTGCTGGAGAGGCCTCCGTGGTTTTCGACGATAATGTTGATGTCGTGCTCAGCGCCGAACTCGATCAGGCGGCGCAAACCGTCTGTGGACAGTTTCATCTGTTTCTTGTAGCTGCCTGAGCTGCGGGCGTTGACCCGTATCGAATGGCAGCCGAGGAACTTGGCCGCCTCGACCCACTTGTAGTGGTTCTCCACCGCCTGGATGCGTTTTTTCTTTTTGGGATCGCCCAGATTGCCTTCAT
>CAZJBG010000108.1:5412-9191 GCA_964543925.1 uncultured bacterium
ACACCCTCTCCATCGGCGACCGTATTCATCTCACCCAGGTAGGCCATGTCCTTGGCTTTGTCATTTATAAACTGGCTGCTGTACTCAACGGCATCGATGCCGTAGTCATTCTTGGCAACCTTGGCAAAGTCCAGGTGATCGAGTTCACCGGCGAAAAGCGTCTTATGCAACGACCATTGGGCCAGGGAAATCTTAAACAACGGTTCCGTTTGGGCGAACAACCGGCTACCCGTCAGGCCAACGAGACCGATCCCCCCGGTGAGTGCCAGCGACTGCTTCAAGAATTCACGACGATTCATCATGGGGGGAACTCCTTTTATTAAAGAGAGATTCTCATTGACAACTTAGACACAGTTCCCCCACCCCGATAAACGTGCGATGCGCATCCAATGTGCCGACACAGCAACTCGGGTTGGACGGCAGTGTGATTTCCCCAGGGCGGTTAGCTGTAGGACGGGGTGAGTTCCTCCCGGACCCGCTCCAGCAGGGCCTTGGTGGCTTTAATGCCGTCAGGCTCACTCAGCTCGCTGCCTTCATACTCCACGTCCACGTAACCGCGGAAACCCGAGTCCAGGACGATCTTCAGCATCCGCAGGAAATCGGTGTTCGTCTCGTTGCCTTCCTCATCGAAGTCGTGGGACTTGGCGCTGACCCCCTTGGCATACCGCATCAGTTCCTCGATACCCAGATACCGGTCATACTCTTCTTCACGGCTGATGCGGAAATTCCCGAAGTCGGGCAATGTGCCGCAGTAGGGGCTATCCACCCCTTCGATGACGGCCGACAGCCACTTGCCGTTGCTGGAAAGACCCCCGTGGTTTTCGACGATAATGTTGATCTCGTGCTCAGCCCCGAACTCGGTCAGGCGGCGCAGGCCGTCGGTGGCCAGTTTCAGCTGTTTCTTGTAGCTGCCCGAGCTGCGGGCGTTGACCCGTATCGAATGACAACCGAGGAACTTGGCCGCCTCGACCCACTGGTAGTGGTTCTCCACCGCCTGGATGCGCTTTTTCTTTTTGGGCTCGCCCAGGTTGCCTTCACCGTCGATCATAATGAGCAGCTGGGTGACGCCCTCACCATCGGCGATGGTATTCATCTCACCCAGGTAGGCCATGTCCTTGGCCTTGTCTTTGAAAAACTGGTTCACGTACTCAACGGCGTTGATGCCGTAGTCGTTCTTGGTAACCTTGGCAAAGTCCAGGTGCTCGAGCTCACCGGCGAAAAGCGCTTTATGCAGTGACCATTGGGCCAGGGAAATTTTATACACCGGTTCCATTTGGGCCAACAACCGGGTACCCGTCAGGCTAACCAGACCGAGCCCTCCGGTGAGTGCTAGCGACTGTTTCAAGAATTCACGACGATTCATCATGGGGGGAACTCCTTTTGTAAAGATGGATTCTCATCGACAACTTAGACATAATTTTGCTCTGATAAAAGTGTCATGCGCATCCAATGTGCCGGCGCGGCAACTCGGTGTTAACGAGCCGGTTGATCATCCTCGCGGCAGGGGCTAGGCGTAGTCTCCGGCCAGCTCTTCACGTACCCGCACCAACAAATCTTTGGTCGCCCGTATGCCGTCGGCGTCACTGAGCTCGCCGAGCTGGTAGTCGATCCCCTGGAAGGTAAGGGCGCCACCGCTGTATTCGATCCCCACATGCCCGCGGTACCCGGCGTCCAGCACGATCTTCAGCATCCGCCTGAAGTCGGTGTCGGTTTCGTTGCCCTGCTCGTCAAAGTGGCTGGCCTTGGCGCTGACCCCCTTGGCGTACGGCATCATGGCCTCCACGCCCCGGTAGCGGTCGTACTCCTCATCCTCACTGATGGTGAAGTTGCCGAAGTCGGGCAGGGTGCCGCAGCGGGGGTGGTCGACCCCGGTGATGACGGCCAGCAGCCACTCGATGTTGCTGGAGAGGCCGCCGTGGTTTTCGACGACCACATTGATATCGTGCTCGGCCCCGAACTCGGTGAGGCGTCGCAATCCGTCAGTGGCATAGGCCATCTGCTCGGCATAGCTGCCCGTGCTCCAGACGTTCACCCGGATCGTGTGACAGCCGAGGAATGTGGCTGCCTCGACCCACTGGTAGTGGTTTTCCACCGCCTGGATGCGTCTCCCCTCGTCGGGGTCGGCGATGCTGACTTCGGTGTCACACATGATCAGCAGGCTCCGGACCCCTTCCCCGTCGGCCCGAGTCTTCATCTCGCGCAGATAGGCCGCATCCTTGCCCTTGTCCCTGAAAAACTGGTTGACGTACTCGACGGCGTCGAGGCCAAAATCGTTGCGGGCCGCCCGGGCAAAGTCGAGATGATCAAACGTGCCGTCATTGAGCACATTATGCAGGGACCACTCGGCTAATGAAATGTTAAACAGAGGCGCAGTTGAAGCGCAGGCCGGCAGCCCGCCCGCCACGCCCACTAAACCGAGGGCGCCGGCTGCCTGGGCCGACTTTTTGAGAAAATCACGCCGATTCATCATGGCGGAGCTCCCTTCATGAGGATTGATGACCACGCCAAATCTAATATGAAACTGCCCTGGAATCAGCTTCAATCATTTGGGTGTGGGTTTGAGTTGATTGGTCGTTTTAAAAGTCATAACCTTGCGGGAATATTCTCGCGACGCAGGGGTGATTTTAACCGTACCGAACCATAGGTGGCGGGAGCCGTCCGTCGCTCATATCTGGACGAATTAGAAAAGGGACAATTATGCAACTTGACCGCACCTTGAAGATGGGCATGGTCGGTGGCGGACCGGGATCGTTTATTGGCGAGGTTCACCGCAAGGCGGCCCGGATGGACGGCGGCATCGAGATCGTAGCCGGAGCCTTCAGCCGGGACCCCGAGAAATCGCGGCAGACCGGTCGCGAACTTTACCTCGGGGCCGGACGCAGCTATGGCAGCTACCAGGAAATGATTGAGCAGGAGCGGCAGCTGCCCGAGGGGGAGCGCATCGATTTTGTCACGGTTGTCACCCCCAACAACTGGCATTTCCCGGTCGCGCGGGACTTTCTGCAGGCCGGTTTCCACGTGGTCTGCGATAAACCCATGACCATGAACGTGGCTGAGGCCCGGGAGCTGAAGCAGATCGTCACCCAGTCCAAAAAGGTGTTTGCCCTGATGCACAACTACACCGGCTACCCCATGGTGAAACTGGCCCGGGACATGGTGAAACAGGGTGATCTGGGCACCATCCGCAAGATTGTCGTCCAGTATCCCCAGGGCTGGCTGGTGACGGACATGGCGCAAACCGGCAATAAGCAGGCCTCCTGGCGCCACGATCCGGCCCAGAGCGGAGGCGCCGGTTGCATGGGAGATATCGCCACCCACGCGGAAAACCTGGCCGAATACATCACGGGGCTGAAGATCACCCATATCTGCGCCGAGCTGACCAGCTTCGTCGAGGGGCGGCAGCTGGAGGATGACGGCAACTGTCTGTTAAAATTTGAAAGCGGCGCCAAAGGACTCCTCCACGCCAGCCAGATTGCCATGGGCGAGGAAAATAATTTGGTGATTTGGGTCCATGGTGAGAAGAAAGGTCTGGAGTGGCGTCAGGAGAACCCCAACTACCTCTATCTCAAGGAGCAGGATGGCCCCGTTCATGTCTGGCGTCACGGCAATGACTACGTCACGGACAAAAGTCCGGCTGCGGGCCGCGCCACCCGCATCCCCTTCGGCCATCCCGAGGGCTTCCTTGAGGCCTTTGCCAACATCTACTGTAACTTCGCCGATACCCTGCGTGCCCAGCTGGCCGGAGAAAAACCGGACCCCCTGGCACTGGACTTCCCCAC
>CAZJBG010000109.1:0-9125 GCA_964543925.1 uncultured bacterium
GCCATATCCTCTATCAGGTGTTCCCCGGCCGCTATGCGGCGGGACTGCCTGCCCGGCGATTGGGGCACCTCGATGAGGTTTCGGACCACGAGGAAGGTGGTCTGGCCCGGATCTTTGCAATCGGTGTGCTGACCATGCGGGTGAACCATCCGGAGCAGGCCGGGTATTTCTCGGGGGCGTCCGGGATCACCGCCTACGGCGGGGGGGCCTTCCCCGATGAGTTTGACGGCAACATCTTCGTCGTAGACGTGGTGCTCAACCTCGTGCACCGGGATGTCCTGCGGCCGGCCGGGGCATCGTTCAGCGCCTCACGGGGCCGGGAGCGAGCCGAGTTTCTGGCATCCACCGAACGCAGCTTTCGTCCGGTGAACATGACGGTGGGGCCCGATGGAGCCCTATACCTGCTCGACATGCATCGGGACGTCATCGAGCACCCGGAATGGATTCCCGATGAGATCGAGGCCGGGCTGGACCTGGATGCAGGGCGCGACAAGGGTCGTATATACCGGATCACGCCTGTAGCGGGGTTGCCGCGGGTGACGCCCAAGTTTGACCGCAGTGACCTGGACGGCGTGGTGGCCCGTTTGGGGCATCAAAACAAGTGGTGGCGGGACACGGCCCAACGGCTGCTGGTCCAGTGGCAGGATGATGGGGCCGTCGAGCCCCTTGAGCGCCTGTTTGAATCATCCCGCAATCCCCTGGCCCGGCTCCACGCCCTGTGGACTCTCCGGGGCCTCCAACGATTGGACGAGCCACTCCTGCTGAAGGCCCTCGGGGATAGCCACCCCGGGGTTCGGGAGCATGCGGTGGTGATCGCGGAGGAGGTCGGGGCGCAGCAGCCCGCCATTTTGGCCGCCCTGCTGGAGCTGGCCGAAGACCCCGACGGGCGGGTGCGGATGCAGGCGGCCCTCACCCTGGGACTGCTGATCAACGATTCGGATGACGAAGGGGCGACGCAGATTCAGGAAGCCCTGTTGACCATCGTCCGCCGGGACGTGGCTGATCCCTGGACACGCCGGGCCGTTGCCGCCGGACTCACCCGCCGCCCCCTCCCCATGATCGCGTTCCTGCTGGGCGAAGGGGAGTTGCTGGCGTCGGAGGGCACCGGAGAACTGCTGCAGTCGTTGGCCCAGGCCGTCGGCCGGAAACGGGACCTGGCCGAACTGGCCGCCGTCTTGCAATCGCTTTCGGTGGACGAGGGGTTGGATCGTCAGCTGGTAGCCGCCACCCTCCAGGGCCTGGCAAGGGGCATGGGCGCCGGCTCCGGGCGGCCCCTCGATGGAGAGGTACCACTCGAGATCACCACACTCCTCGATCAGCAGCTGCGGGACGAATCCCTGCCGGTGGTTCGGGCAGCCTGGCAGATAGGCACTGCATTGGGGGTCAAGACCAACCAGCACCAGCAACAGCTCCTTGAGGAAGCGGCGGAGGCAGTGATCGATCAGGAGGTGGCCACCGAGCGGCGGATGGAGCACCTGGCGCTGCTTGAATTTGCCGCGTTCCCGGTCCGGGAGCACCTGTTGTACGCCCTGATCGATACCCGTCATCCAAAGGCGCTTCAGGTGGCGGCCATCGACCAGCTGGCGCGGGTCAATCCGCCCGAACCGGCAGGGGCAGGGTCCGATGCGGGATCGGTCGCGTCCCGGATACTGTCCATGTGGAAGCTCCTGGGACCGGATGTCCGGGGCCCGGCCGGCAATATCCTGCTCTACCGCCGGGAGAATCACGAGCTGCTGTTGACCGCCCTGGAACAGGATGAGGTGACCATGGGCGAATTGAACCTGCACCTGGAAAGACGGCGGGTGCTGTTGCATTCCAGGGACCCGAGAATTCAGCGGCGAGCCGAGGCCCTGTTCACCGACGCCGGGATCGTGACCCGCAAAGCGGCCCTGGATCGGATGCGACCGACCCTGGACATCCCGGGGAGGCCCAAGGAGGGGCATGCGGTTTACACGGAGCTGTGCGCCAAGTGCCACCGCCTTGGAAACGAGGGGGTGGACCTGGGACCTAACCTGACAGAGGTCTTTCGCAAGAGCGCGGAATCGTTGATGCATGACATTATCGATCCCAATGCGGCCGTGGAAACCGGGTATATCAGCTACACCGTCGAGACCCGCGAGGGTGTCCTGATCAGCGGGATTATAGCGCGTGAGACCGATGACGCGGTGACCATTCGCGAGGCCCTGAATAAGGAGACGACCATCCGGCGCGAAGAGATCGAGGAAATGTACGCCACCGGCCTGTCGTTGATGCCCGAGGAGCTCGAGGATGGCATGTCTCCCCAAACCATGGCGGACCTCATCGCTTTCCTGCAGCAGCACCGGCATTGACGGGACACTATTGACCCCTTAGCCCCAAAATCCCCGGCAGCGCCGCCCGGCCCTCCAGCCATAAGCCAACGCAGAACCGGCAGACAGTGCTTGGTACGCCCCAACCCGGAGCTTAGCTTCGAGCGTTCGAGATCCCGAGAGACCTTGTGACCTACCATCTATAATGACTCCTGCTACATCGGGAAAAGGAGACCGCTATGAACCAAGACGCCATCACCCGCAAGGGATTCATCAGGAAAACCTCTCTGGGCGCCGCCGGTGCCGCTTTGTCGCTGGGCGCCGCTAAAAGGCTTTCTGCCAACCTGAGCAAAGCCGCCGACAATCCCGCCCTGTTGGGCGGCGTACCGGTCCGTGACCGGCCCTTCCCCACCTGGCCCGAACACGACGACCGGGACGAGGCTATCTACCTGGAGGCCTACCGTGGACGGAACTGGTCCCAGTTCTATTATCGGGACAGTGAGAGCATGGTGCAGCTCGAGAAGAACTTCGCCCAGCTCATGGGTGTCGCATTTTGCGCGGCTACCAATGCCGGTACGACGGCCCTTACATCAGCCTTGCAGGCCCTGGGTGTGGGGCCCGGCGATGAGGTTATCCTGCCGGCCAACACCTTCGTGGCCAGCGCCCAGGCGGTGCTCAATAACTACGCCCTGCCGGTGTTCGTGGACTCGGACCCGGAGACGGTCCTCATGGACGCCGACCGGGTCGAGGAGCAGATCACCAATAAGACCCGGGCGATCATGCCGGTGCATCTGGGCGGGGCAGCGGTGGATATGGACAAGATCATGGCCCTGGCCCGCAAACACGAGCTGGCCGTTTTGGAAGATGCCTGCCAGGCCCATATGGGTGAGTGGCGGGGCAAGAAGCTGGGGGCCGTGGGCGACCTGGGCTGCTTCAGCTTCCAGGAATTCAAGTGCCTCACCAGCGGCGAGGGGGGCGCCATCATCGGCAACGACGCGGCCCTGATGGACCACTGCCTGGCCTACCGGAACAACGGCCGCGATCCCCGGAATAAGGGCCGGGCCTATCCGGGGTCAAATCACCGGATGACGGCCTTCCAGGTGGCCGTGGTGACGGGACAAATGCGACATATCAAGGAGCAAACCGGCCGGCGGGAACAGAACGCCGCCCACCTTGAACAGCTGCTAAAGGACGTTAAAGGTATCAGGCCCTGCAAGGCTTACGACGGCCAGACCCGCCGGGCCTACTACGGCTACTACCTGTTCTACGATAAGGCCCAGTTCGGCGGCCTGCCCCGGGAGAGGTTCATCAAGGCCGTGCGGGCTGAGGGCATCCCCATCGGCAGCGACATCGACACCCTGAACCGGGACGAGTTCGTGAAGGCTTACCTGGAGTCGGGGCATTTCAAGCGGCTGTTTTCCAAGCGGCGCATAGCCAGATACTGGAAGGAGAGCCACTGCCCGGCCAACGACCTACTGGCCCGGGAGACGGCCCTGCGGTTCGGCCAGAACGTGTTCCTGGGCGGCAGGAAAGATGTGGAGGACGTCGTGGCGGCTATCGTGAAGGTGCAGGCCAACGCCGCACGGCTCAGCTAGGGGCGGCTGCCCTTAGGGCTTACGGCCCGTGGGCAGCGCCGCCACGGTTGCAACGGCCCTGGCTGGGGGTTGAGCGCAACTTTAGGCCTGTAACCAGCCCGCAAGGAAGATATAACTTGACTCTGACCATATTTTTCTATATGTTGCATATAGAGGTCATTTCTGCCTGGTTTTATCACCTTGCTTGGCTTTGCCCTGAGGCCTTAAAAGGAGGGTGCCTATGAGTATTTCTTCAGTATCTATTCTTGCCGAACCCAGCCCATACGCACCTACACATGGGTATGACGGCTCACACAATTTACTCTCCTCCATACTATGCCAAATTCACCACAAACATTAGGGGGTAAGAGAATGGAAAAGCCAGCAGGCGGTGGCTGTCTTCACTCCGGGACAGGGTGGGCCTGCAAAATAATACTTGACATTGTCGTTTTTTTTATTACGATGAATTCATAGCGCCCCGTCGCAGTTTGATTGCGTTCGGGAACTGAAGGGGTGTTTTTCCATAGGCATGAGTATAAAGAGGAGGGTGATTATGGCTGTTTCTGAAAATATACTCACAAATCTACGATTGCCAGCTAGGGCTGATGCGCGTATGGTCAACTCTACATCTTCTCAAGTTAAATATTACAGAGCAGTATTTTTTAAAGCATTTGTAAGGAGACGAACCATGAACGCGCGGATAATCCTGCTGTCTTTAGCCATCATTGGATTGGCTCTATCCGGATGTGAGAAAAGCATAGATGCAACTGAAGAGAACGGCTTGGCGAAAGAGGGGATTACGAACGATCTATTACCTATCATTTTTGCACCGGTCGATTCTTCTGATGTGTACTATGACAACCTGCCCAAGGATACGGTCACCATATTGAGTGGCGAAATCCAGGATAGCACGCTAAAACTTGAGGTGGAGTACCTTAACGGCTGTGGCGAACATACCTTTATACTGCTAGTATCAACCGAACAATATTATTCAAATCCGCCTCAGCGAGTAGTGTACCTCGGACATGACGCGGGCAATGATTCTTGTAAGGCGAAAATAAATGATTTGCTTCTATTCAATCTACAGCCATGGAGAGAGCGCTTACGATATCGATCGGATGGAAGTACTAGATCGGGTATAGTTGTCGTCCGTCTCCACGGCCTCCACGACGATTACTATCCCTGGCTCGGCGATAAATCAATGTGGTTATACTACTGACAAGCATAACTACCGTTTAATTCATGAAGACTTTGCCAATTGCTCTATATATAATCCAAAAAGGAGCAAAAACAATCCTAAGGGGGGGTGAGTAAAATGAAAACAAGAAAAAGCGAAAGATTATCCGATCTCTTTTCTGTCATTGCATGTATACTGATTATCTTCTCTATTAGCTTTTACTCGCTTGTGCATGCTCAAGTAAGTGCCGGCGGAACGCCGATCAGTTTTACATCTGACTTGCCCAAAAATATACCCTCGGTTACTACCCCCCCCATTGATGCAGCTACTCTCAAAGCTGAAGACGAGAGGGAAGCGGCAGAAGGCATGCCTTTTCGATTTGGCTTTGGATTTGATGTGGAATATAGCCTTGATAACTCAGGAACATGGGAAGAGCTGGCCGACGACGGACGCCTCTGGCGCTTGCGAATTGAATCTCCCAGAGCATATTCGATCAATCTGATCTATGGTGAATTCTGGCTTCCGCCTGGAGCACAATTCTTTATCTATAGTGAAGATAAGAAAATGGTAATCGGCGCCTTTACTGAAGATAATAATAAGGAGCATGGCCAGTTTGCCACAGGCTTGGTCAAGGGACCGGTGAGTATTCTGGAGTATTACGAACCGCTTTCTGTAAGAGGAACTGGAGCAATCACTATTTCCAGAATAATCCATGGCTACAGGAACATATTCGACAAAAGCACGGCGGAAGGTGTTCTTGGCAAAATTCTAGACTTTGGCGATTCTGATTTATGTAATAATAATGTCTATTGTGGCGAAGGACTCAACTGGATTGATCAGATTCGAGCTGTCGGTATGCTCCTGACTGCAGGTGGCACTCGTTTTTGCTCTGGGGCATTGGTAAATAATGTGGAAGAAGATATGGAGCCATATTTCTTAACAGCAAACCATTGCGATATAGGCAGTTCCAATACATGGATCGTGATGTTCAACTATGAAGCAGAGGGATGCAGCAACCCAGCGAGTGAACCAAGCACTGACCTGACTACATCAGGGACAACGATAAGGGCTAAATGGAGCGGTACAGACTTTATGCTGCTGGAACTTCAGGAAACTCCACCACTCTATTACCAGGTATACTATCCCGGGTGGTCGAGAAGTACTTCAGCCGCTTCTAGCTCAGTTGGAGTACATCATCCAAGTGGCGATATTAAAAAGATATCATATGAAAATAGCACTGCTATATCAATGACATGGGGATCACCTGCTAATAACCATTGGAAAGTAACTTTTGATGATGGGGTAATTGAGCATGGTTCATCCGGTTCCCCATTGTACGACCAGAACAAGAGAATTGTTGGTCAACTGCATGGTAATCCAAATTACAACCCCTTCCTAGGTTATTGTGATCAGCCGGACGCTTGGTACGGCAAATTCTCTTTATCTTGGACAGGAGGGGGAAGTTCATCAACCCGGCTAAAAGACTGGCTTGATCCTGAAGATTATGATCCAACAACACTCAATGGCAAGCTTTTCGGTGTAAGTGGAACAGTTGCAAAGAGCGTAAAGTGGAAGGGCACTATAATCCTTGTAGGGAATGTCACCGTGCCTTCAGGTAAAACCCTTACCATTCTTTCCAATTCAACTGTGAATTTGAATGGCTGGTATATCAAATCCACAGGAGGAAATATTGTCAGGCAAAGTGGGGTAATCTTTACGCCAAAAGATATCAGCGTAAAAAGCGGTACAACGCTTAAAGGCCAATATTTAACTATCCAATCCGCCATTAATAACGCCAGTTCAAGTCAGGATGTATATCCAGCTGCGGGCACCTACACCGAAAATATCAACATGAAGAGTATCGTAGATGTCGTTGGCGCGGGGAAATATTCCACAACAATCAATGGGACTGTAACCTGGCAGAATAAAACCGGCGCCAAATTAAAGGATCTGACAGTCAACAACCGGATCACAATTAATTCCGGAAACGATAATAGAATCGAAAATGTTCAGGCTAAAAAGCGGATAGAATTGAACTACGGCTCCAACCACGAAATTACAGATGTAACCGCCAATCATACCGATTACTACGGGATATATGCACTTGACACTGATCCGTACATCGATAACTTTGTTTATAATACAAGATATCCTGTCGGCATCTATGGATTAAGCGGGGCGTATTTAGATATTTATGACGGTCAGTTAGAGGATAAAAGCAGGGGTGTCCTGCTTAATGGATATGCGGATGCCAGAGTTAGCTCCATAGAGTTCTGCGGAAATGGCTGGGATATCTATGCCTATACGGGCAGCTCTGCAAACGCTTATGGTTGTGTATGGAGCGGCGATCCCAATTATAGGACCTATGGAGATGTAACCTGGATTCCGCAGAGTTATGATATTTGTGGCTTTTATAAGTCTGTAGTTGCCCAACAACAGCCTGCTTCAGCAATATCCGTTGTATCGCTTGAAAACGAAGATGGCTGGGATACATACAGTCAGGCATTATCTGGCTACAACGCCATAAAAGAACTACTTAGGTCAGACACTTTGTCGGGCATGGAGAATGAGCCTGAAAAGTATGTTACTGAATATAAGTCAGTTGTCAACCTATTTAAACAAGTCGTGACTGAATATCCTGGCTCGTTGTTATCTATCAAAGCGCTAAGTCGGATAGCTGATTGCTACTGGAATCTGAGGCAGCCCGAGATGGTGTTTGATTATATTAATGTAGTAGTGGACAATTCCACATATGACAGTTTAAAGCCCTATGCATTGAAGGAACTTGTGCCTTATTACCTCTCAAAGAATGATAATGACCAGGCCCTGAAAGTCATTGATAAGGTTTTAGCCTTGTTGATAGATGACCAGTTGACAGGCGAGATGCTCTTCAGTAAAGGGATCATTTACAGGTATTATAAGAACGATCTCAAGAATGCTGTAGCCGTTTTTCAACAGGTAATCTCGCTATTTCCCGATAGTCCTTTGGCTCTAGCCGCTCAGGCTAACTTGGGCGATGTAGGTGAAGGCTATGCCGTGGGCGATTCGACTTCGTCTGCCTTGGACGGCGGGGAGCTGGTGATGGGGAGCTACCCCAATCCCTTCAACCCCGCGGCTACAATCCGTTTTAGTCTGCCTGAGGCGGGGAACGTGCGGCTCATGGTCTACGACATTATGGGGCGCGAAGTGATTCGGCTGGTGGATGGTTCGATGGATCCCGGCTGGCAGACTATCATCTGGAACGGCCGCACCATCGATGGCCGCGAAGTGCCCACGGGGCTCTATATTGCCCGGCTGGTGACACCTACTGCAACCAAGACCATCAAGCTCGTGATGATGAAGTAGGGCCTTTACCGAGCCCCCGGCAGCGACAACTGGAACCCCCCGTACCAGCTGCGCCCCGGGGCCGGCTCGAAAAAGCGGCGGCCGAAGGCGTTGGGTACGATGGAACCGTTATAGCGCTCATCGAGCAGTTTGTTCACCCCCATAAACAGCTCGAACCCCACCCGGCGCAGCTGCCCCGCCAGCCCCAGCCGCAGGTCGACGGTGAGATAGGCGTCATTGACGAAGTCTGCCAGCGGTTCATCGCCACCGGGAGCCGGTCCGTTGAAATCGTTGGCGAAGGTGCGGTCCATCCACTGGAGGTTCAACTCGCCGTAGGAGCCGGTGGCATGGGCGTAGGTCAGCCGGGCGAACAGGGACTGCGGGGGCACCCCCGGTACGGCGTTACCGGCCAGCTGCACGCTGTCACCGGCAGCGCTCTCCACCAGGAAATCCTCGAACCTGAAATCCATCCACGTGTAGGCCAGGGTGGTGCGCAGCCCCCCTAATGGCGACCAGTCGAGTTTGAGTTCCCCGCCCCGGTTCCGCGTCTTCCCGGCATTGCGAAAGAAGACCTCCTCGGTCCCTGGGTCATCGATCTGATAAGGGATCAGCATGTCGGCGATAGTGAGCTGGTAGAACGCCAGATCGTAGCCAAGCCGCCCCGGGTGCCACACCCCCTTCATCCCCGCCTCGTAGCTGCGTATTCGCTCCGGCTTCAAGTCGGGATTGAACCCCCCGGCCCCTCCCGGACGGTTGCTCAAT
>CAZJBG010000110.1:0-9123 GCA_964543925.1 uncultured bacterium
CAATGGTGCCGACGTTCACATGGGGCTTGCTTCTGATAAATTTTTCTTTCGCCATTATCTAACCCTTTTCCTCAATCAGGTTAAGATGCCACCGCGCCGTGGACACGCTCCATGATGCGCTCTTTCACTGACTCGGGTACCGGCACATAGTGGGAAAACTGCATGGTGAACACCGCGCGACCCTGCGTCAGGGAGCGCAAGTCCGTAGCATACCCGAACATGAGCGACAACGGTACTTCCGCATTGATGACTTGAGCATCCTTACGCTTGTCCATCCCCTTGATGTGCCCGCGCCGACTGGTCAAATCACCCATCACATCGCCTAAATAGTCATCCATGACCACGACTTCCACCGCCATGAGCGGCTCCAACAGGACCGGCCCAGCTTTGCGGATGCCCTCCTGAATAGCCATCGATCCGGCAATCTTGAAGGCAATTTCGGAAGAATCCACATCGTGATAGGACCCGTCGTATAACTCGACAGAGACATCTTCGATGGGGTATCCCGCCAGCACACCGTTCTTCAAAGCCTCTTCGATACCATGCTTGACTGCAGGGATGTACTCTCTGGGCACCACGCCACCCTTGATGGCGTTAATAAACTCAAATCCTTTGCCCGGCTCATTGTGCTTGACCCGAATATTGACGTGGCCATACTGGCCACGGCCCCCGGACTGGCGGACAAACCGCCCTTCCACATCGGACTCGCTGGTGATGCTTTCCTTGTAAGCCACCTGCGGCGCCCCGATTTTGGCATGGACATTGAACTCCCGTTTCAGCCGGTCTACCAGAATTTCCAGGTGTAGTTCACCCATGCCGGCAATGATCGTCTGGCCGGTCTCTTCATCGGTCCTCACCTTGAAGGTGGGATCTTCTTCAGCCAGCTTGGCCAGCCCCTCGGACATCGCGTCGCTATCGGCCTTGGATGCCGGCTCCACCGCAACACGAATCACCGGTTCCGGGAAATCCATCACTTCCAGGAGGATCGGAGATTTCAGCTCGGTGAGGGTATCGCCCGTGCGGGTGTTTTTAAGACCCACCATGGCGGCAATTTCACCGGCAATGACCACACTCCGTTCTTCGCGCTTGTCCGCATGCATGAGCATGAGGCGGCCCACCCGCTCTTTTTTGCCGGTGTTGGCGTTTAAGACGAAATCACCGGTTTTCACCTGACCCGAATAGACGCGGAAAAAGGTGAGACGCCCCACATAGGGATCGGTCATGATTTTAAAGGCCAGGGCAGCAAACGGGGCGTCAGCAGTCGGTTCGCGGTCAATGGGATCATGATTCTTAAGGTCGTAACCGGTCACGGCACCCACATCGACCGGCGAGGGCAGATAATCGATGACCGAATCGAGCAACCGTTGAACGCCCTTGTTCTTGAAAGCCGAACCACAAAGGGTGGGGACCATCGAGCCGTCGATGCACGCCTTGCGGATGGCGTTGCGAACTTCATCGCCGGTGAGGGCCTCGCCGGCCAGGTACTTGTCCATCAGGTGCTCGTCGTAGCTGGCGATCTCTTCCAGGAGGTGGAGGCGCCACTTGTCTACCTCTTTCCGCATATCACTGGGAATGTCCCCGTGTTCGATATGCTTGCCATGTTCATCGACATACAGGATTGCCCGCATATTGACCAGGTCGATCAGACCGGTAAAAAGATCGCCGCTCCCGATGGGTAGCACAATCGGCACCGGATTGGCTCCCAGGCGGTCCTTCATCATTTCGAGCACGTGATAGAAATCGGCGCCAATGCGATCCATTTTATTCACGAATGCGATGCGCGGCACATTGTATTTGTCGGCCTGGCGCCAGACCGTTTCCGACTGGGGCTCCACCCCACCCACGGCACAGAATACGGCAATCACGCCATCCAGGATACGCAACGAACGCTCGACCTCAACGGTGAAATCGACATGCCCGGGGGTGTCGATGATATTGATGCGATGCCCTTCCCAGAAAGCCGTCGTGGCAGCGGAAGTGATCGTGATCCCACGCTCCTTCTCCTGCTCCATCCAGTCCATGGTGGCCGCACCGTCATGCACCTCACCCAGCCGGTGAACTCTACCGGTGTAGTAGAGAATGCGCTCGGTGGTCGTGGTCTTACCGGCATCAATATGGGCCATGATACCGATGTTACGAACCTGTTTTAATTCTACTTTTTCCATTGATCTAACGAGATATTTTCGCTGCCGCTATCTGAAGTGAGCAAAGGCTTTGTTGGCCTCGGCCATCCGGTGGGTATCTTCCCTCTTCTTGACCGCACCGCCGTCTTCATTGGCCGCGGCAATTAATTCGGCCGCCAGACGATCGGCAATGGTGCGCCCGCTACGCTGCCTGGCATACTGAATCACCCACCGCATGGCCAGCGCCTGCCGCCTGGCCGAGCTCACCTCAATGGGCACCTGGTAGGTGGATCCGCCGATACGCTTCGATTTGACTTCCAACCGGGGGCCGACATTATCCAAGGCCGCCTTAAAAACTTCAATGCCTTCGGTCTTGGCCTTGGCCTTGATCGTGTCCATGGCCCGATAAAAAACCGATTCGGCGATGGACTTCTTTCCCTTCAGCATCAGATTGTTAATGAACTTGGCCACCACCAGATCGCCATAAATGGGGTCAGGTAAAATCTCTCGGCGTTCAGCTCTGCGTCGTCTTGACATACTTAGCTCTTGGGCCTTTTGGCGCCATAGCGCGAACGGCTCGTCTTGCGATCTTCCACGCCGGCCGTATCCAGCACCCCTCGAATAATGTGGTAGCGGACACCGGGCAGGTCTTTCACGCGCCCACCTTCGATCAGCACGATGGAGTGCTCCTGAAGGTTATGACCCTCACCGGGAATATACGCGGTCACTTCAATGCCGTTGGTCAGGCGGACACGAGCCACTTTCCGTAATGCTGAGTTCGGCTTTTTGGGAGTGGTGGTATAGACCCGCGTGCACACCCCTCGCTTCTGGGGATTCCCGCGCAAGGCCGGTGTGGCCTTCCGCTTTGAGACACCCTTGCGGCCCTTTCGAACCAGCTGATTAATAGTCGGCACTAAACCTCCATCTATTGACGCCGTAAAAAAAAGCTACTGGCTATAGCCTATAAATTTAGACCGTTGACTATCGAGAAGTCAACGACCTTGCCATCATTTGGTTATATCATTTCAGGGGCGGAGTCGATCAGGCTTTAGACATGGGAATCGGCTCGGATGCGGCTTCGGGTTCTACCTCCACCTGCTCTTCAACTTCGGGATCCGGGTTGAGCACCAGGATATCGCGGTAATGAACCAGTCCTGTGCCCGCCGGTATCAGGCGACCCATCACGATGTTTTCCTTCAGTCCCCGCAGGTTGTCGGTCTTACCCTCGACAGCTGCATCGGTCAGTACCCGTGTCGTCTCCTGGAAGGAAGCGGCAGATATGAAACTTTCCGTATTCAAAGATGCCCGGGTAATGCCCAGCAGCAACGGTTCAAAAGTGGCCGGTTTTGCCGCCCGGGACTTGGTCGGTACCTTATCTTCGGCCTTTAGATCCTTGTTGAGGGCTCTAATATCGGTCTTGGGATAGGCTTTGCCCTCCACCAAATCCGAGTCGCCAATACTGGTAATGACCACTTTGTTCCTCAAATCCCGGTTAGTCTTATTGATAATAAACCGGTTAATGCGGTCCCCTCTTAAAACGTTGGCATCACCCGGATCATTGAGCTTTACCTTTTGCATCATCTGACGAACGATGGTTTCAATGTGCTTGTCATTGATCCGGACGCCCTGTAGACGGTAGACCTCCTGGATCTCGTTGACCAGGTACTCCTGTACCTGGGCCGGCCCACCGATCTGCAGAATGTCCTGCGGCGCCACCGACCCGTCGCAGAGGCGGTCGCCGGAGATGACCATGTCCCCTTCGTGAACAATCACGTGCTTACCGTAGGGGATGTTATATTTCTTCGAGGAACCGTCATCGTTCTGGATGATCATCTCCCGGATACCCCGACGGGTCTTGCCAAATTTCACGACGCCATCAATTTCAGTCACCACCGCCGGGTTGGACGGTTGGCGGGCCTCAAAAAGCTCCGCCACCCGTGGCAGCCCACCGGTGATGTCCCGGCTCTTACCGATCTCGCGTGAGATTTTCACGAGAATATGGCCGGCCTCCACCTGGACGCCATCTTGCACCATCAGGGCCGATTTGACCGGCAGCACCGACCCTCCGCCCGTAATGACACCGCCCTCCCGGTCAATAATCTCGATATGGGGGCTGAGGTTGCGATTCTTGGACTCGACGATAACCTTCATCTTTTTGCCGCCCTCCACCGCCTCCTCCACGTAGGTGTCACTCTCGATCATATCGACAAAGCGGACCCGGCCACTGCGGCGGGCGAGGATGACATCGGTGTAGGGGTCCCAGGTAAAGAGTACCTCACCAACATCAACCTGTTGATCCTTCTGCACTCTGACCCGGGCACCATAGGGGATTGTGAAAGTCGACAAGACACGCTTGTTCTCATCGATGACTTCGATCTTGCCGTTGCGGACCAGGGCCACCTGGGACAAGACCTGAGAATCGTCTTCAACCTCGGCGGATTCGAAATTTTTGGAGAAGTGGATCGTCCCCGCCTTCTTGGCCAACATTTCAGACTGTTCGATGACCCGTGATGCGGTACCGCCAATATGGAAGGTTCGCAGGGTCAACTGCGTACCGGGTTCCCCAATCGATTGGGCGGCAATAATACCGACGGCGTCGCCCATACTGACCCAACGACCGGTGGCCAGGTTCGTACCGTAGCACATGGCACACAGGCCGTATTCGGCCTCGCAGGTCAGGACCGACCGGATGCGCACTTCTTCCACCCCGGCATCGGTAATCTCCTTGGCTAGAACGCGATCCACCCTGTCGCCGGCTGGGGCCAGGACTTTCCCGGTATCCGGATGGAATACATCTTCCAGAATAACCCGGCTGATGATGCGGTCCTCCAGGGGCTCAACGATCTCCTCACCGTCCTTCAGATCGGTGGTCGTCAGACCCTGAATGGTGCCACAATCTGTCATGGTGATCACCACATCCTGGGCGACGTCAACCAATCGGCGGGTCAGATAGCCGGCGTCGGCGGTCTTCAAGGCCGTGTCGGCCAATCCCTTGCGGGCCCCGTGGGTGGAGATGAAATATTCCAATACCGACAGCCCCTCCTTGAAATTGGAGGTGATGGGATTCTCGATGATTTCATCCTTGGTCCCGGCCAGGCTCTTCTGGGGCTTGGCCATCAAACCGCGCATACCAGCCAACTGTTTGATCTGGTCCTGACTGCCCCGGGCGCCGGAATCGGCCATCATATACACCGGGTTGAATCCCTCCCGGTCCTCTTCCAGGTGTTGCATCATCCGCCCGGCCACCGCATTGGTGGCATGCGTCCAGATATCGATGACCTTGTTGTACCGCTCACCCTCAGTGAGGATTTGGCGTTCAAACTTGCTTTGGACATCGGCCACCTCGTGGGTGGCATCGTCAATGATCTTGTGCTTTTCATCGGGAATGAGGATATCGGAAATGGCAATGGAGACCCCGCTCCGGGTGGCGAATTCAAAGCCCATATCCTTCAGGTTATCGAGGAACCTTACCGTATGGAAGTTACCCAGTTCCTGGAAACAGATACCGACGATGCGCTCCAGGCTCTTCTTGGTAATCAGTTCGTCAAAGTAACCCAGATCCGGCGGCACCGTGGAGTTGAAAATGATGCGGCCGACCGTTGTACCCTTATGCCATTCCCCTTCCAGACGGATATTGACAATGGCGTGGAGGTTCACCTCGCCATTTTCCCAGGCCAGGCGTGCCTCATCGAAAGAGAAAAAGTTCTTGCCCTCGCCCTGAGCCCCTTTTTTGCTGCGGGTCAGATAGTAAAAGCCAAGCACCATGTCCTGGGAAGGGATCGCTACCGGGTTTCCATGGGCGGGATGGAGAATGTTGTGACTGGCTAACATGAGTACCCATGCTTCCATCCTGGCCTGGGCCGAGAGGGGCACGTGGACGGCCATCTGGTCGCCATCGAAGTCGGCGTTGAAGGCCGCCGTCACCAGGGGGTGCAGCTTGATAGCGCGGCCATCGACCAGCACCGGTTGAAAGGCCTGGATACCCAGGCGGTGCAGCGTCGGGGCCCGGTTGAGGAGCACGGGATGATCCCGCACCACATAGTCCAGGACCTTCAGCACTTCCGGCGATTTCTGCTCCACCATCATTTTAGCGCCACGCGGTGTTTTTGCAAAGCCCCGCAGCATGAGCTCCCGAATGATGAGGGGCTTGAACAGCTCCATGGCCATCTCTTTGGGCAAACCGCATTGGTGCAGTTGGAGCTCGGGCCCCACAACAATCACCGACCGACCGGAGTAGTCGACCCGCTTACCCAGGAGGTTCTGGCGGAACCGGCCCTGTTTCCCCCGGAGCATATCGCTCAAGGACTTGAGGGGCCGGCGCGTACCGCTGCGGACGGCCGTACCGCGGCGGGAATTATCGAACAGGCTATCCACCGCCTCCTGGAGCATGCGTTTCTCATTTCGGAGAATGACATCGGGAGCCTTGATTTCCAGGAGTTGCTTGAGACGGTTGTTCCGGATAATGATCCGGCGGTAAAGGTCGTTCAGGTCCGAAGCGGCAAAGCGGCCTCCCTCCAGGGGCACCAGGGGACGTAATTCGGGCGGCGTAACCGGCAGAACGGTGAGAACCATCCAGTCGGCTTTATTGGGCACCGTCCGTTCAATCCGGGGATCAAACATTTTAAGAACCCGTAGCCGCTTAAGGGCATCTTCCGCCTTGCCCGTAGAAGTGGACTCGTTGGCCACCTTGGTCAATTCATCAATGAGGGCGGGCGTGTCCAGATTCTGCATCATTTCACGTAGAGCGCCACCGCCCATCAATGCCCGGAAATAATGACCGGCTTCCCGGTCCTCATCGGATACGGCCCCAGGACCGAACTCTTCGTCGAGGGCCATGAACTCAATTTCGTCCACGAGTTCCCCGGACTCCTTGCCGGAAAGACCCGGGCTAAGGACCACGTAATTCTCGTAATAGATGATTTTTTCCAGGTTCTTCGTGGAGTAACCCAGGAGATAACTGAGCTTGCTGGGAATGGATTTCAGGTACCAGATATGGGAGACCGGAACGGCCAGGGTGATATGACCCATCCGTTCGCGGCGGACCTTCTTGCGGGTGACTTCAACGCCACATCGATCGCAGATGATACCCCGGTACCGGATGCGCTTGTACTTGCCGCAGTGGCATTCCCAATCCTTCACCGGCCCGAAAATCCGCTCGCAGAACAGGCCGTCCTTTTCCGGCTTGTAGGACCGGTAGTTGATGGTTTCGGGCTTGAGTACCTCGCCATAGGACTGGTTAAGGATCATCTCCGGGCTCATGAGGCTCAGAGTGATGGACTTGATGTCCTGGCGTACGGCTCTTTGTGGGGGTTTAATGTATACCAATTCGATTCCCTACCTAGTCTAAGGTAATGTTAAGACCTAAACCTTGCAGTTCTTTGAGCAACACGTTAAAGGACTCCGGCATGCCGGGCAGGGGAGTATTCTCGCCCTTCACCAGGTTGTTATAGAGCTTGGACCGCCCTTCCACATCGTCGGACTTGACTGTCAACAGTTCCTGCAATGTGTGAGCGGCGCCGTAGGCCTCCAGGGCCCAAACTTCCATTTCACCGAAGCGCTGGCCGCCAAACTGGGCCTTGCCGCCCAGGGGCTGCTGGGTGATGAGGGAATAGGGGCCGGTTGAGCGGGCATGCATTTTGTCATCCACCTGATGGCTCAATTTCATCATGTAAATCACGCCCACCGTGACGGGATTATCGGTCAGTTCACCCGTACGGCCATCTCGCAGATACACTTTTCCTTCAGGAGGCAGGTCGCCGGCGGCCATCTCTTCGCGCACGTGCTTTTGCCGGGCCCCATCAAAGACCGGGGTGGCATAAAATTTGTTCAAGACCTTGCCGGCCCAGCCCAACATGGTCTCGTACAACTGACCGACGTTCATGCGCGACGGCACACCGAGAGGATTGAGGATGATGTCCACGGGGGTGCCGTCCTCCATAAAGGGCATATCCTCCTCGGGCACAATCACCGAGACAATACCCTTGTTACCGTGACGGCCGGCCATCTTATCACCCACGGAAATCTTGCGCTTATTGGCAATGTAGACTTTCACCAGCTTGATGACACCGGGCTGTAACTCATCCCCGATCCGAATCTTGAAGATCTCTCTTTCCAGGTTATTCTCGATTTCCATAAGCCCCGTTCGGTGCCCCTCGAGAACATGTAGAATATTGTCCCATGTCTTGGCATCATCCACCCACGGTGACTTCAGGCTGAGGCGGTCAAAGTCAAGGCTAGAGACCTTAGCTTCGGTAAGTTTGGTTTTAGCCTTGATCAGGGTGCGGTTTTCGGCCAGGTCGCGAATGCCGCCGGACAGCTGGCCGATCATCTGGCCGGTAATCAGTGCGTTGCGCTTGTCCATCAGGGCAATGCGCTCGCCCTTGGCCTTGGACTGAAGATCTACAATGGCTTTCTTGTCCTCTGCCCGGCTACGGGTGCCTTTGCGCTCGAACAGCTGGGTCTTGATGACCGTCCCCCTGATGCCCGAATCGCACCGCTTGGACGTGTCTTTCACGTCCCCGGCCTTCTCACCGAAGATGGCTCGGAGCAACTTTTCTTCCGGCGTGGGGTCGGTTTCCCCCTTGGGCGTTACTTTGCCGACCAGAATGTCGCCCGGATTGACCTCCGCCCCCACCCGGATGACGCCGTTTTCATCCAGGTTCTTGGTCGCTTCCTCGCTCACATTGGGGATTTCGTTGGTGAGCTCCTCGGCGCCGCGTTTGGTGTCCCGTACCTCAAGTTCAGCCACTTTGATATGAATGGAACTGAGCATATCTTCCTTGAGCAGGCTTTCGTTGATGATAATCGCGTCTTCGAAGTTGTATCCCCGCCAAGGCATGAAGGCCACTCGCAGGTTCCGTCCCAGGGCCAGCTCCCCTTGATTGGTGGCGCATCCGTCGGCCAGCAGATCACCTTTCTTAACCTTTTGACCCGGCCGGACCCGGGGCTTCTGGTTGATGCAGGTGTCCTGATTGGTGCGGAGAAACTTGTAGAGATGATG
>CAZJBG010000111.1:0-8919 GCA_964543925.1 uncultured bacterium
GAGAGCGCTTGAATGGCATTCAAGAGGTCGCCGGTTCGATCCCGGCTATCTCCACTGAAAACAGATTTACCAACATCGCGCCTGCCCGAGTCTCGGCAGGGAGCAATCAGAGACCCTCTGTCCCCGATCAACCCCGATTCGGGGACTTTGCTTTAACCGCTTACCGCCCGGTGGCAACCGGCCCGGCCGGTGTCAATTGATTTGCCCGTGAGGGAGCGGTAAATTCGCTAGCTGGCCCGTCAACGCACGGGTTGGCATCTGATTCAATATAAGGGATAAACATTCCGTGGCAACACTCACCTCCATTCGTGAAAAACAGCACATCGTTCTCTGGGCTTTCCTGTTCATATTCATCCTCAGTCTGTCCATCGGGGGCCTGGTGGGCGGCGCCAACATTATCGACCAGCTACTCGGCAGCAACCTGACCGGCAATGCCGTCGGCGCCGTGAACGCCGACCGGATCACCATCGACGAACTCAGCCAGGCCATCTCCCTGCAAACCCAGCAGGCCCGGGAGCGGTTCGGCGAGCTCAACGACCGGCTGGTCGACCAGGCCGAAACCGAGGCCTGGGAAAATGTCATCGCCCGGCACGTGCTGCTGCCGGAGATGAAGGATCGGCGCCTGGAAGCCACCGGTGACGAAATCTACTATGTATTGCAGAACTACCCGCCCCCCTTCATCCGGCAGAATGAAGCGTTTCAGCGCGATGGTCAGTTCGATCCCAACCTGTACTTCCAGGCCCTCAATAACCCGGCCGGCAACGAGTGGGCCCCGGTGGAGGCTTATCTGGGCAATGTGCTGCCCGGCGAAAAAATGAACGCCATCATCCAGGCCTTGACCTATACCTCAGAAGCGGAAGTCAAGTCGGCCTGGTACGACCGCAACACCCGGGCCACCATCGACTTTATCTATGTACCCACCAGCAAAATCAACCCCGTCGATATCGGGGTGACTGACCAGGATATCGAACAGGCCTATGCCCGGGATAAAGCGACCTATGCGCTGCCCGCCACGCGCATCATCGACTATGTGGTCTGGGAAAAGTTGCCCACACCGGAAGACTCCGCCGAGGTCTTTCTGACGGCCCGGCAGCTGATCGAGCGGGCCAGGGGCGGGGAAGATTTTGCCCAGCTGGCCCTCGAGTATTCCGAAGATCCCGGCTCGGGACCTGGCGGCGGCGACCTGGGATGGTTCGGCAAAGGACAGATGGTGGGGCCCTTTGAAGAGGCCGCTTTCGCTGCCCAGGCCGGTGAGCTGGTCGGGCCGGTGAAAACCCAATTCGGCTACCATGTCATTAAGGTTATGGAGCGCAGGGAGGGCGAGAACGGTCCCGAGATCAAGGCAAGCCATATCCTGCTGAACGTCAGCATCAGCCCCCAGTCGGTGAGCCAGATGAGGAGCCAGGCCAACATATTTTCATTCGATGCCGCCGATTCATCTTTCGAGGCGGCCCTCAAGATTCACGGCCTCACCGTCCACACCTCACCCGCTCTCCAGATCGCCGACAAATTCCTGCCCCCCCCGGTGGGCATGTTGCGGGCCGTGGTGCGCTTCGCCTTTGAGGCCGAGGTGGGGGCCGTATCCAGCGTCCTTGAAAACGACCTAAGTTACCTGGTTGCCCGTCTGGCTGAGGCCCGTCCCCAGGGATTTCAGCCCCTGGAGGAAGTGCGCGCCAGTATCGAGCGCGCCCTCCAGCAGGAAGCCGCCCAGGTGCAGGTGGAGCTCATCATGGCCAATCTCCGGGAGCAGCTGACCGGCAGGGATGACTGGTCGGCGGCGGCGGCCACCTTCCCCGAAGCCAGCCACGTCACCGGCGTGACGGCCTCCCTGGCCGGCAGTTTCACCGGCATTGGCCGTAGCGCCCGCTTGGCCGGTGTCCTCAAAACCATGGCCCCGGGCCAGGTCAGCGGCGTGGTCACCCTTGAACGGGGCCAGGCTATCGTCCGGCTGGTGACCCTTGAGGAGCCCGATGCGGAGCAGTTTCGAGCTGTGCGGGGGACCGAACACCGGCGGCTCCTTGACCGGCGGCTGAACACGGCCTGGAGCCAGTGGATTGACGATTTAAGGGACCAGGCCAAGATCATCGATAACCGGCACCGGTTCTTCTAGGGGCCGTTACGGCTCTCCTGCCCGGCTGACCGGCATCAGCGGGCCTGTCCAGCATCCAAAAGAAGATAGGATTGTCGCTAATGGGGCGTAACTTAAGGCCGTTTTAAAAACGCGAGAATCCTTCCCTAAAAAGATCAGGAGGTATCACTGTGAAAAGTCGCCCTAGCCATGCCATCCGAACCGTCGTGTACGCCGGCCTGCTCATGGGCCTGGGCCTGTCCTGTGCGGCGCGCACGAAAGCGCCCGCTCCGGCTCTGGCAGCCGTTGACATTACCGGCACCTGGAAAGCCAACATCGAGACCCCTGAGGGTGATATGGAGGTCATCCTGAACATTTCCAGCTCGGAAGATGGAATGTTCTCCGCCACGATGGATGTTCCGGTCATGGGCGCTTACGATTTCCCCATTGCCTTCAGCTACGAGGACGGTGTGGTGCATTACGAAATTGAACAGGTGGGGGCCGATTTTAACGGGAAATTAACCGATTCCTCCACCATCGAAGGCGTCGCCAGTTCGGGCACCGGGGATTCGGGACCGGTCACCTTCAAGCACGTCGAGGAGTAAGCCTGCGGGGCATCCGCCGCCGCCGGGTCAGTAGTTCAGCTGCAGGTTGGCGAGGATCCCCATGCCTTCACGCTCCCAGTCATAGGCCGGTGAGACCCACAGCTGAATGGGCGATTGGGGCAGGTTTATTTCAAAGTACGGCCCCAGCCCCACGTACCTTTGGGCGAGTAGCCCCACACCCACGCGTTCACCGGATCGATAGACCAGCAGACTCTCGAACCAGTACCCACTGCCGCCCTCCTCAAACAGGTTCAGCCACGACAGTTTTGAATGCCCCAGCCAGATAGATAGCAGGACGCGCCAGGGATCATCCGCCTGTTCCAGGCCGGCGCCGGCGCCCAGCTCAACCCACGGTCTGGGGGAAATCAACAGGCCCCCATAGGCCTCAGCCCAGGTTTCCTGAAACAGAAAATAACCGAACGTACCCCAGGTTCTATTCTCGTAGTGGTGGGTCATATAACTTTTCAGGGTCAGAACATGTCCATCCGCTGTCGAATGGTTCTGCACGACGAAATTGAAGGCCGATTGGGCTGACAATCCGGCCGGAAGATTCAGGAAAAGAAAACAGGCCACAAGAGACCTGCTCGGCAGTTTATTTCGCATATCGTTAGATGTCTCCGATGATATTATTAGGTTGTTACTTTCCGCCGGTCCTCACTCGCTCCTTCCCGCCACCCGCCGCCCCTGATAGCGCCGCCCCTTCCAGGTCACCGTGTAAAAATTGCCCAAAAGGCCAATCATCACCACGTACCAGGGGTGCACCAGCCCGGTGAGCAGGAAGGTCCCCATGCGCACCCGTTGGTCGATCCGGCGCAGGTAGGGAGTGACCAGCCCGCCCTCGGCCAGCAGCTTGACGAGCAGGGGCGCCAGCCAGTAGGGCTCAAGGGTCACCATGAAGGCTACCTGGCTCACCACCGCCGCCAGGTTGGCCACATAGATCATCGGGAGAATCACCTTGAAACCGGGGGCGGTCTTGAGGCCGTAGTACAGGAGACCTTTCGAGGCAAACCGCAGGCGCTGGCGGATAAAGGTCCTCAGGTCCGGGGGCGGCGGTGAGGGCACCACGGCGTCGGTTGCCAGGGCGAATCTCACCTTCCAGCGTCCCGTGGCGGCGATCTTGAGCATCAACAGGTCGTCGTCTCCCGAGGCAACATGGGCCACCCCCTGAAAGCCATCCACTGCATCGAAGGTTGCCCGCCGGTAGGCCAGGTTGCGCCCCGTACAGGTCAGGGCCAGGCCGTGACCGGCGCCCCCGGCCGCCAGGGCATCGACCGAACAGCTGTCCAGGCGCAAGGCCTCCCACCACCGGTTCGGTTGCTCCGAGATCAGGGGGGCCGGACCCATAACCATCCCGGTTGACGGGTCATCAAAGTAGGCCGCCACCGTCTCCACCCACCGGGGGCCGGGCAGGCAGTCGGCATCGGTGACCAGGATAATCTCACCCGTCGACCCCTCGATGGCCGTCGTCAGGGCCCACTTTTTGGGCGCCCATCCCGGCGGCGGGTCAGCGCTGCGCAGGGGATGCAGGTTGGGTATCTTTTTGGCGTGGTCGGTCAGCACCCGGTAGGTCTCATCGGTGCTGTGATCATCGATGACGATGAGCTCCAGCCGCTCCACGGGGTAGGATTGAGCCTGGAGGGCGGCCAGCAGCCGGGGCAGGTTGGCCTCCTCGTCCCGGGCAGCGACGACAACCGTCACGTCCAGCTGGCCCTGCCCCGCCCCGTCGGACAGGTTGGACAGCCCCCGCCGCATCCACAGCAGAAAGCCCCCGTAGCCCACCAGGACAGCCCCCACCAGCCCAAACAGCTCGGCCATCACGCCCATTTACCCCTGCATCTGCTTGAACCTACGCCGCCGGCTGGCTGCCTGTGGGCCGGGATGCCGATAGTCTTCCAGCAGCTGCCCGGCGTACTTGTGCAGGGCGGCGAGAAAAAAATCCGGCGCCCGAACCGGTTTCATCTCCCGATTGACAAACGAATGGACGGTGTAGCCCGTGGCGATGGCCGCCGTCTGCCCCTCTTTAAACACCTGATAGGCGATCCTCAGTTTCACCAGCGGTTCATCCTCCAGGTGACTTTCAATGATCAGCAGGTCCTCGAAGGTCGCCGACTGGTGGTAGCGGCAGTGGCTTTCCACCACCGGGAGCAGGTAACCTTCCCGCTCGAGTTGGGCGTAGGGCACCTGGATGTGCCGCAGCAGGGCGCTCCGGGCCGCTTCGAAAAACTCATAATAGCGGCTGTAGTAGACCACGTTCATCCGGTCGGTCTGGGCGTAGATGATCCGGAGCCGGTGGCGATGAGTCAGGTCTATTCTTGCCACTGGCCGATTTGATCGTAACGCTTGATGCGGGCCGCCACCAGTTTCTTCGGCGACAATTTCTTGAGCTCATCGAGGGTCTCCAATAGGACCGACTTGACGGTAGCGGCCATGGCCTTAAATTCCTGATGGGCCCCGCCCAACGGTTCGGGCAGAATACGGTCGCAGATGCCCATAGCCACCATATCCTCGGGCGTGACCCGCATGGCGTCGGCGGCCTCGCTGGCCCGGCTGGCATCCCGGTAGAGGATCGAGGCGCACCCCTCAGGGCTGATGACCGAGAACCAGGTATTCTCCAGCATCAGGAGGCGGTCGCCGACCCCCATGCCGAGGGCGCCGCCGGAAGCCCCTTCGCCGATCACCAGGATAATGATGGGTACCGGCAGGGTGGACATGACCAGCATGTTCCGGGCGATGGCCTCGGCCTGGCCCCGCTCTTCAGCCCCCAGGCCGGGATAGGCCCCGGGGGTATCGATGATCGAGATCACCGGGCGGTTGAATTTGGCGGCCAACTCCACGATCCGCAGGGCCTTGCGATAGCCCTCGGGATTGGGCATCCCGAAGTTGCGGTAGACGTTATCCCGCGTACCCCGTCCCTTTTGCTGACCGATGATGACAACCTTTTCGTCACCGAGAGTAGCCAGCCCCGCTACCACGGCCTTGTCATCGGCGTAGTGGCGATCACCGTGGAGCTCCATCCAGGAGCCGGTGATTTTCTCGATATAATCGAGGGTGTAGGGGCGCTCGGGATGGCGGGCCATCTGGACCCGCTGCCACCGGGTGAGGTTTTTGTAGAAATCCACCGATGCCTTGGCCAGTTTTTCCTGCTGGCTCTTGATCTCCTTGGACATATCGATGCCCCGGTCCAGGGCCGTTACCTTGGTAGCCTCAATTTTTGCCTCCAGATCACGGAGGGGTTTTTCAAAGTCTAATATATATTTTGCCATAGCGCCCGGAGTATATAACGATTTAACAGGTGAATGCCAGTATGATATTACAGGGTATCTAAAGGGTGTAAAAGACGGTTTGGCCGCCCTAAATCCGAAATAGCGCCTTCAGCAGGATCTCCACATCGAAGGTCAGGGACTGGTGTTGCAGGTAGTAGTGCTGGTAGCTGCGGGCGGCCTCCGGCTCGCTGGCGCTGCGCCGCAGCTGGGCCAGGCCGGTGATGCCCGGTTTGAACAGCAGCTGCGGGTCGGGCTCGGTGATGGGCACCAACTCGCCTCCGACGAAGCTGAGGTCCCCCTTGAAGATGGCCCCAAGCAGGGGCAGCCGCCGCAGGCCCTCCCGGCCCCTGCGCAGCAGCCAGACCCGCCGCTGCCGCCCATCTACCGACCAGACCATTTGACGCTCCAGCCCATAGATCAGGAAGATAAAGGGCAGGGGCAGTAGCAGGGGCAGAATCAGCAAGCCCGAAGCGAGCAGGTCAAACAGACGTTTGGAGAGCAGGTGAAAACGGCGGTAGAGGGTCGCCTCCAGGTTCACGAAAGGGACGTCGCCGATCTGCTCCACGTTCGCTTTGCCCAGCATCACGTCGTCCTGGTGGGGCACCATGCGAAACAGGAGGCGCAGGTCCCGGGTCTGCTCCAATAGGGCCATGAGCTGGCCGGTGGTGAAACGTTCCTCGGGGACGATCACTTCCTGAATGCGGAATTTGCTCACCAGCTCGCGCAGCTCCTGGGTCCGGCCCAGAAAGGGCAACACGTCCCCCGGACTCCCCTCCGGGCCGGGATGATCGTCGACATATCCGAGGAGATCAAGGCCCTTGTCGGGTCGCTTAAGCAGCAGTTTGGCGATGCGCTGTCCCTCCGGACCGACCCCCATGATGATGGCCCGGCGGGAGAACAGGGATGGCCGTTTGGCCCGGTAGCTGTCCCCCACTCTATGACCGGCCTGGAGGAGATGCACCACCATCCGCCAGCCGGGGAGCATCACCGCCACCAGGGCGGAGGCCAATACCAGCACGATTCGGGAATAGGCCACATCCTGATAGAGGTAGGTGAGGGTGGCAATGACCAGGAATCCGATGAACGAGGCAATGAGCGCCCGGCTGTAACTGAGGACGTAGCGCCCATAAATCTGAAACAGCCCGCCGATGACCAACCACAGGACCACATAGACCGCCACCACCGGTGCGTAGTTGACCAGCATGTGGCGGGTGCGAATCAGGGGATCGGGGAGAAACCGAACCAGGATCATGATAAAGAAGGCCGCTCCGATAACCCCGGCGTCAATGAGGAGGGAGGAGAAAGTGGCCAGGTAGCTCCGGGTATAGGCTATCCAGGACCGCAACCGAATCCCCAGCCGGATGAACGTCCGGGTGATCACCCCGCCCGAAAAGGAGTCGTGCTTGGCCGAAAATATTTCCATGGCATCGTAGAAGGCTCTCAGGTTGTCGAACGGCGCGGTTTTGAGGCTCTCCCCCTTGTAGTGCACGATCTGGGTCGCCGGGTGGTAGACCACCTGGTAACCGGCCTGAGAGATGCGGTAACAGTAATCCAGGTCTTCCCCAAAAAGAAAAAAGGATTCGTCCATGGGCCCGATCTCCTCCAGCACCCGCCGGGGGAAGACCATGCACGAGCCGCTCACCGCCTCCACCACATGGGTTTGGTCGGGATCCAGATAGGTCAGGTTATACCGGGCAAACAGGCGGCTTTTAGGAAACAACGCGGCCAACCCGAGGAGGCGGGTCACGGCCACCCACGGCGTTGGGAAGCTGCGTTTACAGGCCGGTTGGAGGCTGCCGTCACTGTTGAGTATCTTCGGCCCCACACACCCGGCATCGGGATGGGCTCGCAGATAATCGGCCAGGACCTGGAGGGTCTGCTCTTCCACGATGGTATCGGGGTTGAGGAGCAGGACGAACTCCCCGGTGGAGGCGGCCACGCCCTGGTTCACGGCGGCGGCAAAGCCCCGATTCGATGGATTGGCCACGAGTTGGACCTCAGGGAATCGGCGCCGCACCATATCGGCGGTGCCATCGTAGGAGTCGTTGTCCACCACCACGATTTCGACCTGGCCCGTGAAGTGAGCCCGGCCCAATGAGTGGAGGCACTGCTTAACGAACTCACGGACGTTGTAGCTGACCACGATGACCGAAAGCGTCATGTCTCTGTCGGGCGTTTGGCCTCCTCAGGGGCAAACCATTTATTCCGGATAACATGCATCAGGTGGAATAATTTCAATCGGATAACCATCCAGACCGCCTCGAAGATGATTCCCTTGGACATCTTCGAATCCCCAACGGTACGGTCCACAAACACGATGGGGGTTTCCTTGACGCGGTAACCCAGGGTGTAGGCCCGAAAGGTGGTTTCGATCTGAAAGGAGTATCCCTCGGATTTGAGGGTCGCGATGTCCAGGTCGGCAAGTACTTCCCGCCGCCAGCATTTGTACCCGCCGGTCAAGTCCCACACGGGAACACCCGTGATCACCTTGGCGTAGATGTTGGCGGCCCAGCTGAGAATCAGGCGGCTCAAGGGCCAGTTCACGACGTTGACCCCCTTGATATACCGGCTGCCGATGATCAGGTCGTTATACTGGATCAGGTTGAGCATCTCGGGGATTTTAACCGGATCGTGGGATAGGTCGGCATCCATCTGGATGACGACGTCGTAACCCTTTTCCAAGGCCCAGGCGAAACCCGCACAATAGGCGGTACCCAGACCCAGTTTGTCAGGCCGCGCAAGCAGGTGGATCCAGGTTACTCCCGCCGCTCGCTCCCTGACGTAATCCCCCGTACCGTCAGGTGAATTATCATCGACAATCAGGACATGGGCTTTGGGCACAATCTCATGAATGCGGGCCAACAGAGCTTCAACATTCTCCCGCTCGTTGTAGGTCGGTGTAACGATCAGGATCTTCATTTTATGAAGGGATTTGACCATCGTTCAAGGCAAGGGGAAAGCCTGCGATAATGCTTCTGTAAGG
>CAZJBG010000112.1:0-8891 GCA_964543925.1 uncultured bacterium
GGCACTCCCTGGAGAAGGTGATCCTTGACGACTGTAGTTCCCCGGCGAACTGGCGACCCGCTCTACAGCTATTCGGCACCCCCGGCGGCCTCAACTCGGTGGCCGGCCGGGAAATCGACCTGGCCCTGGATAGTGTCAACGTGCAGCTATCCACGCCCCCCAGGGATTTTACCATCAGCGCATACATCACCAACGTTGGCGTGGTGACGACGACGGGGTCGCTGCAAGTGGGAGGGGTGGTCATGGCCGCTATACCGCTCCTGGCGGCCGGCGCAAACAGGATGATCACCTTTCAGTGGGAGGCGCCGCCCGCTACCCTCGGCTTTTACCCTTTCATCGTCGAGGTGGTTGCCCCAGGGGACTATGCCGCCCGCAACGACACCGTGCAGGTGGAGGCCTACATCCCGCCTTTATCCATGGCCCTGGCCGTCAACGAGATCATGTATACGCCGATGAGCGGCGAGCCGGAATGGGTGGAACTGGTGAATACGACCGCCAGCGTGGTAAACCTGAAGCAGTGGCAGCTTCGGGATCAGACCGCCGGCGTATTTTTACCGGCGACAGATCTCCCCGCCGGCGGGTACGTAGTGGTCACCGGCGATTCGGCCGGGGTGGGCGCTGGGTCCCCGGACCTGGCGGTCATCGTCGTCCCGGGCTTCCCGACCCTCAATAATACCGGCGATGAGGTGACCCTCCTCAGCCCCACAGCCGCCATCATCGATGCAGTGGATTACACCCTGCTGGCCCGCACGTCCGCGGGCCGGTCCTTGGAAAAGGTGAGTCCCCTGCTACCGTCCCAGGAAGAATCGTCATGGGTTGTCTCCCCGTCATCCCGGGGACACACCGCCGGCCGGCCAAATTCAGCCCCGGCCCCCACCGACCAAACCGGATTGACGCTCTCGCCCAACCCGCTGGAGATCAACCGACCCACCTCGATCCTCACGCTGCAGTATGCGACCCCTTTCCCGGCCGTTAACCTCCACATAACCATCTACGACCTGGCCGGACGCAAGCTGGCCAGTATCTTCAACGCGGGGCCGGTGCCGGGAACCGGTGTCGTTACCTGGAGCGCCCAATCCCTGGACCTGGTACGGTTCAAGACCGGCCAATATCTGCTGGTGTTCCAGGCCCGGGACACCGGCTCGAACCGCCAGTGGGAGACAGTGGAGCGGCTCATTCTGGTCAACTGACCGCCCATTGGTCAATGAGCGAATAGTTGACCCAGCGCACAGCCAGACCTCCCGGAAAGGATATAACTTGTTTTTACGCCAAGGAATTGATACAATTCCGATCAAATGCAGGGGGAGAGGGGCGACCTATTCAAACGATATCACCATCCTCCTGTTCTAACTTGGCAAACTTTTTTAGAAATCTAACGACCCGCTAATGCGAAGGAGCTGAAACCTTGAAGAATATTACCGTCAAACTACTGGCCCTCCCGCTGGCTATTTTGCTGGCAACCCCGGCTTGGGGCCAGAGCGAAGGCCTTGAGGGAACCCTGAGACAGATGGTGAAAGAGAACGCTGAGGGTTACCTGCAGCCGATGGTAACCGCCTTTGGAACCGGCGTGAATAACGGCATTTTCAGGATTGCCCGCCCTCATAAAATCCTGGGTTTCGACCTTACGCTCAATGCCTCCTTCACCGCAATACCGGAGGCGGCCCAAACCTATGATTTTTTCATCCCGTCCACGGATGTGGAAACCATCACCTTTGATATACCCGGGTATGCTCCCGTTGATGTCAGCCTGAATCTCGACACTTTCTATGAACAGGATCGCACCGTTTCAACCTTCTTCGGCCCGGAATTCGGTAGTCCGGATACAGATCCAATCTCACCCGATCGGGCAGCGGTAGAGGCGGGCATCCGCAGCCAGTTGTCAGACGGCGGTATCCCACAATTCGCGATTGACCTTATTGCACCTTCCTTCGCAGATACCATCGCTGAGCATCTACCGGACATTGAGATTGGCGGCGTGGTCAATACATCGGCATTCCCCATGATCATGCCCCAAATAGGGCTGGGGTTACCCTTCGGTATCGAACTCACCTTCCGCGGCTTACCCGTCGAGGTTCCATTGGATGATTCATCATCCTTTTCTTTCTCCGGTTACGGGATTAAAATCGGTTTGAACAGGTTCATACCGACCATCCCCCTGGTGTTCCCCGCCTTGTCGATAGGCTATTATGCCACAAACCTCAACGTGGCTGATTTTATTACCCTTAACAGCAGTATCATTTCTCTTCAGGCCAGCAAAACCGTTCCCTTCCTCACCGTCTATGGCGGGCTCGGTATTGAAAACTCCAAGCTGGTGGTGGACGTCACCGATTTGCCCCTGTTGGATACAAACATTGAGATATCAGGCACAAACAAGCTGCGCTTTACGGTAGGCGGACGCCTGAAGCTGGCCCTGCTCAGCATTAATTATGATTACAATGGGGGTGAATATGCCGCCCACAACATAGGCATCGGCCTGACGTTGCGCTGACCGGTCTTCCCAACTGCTTTGACAGAAAGGGGCGCCGGTTGGCGTCCCTTTCTGCTTTTGCCCTGCACCCGACCCTAACGAGGCGTTACATTCCCCCAGCCATGCGCGCCCCGGTCCTCACGCTAACTCCACCCATCACGCCGGTGTGGAAAGACCTGCCCAAGACCTGGGGGCACCCCTTCCACCCCATGTGCAGCTACATGGCCATGTTTCCCCCGCGCATTCCCCACTATTTCATCGAACGGTTCACCCGGCCGGGGGACCGGGTGCTGGACCCCTTCAGCGGACGGGGCACGACCCCCACCCAGGCCTGCGTAGACGGGCGGGTCGGCATCGCCAACGACCTGAACCCCCTGGCATACACCCTCTCCAGGGCCAAGGTGTCGCCGCCAGGTAAGGACGCCGTCCTGGCCCGGCTGGATGAATTGGAACGGGGCTATGCCTCAGGGACTGAGAGGATACCGGAGCCGAAGAGCGACATCACCGCCGTTTTTCATCCCAACACACTCCGGCAGCTGACCTACCTCAAAGCAGCCCTGGCAGACAGCCCTGAAGACGTGTTCATCCGCGCGACGATCCTGGGCATTTTACACGGAAAATATCGCGCGAACGGCTCCGATTCCATCTATCTGAGCATCGACATGCCCAACACCTTTTCCATGAGCCCCGCCTATATCCGCAAGTACGTGCAGGAAAAAGACCTGCAGTACCTCCCTTTGGACGTGTTCCGCAATACCCGCCGGCGTTTGAATCGACTCTACCGCCAAGGCAGACCCATCCAGAGGGGTGAAGCCTATCGCCGGGACGTGCGTGACCTGCATGAGGTCGTCCAGCCAGAGTCGGTCCAGTTGGTGGTCTCCTCACCCCCATACCTGAAGGTGGTGAAATACGGCCTGTACAACTGGATACGCCTGTGGTTCCTGGACGTGGCGGCGAAAGACATCGACCAGAGCCTTGACGACGGGCATGCCCTGCCCGAATACCTGGCCTTCATGGACGAAACCATCCTGCAGCTGGAACGCCTGTTGCGGCCCGGCGGGGTGTGCGCCCTCATCATCGGCGACGTGGCCCAAAATGGATCGCCCCCTTTGAACCTGGCGCGGGCGGTGTGGGAGGCAGTGGCGGCCCGGACCACGCTGCACCTGATCGACATCGTCATCGATCCCATCGCTGACAGCGCCAAGGTAACCAAGATCTGGAACCGGACCCGGGGAAAAGCCACCGCCATTGACCGGATCCTGGTGCTGTGCAAGGGCGACGCGCCCGGGGTGGACCAACCCGAAATCAACTGGTAAGGGTTGACGTCCCTGACCCGCAAGGCTGTCCTGGATCATCACCCCTGGCTCAAGGACCGGCGCCGCCCCATGGTCATTTCCACCGGTCTGGACGGCCTGCTTGCAGCGGCCTTTCTGCACCATCACCTGGAGTGGCAAGTGGCCGGTTACTACGATGGCGCGTCCTTGTGGCTGTCGGATCACGCTCTGGAAAACCGCGAGGGGCTGGTCTGGGTCGACCGGGACATCTGCCGCCCGAAGGCCCGGTCCATAGGCCACCAGATCCTCACTTCTACGGGCAGCATCCCCTCCTTACTCGGCCATATCTGCAACCCCAACCTTTTGGCGGGCATGGGCGCTGACTCCCACGCCCGGCGATATCCCTATTCCACCATCATTTTTCTGCTCTGGCTGCACAATATCCCTGTTCAGCGGAACCTGGTGGCCCGGTTGCTGGTACTCCACGCCAAGGCAGTCTGGATGAATCTTCAGCGCGAGGCGGCAAACTGCCTTCAATGGCAGGAACGCCTGCCGGGCTACGACTGGGCCTGGCTGTTCAGTAAGGTGGATACGGAGCTCTTCGAAAGGCGGATGCAGGACCAATTGTATGCGCCGCTGCAACGTCTCGTCTCTCTGGAAATGTCGGGTCGGGACCGCAGCCGGCACCTCCAGCTGCAAAATGGACAACTCAGGTTCAATCCTGATTGGGACGAGGACGTTTTCCTGAAGCTGGGCGGATTTATCGGGACGCACCTCAAATGGTCGCCCCCCCACCCGCCGGTCCTTACCCGCCGGATTGATGCTCAACTGAAGACGGCGCCCCTGGACTCGTTCAGGGGCGAGGATTTCCCCACCAGCCTGATTGATAAGGGTGTATTTTCCTACACTATTTTCCCACGGAATAAAGTTAACTTCGCGCTTATTAATTTTTAGGAAAGGCCTCATGACAACGCAGAAGCCAACGACCCCCAGCGACCCTATCGTTTATGCCAACGGCGCCTGGGTGCGCCAGAGCGAAGCCACGGTTCCATTTATGGATAGCGGCTTCTGGTATGGTGACGGCCTGTTTGAAACCCTGATGGTGAATAACGGCAACATCTTTAGGACCGATAAGCACCTGGCCCGGATGCACGAAGGGATGAAAATCCTGCGAATCGATTTCCCGGTTCCCGACAGTGAAGTCGTCGCTCTTCTGGACGAACTGATCCAACGCAACAACCTGGACCGCGCCCTCTTGCGCCTCATGTGCACCCGGGGCACGGTCCCCGGCGCGCCCTACCGTTACGAAGGAACTTCCAACCTGTATATCGGTCTGCGGTATCAGGACACGGACCCCCATTTCCCGGTGAAACTTCACTTCGTGGAGCAGTGGGACTATCCGGTGGGGCGAATGGTACCGGCCCTGAAATCCATGACCTACCTGGGCAACATGCTGGCTATCCGTGACGCCCTGGACCACGGGGCCTTCGAGCCGGTATTCATCAACCATGATGGGCTGATTACCGAGTGCGCCGTCCGGAACATTTTCTTCGTCAAGAACAACATCCTGCGCACGCCGGATATCTCACTGGGCATCCTGCCGGGCGTAACCCGGAACCAGATCATCGAGCTGGCCGAGGAGATGGGGATTGAGGTGGATCTCTCACCCATCAAGGCCACCGAAGTCAATGATATGGACGAGGCCTTCATCACCAGCACCGGCATCGGCATCTACCCCGCCACCTGGGACGGCTACCACGACTCGGACTACGCCGTCACCAATCGCCTGAAGGAAGCGGCGGAAGCCCAGTTTCGGAAGGAAACCGGCAAGGGCTGACCCTCCCACTGCTGAGGCAGGGCTACGCCCGTGACCGATCGGGTGATGGCCGGGCGAAACCCCGCGAACGATCCGGCAGAGGTCTAGCCGGTCTCGCTGCCTGCTTCCTCCTTTTTTTCACCTTTGTCGATGAGCAGGTAAGCCACCCCCACCGCTAACGGCAGCAAACCCCATACAGCTACCGTCACCTTGACCGCCACCGCCAGGGCAATCACCAGGGCTACGCCGAGACTGGTCCAGACCAGCCCTTTGGTGCGGTAGTTCTGCACCTTGGGCGGGGGAAAGGGCACCTCAATGCCCTTCTCGATGGCCGCACGGATCTCCTGGCTCTGGAGCTCCCGCTGCCGGAATTTGAACACAATCAGGACAATGATAACAACCGCGCCGGCGCCGAAAGTTGATAGTATGGCTATAATAGCAACTATTTCCTTTTCAATCATGTTATGATCTCCTTGTTTGCCCGTACGACTGATCCAGGGAATGATTTGTTGCACTTTATTTGCTTCCCCGGTAGCTTGGCGGTGCAACATTTGGGGACGCTCACCGGTCATAGGAGTAATGGCGGCCATAACCGACCAAGAGATTCTGCAGCGGTTCCGGTCAGGGGATCGGGAGTTGGCTTTTCAACAATTGGTGGAAACTCACGGGAAAAACGTGTATAACATTGCCCTATTTACCCTCAATGACGATATTCTGGCCGAAGACGCCACCCAGGACGCTTTTATCAAGATTTATCGCGGCTTGGACAGGTTCAAGGGCCAGGCCCAGCTCTCCAGCTGGATCTACCGCATCGTCAAGAACGTCTGCTACGACTACTTGAGTAAGCGCCGTCCCGCTCCCCTGGAGGACGAGCAGGCGTACCCGCTCATCGATGAGGCTGGTTCGGGGCCGGAGGAGGCCTACTTCGCCGGTGAAAAGCACCGGGCGGTGCGCCATGCCGTTGAGCAGCTACCCCGGCAGCAGAAGATGGCGATCACCCTCTATTATTTCCACCAGAGGTCTTACGAGGAGGTGGCGGATATTATGGAGCAGCCCCTGGGGACCATCAAGTCCCACATCCACCGGGCCAAAACGGTTCTGGCCGGTGCCCTGGGGCAATATGAAGGGAGTCCGGTATGAAAGAGCCACAGTTTGACGCACTGGACAAAATCTTTAGGGAGGTCCAAGCGGACCTGCCACCCCGTCTGCAGGCCCGGCTTCTGGCCGTTCCCCGCCTGGCGCCGGCTATCCCATTCTGGGAACCGGAATGGATGCTCCCGGCGGCGGGGCTGTTCCTGGGCAGCCTGTGGTGGGCTTTGCGTCACGCCGGCACGATCTACCGGCAAGTTGTCGTACTTTTAAAGGGGCTCACGCTACCGACATGGGGGGTCACCCTGCCAGGACTCGATCTGGCCCTGCCGGCCATCCCGCAGATCGCGCCTCTGTTTGTCGTAGCCGGAGCCGGAGCGGCGGCTTTGGCCATCGGCCTGGGCGCCTGGCTCTACTTGCGGACCGAGGAGCAGATCGAACTGCGGTACATCCAAAACTTGAGCCGGAGCATATAGAGGCCTTATTGCTCTTCAGATCGTGATCCCAAGCACCTCATGAGGTTCTTCCGGGTCGCTTTTTCCTTTGAGTTCACCGGCTACCGGTGAAAATTCGCCTATGGCTTTGCCTCCCCGTCTGTTGAAACAGCTGCGCCGTATTGTCGGCCGGGACCATGTGGATACGGGCCGGGCTGATCTCCAGGTCTTTGAATCCGACGGCCTGACGCTGCACGCCGCTCGCCCCGCCTGCGTGGTCTATCCCCTCTCGACCCGCCAATGCTCCGAGATTGCCAGGGCCTGCACCGCGGCGGGTGTGCCCTTTGTGGCCCGGGGAGCCGGGACCGGCCTGTCCGGCGGCGCCATCAGTGATGGAGGCGTCATCGTGCAGCTGAGCCGTATGAACCGGCTGCTGGCCATCCACCCCGAGGACCGCTACGCCGTAGTGCAGCCGGGGGTAGTGAACAATTATCTGAGCCTCCAGACCCGGCCGTGGGGACTGGAGTTTGCCCCGGACCCTTCCAGCCAGATGGCCTGTACCATCGGCGGCAACCTGGCCGAGAATGCCGGGGGACCCCACACCCTCAAGTACGGCGTCACCAGTAACCATATTCTGGGCCAGACAGTGGTATTCTCCGATGGGGAAATCGCCAGCTTCGGGGGCCCCTTCCCCGTGAGCAGCGGCCCGGATTTTTCCACCTTTCTGGTGGGGACCGAGGGGACGATCGCCATCACCACGGAGATCATCGTCCGGCTGGTACCCGTGGCGCCGTCCGCCACCACCATGCTGGCGGTGTATTCATCGGTAGCCAGCGCCACCGATTCGGTGTCGGCCATCCTGGGAGCCGGCGTATTGCCCGCAGCCCTGGAACTCATCGACAATCTGTGCATCCAGGCGGTGGAGGCCCGTCTGAAACCCGGTTTCCCCACCGATGCGGCGGCTGTGCTGCTGATCGAGGTGGATGGGGAGGCGGACGCGGTCAGGGGCGATGCTGAGGCGGTGGCCCGGGCGTGTAATGAGCAAGGCGCCGTACAGTTCCATACCGCCCAATCGGAAGCGGATCGCCAGCGGTTGTGGCTGGGCAGGAAGCATGCCGCCGGATCACTGGGCAACATCACCCCGGCTTACTACACCAACGACGGGGTCGTGCCGCGCAGCAAACTCACCGACATCCTGCAGACGATCTACCAGCTGGGCGAAAAACATCAGCTGCGCATTGCCAACCTATGCCATGCGGGTGACGGCAACATTCATCCGCTCATCCTGTTCGATCCCGATGAATCTCAGGGGAGTGAGCGGGCCATGGCCTGCAGTGAAGATATCCTCATGGCCTGTCTGGAGATGGGTGGCTCCCTCACCGGGGAACACGGTATCGGTGTCGAGAAGCGCGGACTGATCGACCGCATGTTCTCCCGGGACGATCTGGCCCAGATGCGCCGACTCAGATCGGGCCTGAATCGGGACGGTCTTCTGAATCCGGGCAAGATATTTCCCGCCGGGGCCACCTGTGGCGAAATCCGCGGGATTCGGTCCCTGCCACCGGGCGCCTGGATCTGACCATGGCAGCACCGCCCACTGCGCCAAATTCCCCGGACCTGCCCTGGCCCGAACCCGGTAGTGCTTTGAGGCCCCAGGAGAGAAGCCAGGTAGGGGCATTCATCACCCAGGCCCGGGCGCAACACAACTCCATAGGCGGCCCCGCAGCCGGGTATCACTGGGACCTCACCCATCTGGATAAGGTGACCTTTTTCCACCCCGGGGATATGGTGCTATCGGTGGAAACCGGCCT
>CAZJBG010000113.1:0-3652 GCA_964543925.1 uncultured bacterium
CGTCTCGGGACTGCACGTGGGGTTCGTGGTGCTGGTCCTCCTCGGGTTGGCCAGACCCGCCGCTGGGTCACGACTCAGCTGGCGGAATGGCTCGGCGCGTCCCGGGGCGCATTGGCCGCGGGGCTTCTGTTGGGCGTCAAGGGCGGTATCGACGAGGACTTCCTGAGCCAAATGCGTACCCTGGGTATGGGGCACATCCTGGCCGTCTCGGGACTGCACGTGGGGTTCGTGGTGCTGGTCCTCCTCGGGTTGGCCAGATTGGTTCCCTGGGGCCAGGCCCCTCGGGTGGCCGGGGTGGGCATCGGGCTGCTGGGCTACACGCTCATCACCGGGGCACCGCCCAGTGTCGTCCGGGCGAGCATCATGGCGATCCTGTTCTTGTGGGGGCGCGCCCTGGAGCGAAAACCGGATGTCTGGAATATCCTGGCGGCGGCGGCCATCATCAGCCTGCTGATCCATCCCCGGAGCCTCTTCACCGCCAGCTTCCAGCTCTCATTCACCGCCGTGGCCGGTATCCTGCACATTTACCCGCGCCTGAGGGGTGCCCTGCAGGGCACTGCGGCAGGGGGCTGGATCTATGGGCGTTGGCCTTCCAGATTTGTGGCGGACCTGTTTCTGGTAGGGCTGGGGGCCCAGGCGGGAACCCTGCCGGTGACCCTCATCATCTTTCACAGTTTTTCAGTTTACGGTCTGCTGGCGAATCTCATGGTGATCCCCCTGGCCGGGTTCATTGTCATCGGCAGTCTTGCGGCCTTCCTGACTCTGGCTATTTCTGGCGGGCTGGCGTCCCTTTTTGCCGACGCCATCTGGCTTTGCCTGTCCCTCATGCAGGGAGCGGTGGACCTCCTCGCCCGGCTGCCCCATCCCCAGGTGGTGGTGGGGCGTCCCGGAGCCATCGGCATTGTGGTGCTGGTGGTGGGCGTCAGCGCCTTTCCCTACCTGTTTGCCTCAGGCCGCGTCCGTTTCCGTTTGCGCTTCTTGGCACTGGCGCTGGTCGTGGCCAACCTCATGGTATGGCGCGGGGCGCTGGCAAGCCGGGCGCTACGTGTGACGGTCCTCGATGTGGGGCAGGGGGACGCCATCCACCTGGCCCTGCCCGATGGACGCCAGCTGCTGGTGGACAGCGGCGGGTGGAACCTGCAGTATGATTACGGTGAGCGGGTGGTGCTCCCCTATCTCCGGGGCCAGGGGGTCCACCGAGTCGACCTGGCGGTCATCACCCATCCCCATGCCGACCATCTGGGAGGGCTGGACGTTCTGTTGCGCAGCCTTCCGGTGGGGGAAATCTGGGATACCCCCAACCGGTATGAAAGCGGGGTCTACAGCCGTTTGAAGGCCCGTGCGGATTCGGCGGCGGTGCCCATCCGCATCCCCGGGGCCGGTGAAGCCTTTCAGTTTGGCGAGGTGGCACTCTGGGTCCTGGCCCCCGATAGCGCCTGGGCCGCCGACGCTGCCGATGCCAATGATGCCTCACTGGTACTGAGGATCAGCTACGGCGGCACGACCCTGCTCCTGATGGGGGACGCCGAGCGGGAGGTGGAGCGGCGCCTGTTGGCCTATGGCGAGATCCTTAACGCCGACTGGCTGAAGGTGGGGCATCACGGCTCGGCTACCAGCAGTACCGAGGCCTTTTTGGCTGCCAGCCGACCCAAGGGCGTGGTTGTGTCGGTGGGGCGGCGTAACCGGTACGGCCATCCGTCCCCTGAGGCTATGGACCGCCTGCGGCAGGCAGCGGTTGTGGTCCATCGCACCGACCGGGACGGAGCCCTGGTATTGCGCTCGGACGGCGCCAACTGGACGGTTGTGGATTGGCGTTAGCCTAACCTGCCGGGGGGCTACTTTACACTCGACCTGTCCCCGATTCGCGGGTAATTTCCCGCTGTCGCGGTAAGAACAGCCGTGAACCATGCAACCGAGGGCGTGAAACCACGAAGGAGTAGCCATTTCAGAACCCCGTAACCAGGCTGACCGCATCCACATCCTGAATCCCTGGCTGTACCACTGGTGGATTTACGACGACCGCCTCAGCGACTTTCGTAGCGAGGCCTACGCGGTGCTGTCCCCGGAGGGGAAGGTGCTCATCGATCCCCTGCCCCTCACCGACCAAGCCCTGGCGGAGATCGGGCAGGTGGCGGCCATCTGCCTTACACAGGGGTACCACCAGCGCTCGGCCTGGCGCTACCGCAAACTGTTCGGGGTGCCGGTCTACGCTCCTGAGGGGGCCGGGAGCCTTGACGATCAGCCGGACCAGTGGTACCGCGCTGGAGACCGTCTTCCGGGACCGCTCAGGGCCATCCAGACCACGGGCTTGACCAACGGCTTCGCCCTGCTGGTGGAGGCCAAGGGCGGTTCAGGCGCCCTGTTCTGCGGCGACCTCATCACCCGTGACGAGGACGGTCCCTACCGGTTTCCCGTTCAACCGGGCTATATTGACCCGGTCCAGGTCCGGCTAGGAGCCCGGGAACTGGCTGGCCTCCAGGCGGAGAGCCTCTGCCCGGCCCACGGCGCCCCGTGCGTGACGGGGTGTGGGGCGGCCCTTGAGGAAGCGTTGGAGGGGGGGGGAGAAGCCCGTCGTAAACGAACTCTCCCCGACGCCGAACACTGGGTAGCAGATTGACAGGCACCCGAAGTAGGCGTGCCGTGGGCCGGGAACATTCGGGGGCATTTCCAATAGATAATGTGTGTCAAGCCGGCAAAATACTCACGAGATACCCGATCCAATCGGCCGCGGGGTACTGGTATTTTTCAGCCTTGCCATTGTGGGCGTGCTCATTTCCTCATTTTTTCAAGGAGCGGAGCCGGAGTCACCGACTTCCCCCACGTCGAAGGAGCGGGCCGGGTTGCAGGGCCCCGTTAAGCGGGTGGTTACCGAAGAGACGAACCCGTCAGACCCGACGATTCCTGCCGGATCAAGCCTGGTCGTCACCGTGGACTATGATGCAGGGGGCAATAGGAAATCATCTCATTGGGATACCGTGGGAAGCGCTGCGCTCCCGTCGCAAATTGGTCCCACCGGGTCACTTGTGGTGCCTCGCTCACCAGCAGCGTTTTTTCATGATGAAGGGAACACCCTTTCCCAGCCCAGCGCCATGGGCAAGGATCTATCACGCATGCTGCTGTGGATCGACTGGCTTGATCCAGGGCATTATCAGCGGTCCTTTTATGGCACCGGCGGCCGCCTTGAAGAGCGGTTCGTCCATGTTGATAATCCCTCGGGCACTTACCGGAGTTGGACCCGCTATGATGCCAGGGGGAATTTCGGTGGCCGCAATGAGGAACGGTTCACGGAACGGGGCGCCCTGGTGGAGAAGATTCGCACCAACGTCGATAACACGGTTGCCTATCACTGGACCTTCACCTACGATGACCGGGGCAATATGATTGAGCAGGCCAGTTTGAATGCCGATGGAACCTTAAAATATAATCTGGTGACGCAATATGAATATGATGAGCGGGGCAACTGGATCACCAAGACCACCTTGGGATGGTCATCAAAAGGTGAGCCCGAACAGCGTGGATCGGATTTCATGACGGTAAAGGTGCTACGTCGCACCATCACCTATTATTAGCACAACCCCAGGCCGCCTCGGAGGGCGTATTCCCGCACGAACCCATGCACGCTAAAGCACGTTTGACCGCCGGTATCGACGAG
>CAZJBG010000113.1:3662-8885 GCA_964543925.1 uncultured bacterium
GACCCGTGTTGGCGGCGGCGGTGATCCTCGACCCGGAGCGCCCCATCGACGGCCTGGCCGATTCCAAGAAACTATCTCCCAAGCGCCGGGAGGCCCTTTACGATGAAATCTTCGACCGGGCCCTGGGTGTTGGCATCGGGATCAGTGAGCGGGAGGAGATCGATCGGGTCAACATCCTCCAGGCCACCATCGCGGCCATGGACCGGGCTCTGGACAATCTTCCCCAACGTCCGGCCCACCTGCTCATCGACGGCCAGCATATTCACCTCAAACATCCCTCGCAGGAGACCATCATCAATGGTGACCAGACCGAGCCGGCCATCAGCGCCGCCTCCATTATTGCCAAAGTGACCCGTGACCGCCGCATGGTCCAGTATCACCAGGTCTACCCCGAGTACGGCTTCGACCGGCACAAGGGCTACGGCACCCAGGCCCATCTGGCGTCCCTGGAAGCGCACGGGGCCTGTCCCATCCACCGCCAGTCCTTCAGGCCGGTGCGCCAACACCTGCCCCATTGGGGCCAGCTCAAGGACCCTAAAACCCTGGGAACCCTTGGAGAGCGCATGGCCGCGGCCTACCTCATCGAGGGGGGCTACGAGCTCCTCGAGATGAACTACCGGGTCGTCCATGTGGGCGAGCTGGACATCCTGGCCCGGGAGGGGACCACCCTGGTCATCTGCGAGGTAAAGAGCCAGGTACCGGGGGGCTGGGGAGCGCCGGAAGACCAGGTGGGGGTGAAAAAACGGGATCGCATCATGGCCGCCGCCCAGCACTATTGCGTTGAAAAAGGGATCGACTCCGAGGTGCGCTTCGATGTAATATCAGTCCGATTCACAAAGGCAGGCCCGAATATTTCACACCTACAGAATGCCATTCATGCAGATTAAGCTCCGGATGCCTCGTCCGCCGACGGCACTGCTCATCCTTGCCCTGCTGGTCACGGTGGTCGCCGCCGGTCATCCCGACGCCGTGGGCCGGCGGGGGATGGTGGTGTCCGGGAACCCGATTGCCTCCCGGTTCGGACTGAATATCCTCCGGCGCGGCGGCAATGCCGTCGATGCGGCCGTTGCCGTAGGGTTTGCCCTGGCCGTGACCACGCCCCGGTCGGGGAACCTGGGCGGCGGGGGCTTCATGGTCATCCGCTTCAGCGATGGCACGGCGACGACCATCGATTTCCGGGAAAAAGCGCCCGCCGCGGCGAGCCGGGACATGTATCTTGATGAGCAGGGAGAGGTCATCGCCGGCCTTTCTACCAGGGGCACATTGGCCAGCGGGGTACCCGGCACGGTGAGGGGCTTCGGCCTGGCCCACGGGAAATACGGCAGTCTGCCCTGGGACATGCTGCTGACCGAGGCGGCGGACCTGGCCGAAACCGGGTTTGCCGTCACCTATCAGCTGCACCGCGACTTGGTCCTGCGCGAGCGGTTCCTCACCCGGTTTGAGGCGACCCGTGAGCTCTTTTATCCTCGGGGACGACCCCCCAATCTCAACGCCCTGTTCCTGCAACCCGACCTGGCCGCCACCCTCCGGCGTATCGCCCTCCAGGGTCCCGATGAGTTTTACACCGGTGAGACGGCCCGGCTGCTGGCCGGCCACATGGAACGCCGGGGGGGACTGCTAACCCTAAGGGACCTGGCCGCCTATCAGGCCGTGGAGCGCCCACCCATTGTGTTTGAATATCGCGACACACAGGTGATTACCATGGGGCCGCCTTCATCGGGGGGCGTCATCCTGGCCCAGATACTCAACCAGTTTGAGTTGCTGGACCCGGCGCAGATTGAATATCACTCCGCCGAACACATTCATGCCCTGGTGGAGGCCGAGCGCCGATCCTACGCCGACCGCGCCTACTTCCTGGGCGACCCGGACTTTGTGGACATGCCCCTTAGCGAGCTCATTTCGGATGCTTACGCAGCCCAGCGGTGGCAGGATGTATCGCCCCGGTGGGCCACCCCAAGCAAGGATATTGAGCATGGGAGTGTGGCGATGATACGGGAGTCCCGGGAGACCACCCACTACAGTGTCGTTGATCGCTGGGGCAACGGTGTTTCCGTGACCACCTCCCTCAACGGTCTCTACGGCTCCGGTGAGGTGGTGGCCGAGGCGGGATTTCTCCTGAACAACGAAATGGACGATTTTGCCATCAAACTTGACCGTCCCGATATGTATGGTCTCACCGGCAGCTCCGCCAACGCCATTGAACCGGGCAAGCGTATGCTCAGCTCCATGACCCCCACCATCGTCACCCGGAACGATACCCTGCTCCTGGTGCTTGGATCACCGGGAGGCAGCACGATCATCACCACGGTGGCCCAGATCATTGTCAACGTGGTGGACTATGGTCTCGGCATCAAGGATGCGGTGGAGGCACCCCGCTTTCATCATCAATGGATGCCTGACGTGATCTTGGCGGAGCCCCGGGCAATCAGCCCGGAAACCCGGCAACGATTGGTGCGTATGGGACATAAGGTGCGGTCTGATATCGACAACATGGGTGCGGCCCATAGCATCTATATCGATCCGCTAACCGGGTGGTACTTCGGCGCCGCCGATTCCCGGCGGGAGTCCGGCGCGGCCGCCTATTGATAAACGCCAAAAAGAAAATGCGAGAATCAATGCCTAAGAAAAATCTAAAAGACAAGACTGCTGGGTCACAGGGGCCCCCTCAAGGAGATCCCTCTAAATTTTTTCACGAAATGCGTTCCCTTGGACTGATCATCCTGGTGGCTCTGGCCCTGCGCGCCACGGTGGTAGAGGCCTATATTGTCCCCACCGGCAGCATGGAGAAGACCATCCTGGTGGGGGATTTTCTCATCGGGAACAAGTTCATCTTCGGCATGCGAACCCCCGACCGCTTAGGGATCCCCTATACCCAGTTGGGCTTCGACATCCCCTGGATTCGGCTGCCCGCGTTTCGCCAACCCAGAAGCGGCGATGTGGTGATCTTCAAGTATCCCCATAATCCCCTCGATAAATATGTCAAGCGGCTTATCGCTGGACCGGGCCAGACGGTGACCATTAACGCCCGGGAGATCACCGTTGATGAGGAGCAGTATTATCACCCGAAAAACCTCCAATTTCTCGATCGATCACCTCAACCCCAGGAGTGGAGAGATCCCAATATTTTTCCCCGTGGTAATGGGAATAAGGATAACTACGGATCCATTCGAATTCCGGCCCGGGGAGACACCTTATGGACTTCTAACGACCGGGGGATTCTTTGGTATGTGGCCATCATCGACGGCCATGATGTACGGCTGGAAGGGGATCAGCTCATGGTGGACCGCCAGCCGGTTACCTATTACGTCGTTGAGCAGAACTATTATTTCATGATGGGCGATAACCGGGACCAAAGTTTTGATTCGCGCTTTTGGGGCTTTGTCCCCCAGCGGTACATTCTGGGTGAGGCGCTATTTGTCTATTTTTCATTGGATTTGAAGCGGTTCCCCTTTATTACTTGGAAACGTCTCCAGCGCATCGGAACCGTTATTCACTAGTCGGTCAAACCGCCTGGCCATGGAGGTGATTGGGGATGGGAACGATGCCATCTCGCGAAAAAAGCATAAGATTAAAGCTTGGGATTATTTCAAATTGAGGAATAAACTATAATTTTGGGTTGCTATTTCTCCCAATCATCCAAAACTTTCACCCCATCCTTTCACTGTGCAGCCCATCGCAAGGAGCGCGCGTATGAATGAAGGTGTTTCATCCCACTCAAATCAAGCGGCATACCTTGAAGAGAAGGTGGAAGCCCTGGTCGAGCAGGTCGATGCGGGGTATGGAATGGCGCTGATCGAGCAGCTTATCCAGCGCATGGAGATCACGACGAAAGAATTCCTGGCCGAAGCGGAGGCGCTGGTGGATCGGCTGAAGCAGAATGCCGCTACCCAGGAAGAATTATTGGATCGAATCAGGAAAACCGACCGGGGCGGCGCACCGGGTGGCCCGTTGCCTGAGGAGGGTCCCGAAGAGGAAATAACTGAGTGGGAGAAACGCTTGGCAAGGCTCGAGGAGCCTGACGAATAAGTTAGTGTATTAACCGGAGATAGAATGCAAAAATTCATCAATACGTTGGTAGTCGTTCTAGTAGCTGTCGTTTTGTATCTCGGTATCATAGTCGATTACAAGCGCGTCCAGGAGATGGAAACCCTCGCCACCAGTGATGTTGAGTTGCAGGGTCACAAGCAGGTCATCGACGAAGATTATCGCCGCCTGACCCTCAGGTTTGATGGTCGCGGCAAGCATATCCAGACGATGCAGAGTGATATTGCTCAGCTGAACGCACGGGTCAGGGTCGTCACCGATAGCCTCGGTAACATGATCGAAGAAACCAACTTTCTTCTCAAGCAGGTGGAAGAACAGCTCCGCGCGGATATACGGAGTATCGAAGGCGACATAAGCGGCATCAATGATGATTTAAGCACCTATAAACGCCGGACGAATCGATCGATCCTGGACATGCAGGAAGTCCTCAGCCGGTTGGAAGACGATCTCGAGGCCCTCGATGCACAGGTCAATCCGAAGAAAGATGAGGAGGAAGAATAAATTTCGATCTTCTGACGCACCACGCGCCATCCCTGCAAGGATTTTCCATGGGCGGTTCCTTCTTCCGGAATCGCCCTCCTATCTGAAACCCCTCTGTTTGATACTCGCCCTCTCCTGGTTGGGTTGTGCGCAGCGGCCCTCAGCGGGGGGGCTTTCAGCCCTTCCCCGGTATCAGGAGTTTCCGGTGTCGACCCAGGCCCTGGCCGCCGCCGCCACCCAGGCGGTGCGCAGCTCCCGATTCGGCCTGAAACTGGATGTGCGTGCATCCCATTCGGGCGTCATAACCACCCGCAGCCAATCCCTCGATAGGAAGGGCCTGAAAGCCCTGGCCAGGCGAGGCGATCCCGGGCTGTGGGGTGTACTGGTGTCTGCCAGACTAACTGTCCGGCTGGATGTCCGGCCATCCCGTGTCCAGCCGGGTTACAGCCGCATCACCATCCAGCCGGAGTTCATGGCCTACATCAGCCGCCTGGGTGATCATCGTCAATGGATCCGGTGGCTATCAAAGGGCGTTCTGGAGGACGATCTGTTCACCCGGATCGAGGCTCATCTGCAACTGCCGGACGGGGTAGAATGACCGACGTCCCAGCTCGATAAGAGCCTAGGACGTGGTTGGGGGTGGGGGAGTTGGCCGGGGTGACGGGGAAATATGGGGCTAGTGATACCTCACGTAATCCC
>CAZJBG010000114.1:0-8824 GCA_964543925.1 uncultured bacterium
GAACCCGCCAAAGGGCAGTGACGCCATGCCAAACTGCACAATGACGTCGTTGATGGCCACCGCGCCGCAGTCCAGCTGCCGGGCGATCCGGCGCCCACGGCGCTCGCTGCCGGTGAAGACATAGGCGCTGAGGCCAAAGGACGAGTCGTTGGCCTTTTCGATGGCCTCCGCTTCCGATGCGACTTTCATCACCGCCAGCTCGGGGCCAAAGGTCTCATCGGTCATAATGGTCATGGTGTGGTTGACTTCGGTAACCAGGATGGGGGGAATATGGCGGCCGGCGGGATGTCCGAAGCGTTCCACCTTGGCGCCTTTTGTTTCGGCGTCTTTGAGATGGTCCATAATCTTGTCGTATTGCAGCTCCAGGGTGACGGCGCCGATGGCGTCATCAGGATGCCCACCCGTGGACAATTTCTGCGCTTCCTCCCGCACGAGCCGCAGGAACTCAGCATACACCGCTTCCACCACATAGATCCGCTCCACAGCGATACAGGTCTGCCCGGCGTTGGTGAAGCCGCCCCACACAGCCGATTTGGCCGCCCGCTTGAGGTTGGCGTCCTCCAGGACGATCATGGGGTCCTTGCCGCCCAGCTCCAGGATGACCGGCTTGAGCTGTTCGGCGCAGGCCCGGGCAATCTGCTTGCCCACCCGGGTACTGCCGGTGAAGCAGACCACATCGGTAAGGGGCGAGGTGACCAGCCGTTGTCCCACTTCTCCCGCACCGAGCACGATCTCCAGCAGCTCCGGCCGCCCGGTGGCCTCATCGAACAGCTCCTTTACCGCCAGGGCCGTTCGGCTGGTGTATTCGGACGGCTTGGCTACGACCGCATTACCGGCCAGCAGGGCTTCCACCGCCGGGGCCATCACCAACAGAAGGGGGTAGTTCCACGGAGAGATAATCGCTGCTACACCATAGGGCCTGAAATCGACATACCCCCGCTTGTGAACCAGAGCGCCACTGGGGCGGTACTGGCGGCGCAAGGTGGATATGGCCAGGCGTTCGCTCGTGCGAATGAGTTCCAGAGCGCCAAACAGTTCCAGCAGGGCTTCCGGCTGCTTCTTTCCCGTCTCGGCGCAGATGGTTGCCACGATGTGGTCCATGTTTTTAGCCAAAGCCTTGCGGAACCGCCGAACGAGCCTGACCCGCTCCGCAACCGGACTTGTATTATATGTGGCGGCCACCTGCCGCAGACGCGCCAAAGCTTGATCCACGGCATTCAGGTTATGACGTTCCAGCTCCGGCAGGGACTGCCCGGTGGCGGGGCGGTCGTCCTTTAGCATAGTGTGACCTTCTCCAGGCCCCATTTCAGGGATCCTACCGCGCCTTATTTCCAGAAGGTTCGGCTGAAAAGGACCATGACGGTGAATATTTCCAGACGGCCCAGGAGCATGGCGAAACTGAGGATCCACTTGGCGGGATCGGCCAGTTGGGCATAATTGTCATAGGGGCCTATCGATCCAAAACCGGGACCGATGTTTCCGATGGCGGAAGCCGAGGCGCCGAGGGCCGACAGCATGTCCAGGTTGAAAAAGGTGAGCACAATGGCGATCACCAGGAAAATGCCCAGGTAAAAGAGGAGGAACCCGATGGTGTTCCTGATCACCGTCTCGGGGATGGCCCGGTCGCCGATCCTGACCGGTATGATGGCGTTGGGGTGGACCAGCTTGCGCATTTCAGCCAGAATATATTTGAGGATGACCAGGATACGAATCACCTTGATGCCGCCGCCCGTTGAACCGGCCGAACCGCCGACGAAAAACAGGGCAAAGATCAGCATCTGGGCGAAGGGGGACCAGGTTTCGTAATCCAGCGTCCCGAAGCCGGTAGTGGTGATGATGGAGGTCGTGGTGAACAGGGCATGCCGGAGACTGTATTCCCCCCACCCGTAGTTGTTCATGGAGATATCGATGAACAGCAGCATCGTAAAAAATCCGATGAGCCCGAGGAAAAAATAGAGTTCCCGGTTCCCCCGATAGTGGTTCTCCCTGTTGAGCACCAGCTTGCCGTGGAGCGTGAAGTTGATACCCGCTATGAGCATGAAGAAGATAATCACATATTGGACATAGGGAATCTGACTGTTGATACTGTCGTTATAGATGGAGAAGCCCCCGGTGGCCATGGTGGTGAAGGTGTGGGTCAGGCTGCTGAACCAGGAAAGGCCCCCCAGGCGGAGGAGAACGGCTTCGGTGGCGCTGATGAGTATGTAGGTCAACCAGAGGGTCTTGGCCGTTTCCTGGATCCTCGGTTGGATTCGATCCACCGTCGGTCCGGGCACTTCGGCCCTCAATAGGGATGTCCCGCCCATCCCCATAAAGGGGAGGATGGCCACGGAAAACATAATGATGCCTATGCCGCCAATCCACTGGATAAAGGCCCGCCAGAAGAGAATCCCCCGGGGCATGCTTTCGATACCGAGGGGCAGGTGAGGATGCCGGTTCACGTCACCAAGGATCGTCGCCCCCGTTGTGGTGAGCCCCGACATGGTCTCGAAAAAGGCGTCGGTAAAGGTGGTGATCGCCCCGGAGATGAGAAAGGGAATGGTAGCGAACAGGGCCATGGTCAGCCACCCCAGGGTGACAATGGCAAAACCGTCGCGACTGGTCAAGGTAAAGCGCCCCCGGGAGAGCAGGAAGCCGGGGAGGCCAATGATCAGGCAGATGGCCACCGACTGCAGCAGCGCCTTCAAGTCGCCATCATTGAAATACCAGGCCCACGCTGCACTGAACAGCATGAACAGCCCGGTGAAGATAACCAGGATGCAGAGTGTATTGAAAACGGCTCTCTTGTTCATGCGTGGGTGGTCAGCCTAAGTGAAAAACTTTTCCACCTTTTTGATCTGTTCATTCTGGACGAAAACGAGCACCCGGTCACCGGCGAGAATCTGGGTGTCGCCCACGGGAAGATCGATCCCCGGTCCCCGCATCACAGCACCCAGAATGAGCCCCGCCGGGAATTTGATATTCTTCACCAGGCTGCGGGTCACTTTGCTGTCCGCTTCCGTAACAATCTCCACCGCCTCCATATCCACATCCTCGAAACGACTGACGGCCTGATCACTGGTGGACTTGATCATCTGCATAATCGCCTCTACCGTGGCCATATTTTTACTTACCGCCGAATCGATGCCGATGCGTCGGGCAATCGGCAGATAGTTGGTGGTGATCAAGTGCACAATCACATGCTTGGCCCCCAGATGCTTGGCCAGCAGCCCGGTGAGGAGGTTGGTCTGTTCATCCTGGGTGACGGCGACGAAACTGTCCATCTCATCGATGTTTTCGGACAGGAGGAAGTCGATATCGGTGCCGTCACCGTGGAGCATCAGGGCATTCATCAGGGTTGGCGCAATTTCCCAGGCTTTGGCTTTATTCGATTCCACCAGTTTCACGTCCAGGTCGTGCTGCAACCGGCTGGCCAGCCGTCGCCCAATCTTCCCCGCGCCCAGGATCATGACTTTCTTCACCTCCCGGCGAGGCTTGCCCAGCAGGGTGAGGATCGCAGGAATCTGGCGAGCGTCACCCAATACATAGACGATATCACCCGCCTGGTAAACCGTATCGCCCTGGGGGATAAAGTTCACATCGTGGCGGTTGATGGCAATGACCTTGTGGGGCACCTGTGGGTTGGAGCTGGTGACATCAATAACGCTGCGCTCCAGCAGAGGGGACGAGCCGTCCAGGAGTACCCCCACCAGCTGCAACCGGCCGCCTTCAAACTCCTTGACGTCAATGGCTGAACTCTGATGCAACAACCGCTCTATCTCGTCTACTGCCGCCAGTTCGGGATGGATGACCTCATCGATCCCGAACTCCTTCGGCTTGATAATCGATTTACGCGAGGTATATTCGGTATTTCTCAACCGGGCGATCACCTTCTTGGCGCCCAGAGCCCGAGCCATTTGACTGGACACCAGGTTCACCTCATCGATGCGGGTCAGGGCCAGAAAAATATCGGCGCTCTCCACCTGCGCCTGACGCAGGATCAGCGGCGAAGCGCCGTTGCCCTCCAGGGTGTTCACATCCAGCGTCTCACTGGCATGTTTGATTTTCTCCGGATTGATATCGACCGCGGTGATGTCGTAATCCTCCCGGCTCAGCTCCTTGGCGAGGTTGAATCCCACCTCGCCGGCTCCAATAATGACAATTTTAAGTGACATGTTAGGCTAACACTTTCTGAAATATTTGAACGGCCTGATCGATGTCGGTATCGGTCAAGTCCCGGTAGGTGACCAGCCTGATCTTCTGCCGGGCGACGGCCAGACAAAGCAGGCCGGCCTGCTTGAGCCGCACCTCGATCTCCGCCCCGGACCCCTTTTGATCAGCCACGACAAAAACGACAATATTGGTATGGACCTCATCGGGATTCACCGCTACGCCCGGCAGGCTGTTGAGGGTTTGGGCCAGTTTACGAGCCCGCTCGTGGTCCAGCTGCAAGTCATCCACGTGGTGCCTCAAGGCATAGAGCCCCCCAGCGGCGATGATCCCGGCCTGGCGCATGCCGCCCCCAAAGAGCTTACGATAGCGGTGAGCCCGTTCAATGAACGTCTCACTGCCACACAGCACCGACCCGACCGGTGCGCCCAATCCTTTTGAGAGACAGATGGAGACCGAGTCGAAGGGCGCCGCCCACTCGGCGGCCGGTATGCCGGTGGCCACCACGGCATTGAGCAGCCGGGCGCCGTCCAGGTGCATCTGGATACCATGGCGTTTGGCCACGTCGTGAATGCGCTGGATTTCCTCCAGGGGGAAGATGGTCCCCCCGGCTCGATTGTGGGTGTTTTCAACGGCTATGAGCCGGGTGGGGGGCTGATGGACGTTGCGCGGCCGGATGACCTCCTCCACCTGCTCGGCGGTGAAAACCCCCAATTTCCCCTGCAGTGGCTGCAGCTGCACCTGGCTATGGAAGGCCGGTCCTCCGGACTCGTAGTTCATGATGTGGGCGCCGACCTCGCAAATGACCTCGTCGGCGGGGTCGGTGTGGGTTTTGATGGCTACCTGGTTGCTCATGGTCCCCGACGGCACATAGAGGCCGGCCCCTTTGCCCAGCAGGCGGGCCGTCTCGGCCTGGAGCTCGAGCACGGTCGGGTCTTCCCCGAAGACATCATCCCCGACGGCCGCCTGGGCCATGGTGGTTCGCATGGCCTGGGAGGGCACGGTCAGGGTATCGCTGCGCAGGTCAATCATGGTGAAGTATCGTAATCTGGGGACCACCAGCGTGAGGGACGGCGCCCGCCACGATGGAATAAGGCTCACTGGCGGCAGATTTCATTTTATTGCGCAGCAAGGTACGACCGCTCCATTCCGGAAGCAACCCTTCAACGGTCAGCCATCTTCGGGAAGCCGACTGATGTGCCCACCCAAACCGGCAAATTTCTGCTCAATGGCCTCGTAGCCCCGATCGATATGATAAACCCGGGACAGTTCGGTGGTCCCCTCGGCAACCAGCGCCCCTAAGACAATGGCGGCACTGGCACGGATATCAGTGGACATGACCGGCGCACCGATGAGCTCGGCGGGTCCCTTCACGGTGGCCACATTGTGATTCAGGTTGATCTGGGCCCCCAGGCGGGCCAGCTCGGGGACATGGGCGAACCGATCGACATAGATGTTGTCCTGTACGACGCTGCTTCCCTCAGCCTGGGTCATCAAGGCGATCCATTGGGCCTGGAGATCGGTGGGATAGCCGGGATACGGCGCGGTGACGACGTTGACGGGGGTAATCGTTTTGGGGCGGGACAGTTCAACGGCCTGATCCAGGCGAGTGACGGTCACTCCGGCAGCGGTCAGTTTATCCAGGACGGCCGTCAGGTGGTCCTCCCGGAGGTGGTTGATCCTCACCTTGTCTCCTGCCAGGGCACCGGCAATGAGAAAGGTGGCGGCTTCGATGCGGTCGGGGATGATCTCCTCCTCCGCGGCGTGCAACTCCTCCTGGCCGGTGATGATCAGGGTGGTGGTCCCGATCCCCTCGATTTGAGCGCCCATCTTTTGGAGGAAATGGGCCAGGGCCACAATCTCGGGCTCCTGGGCTGCATTGTTGATAATGGTCTCGCCCGACGCACGCGTCGCAGCCATCAGGGCATTGCCGGTGGCCCCTACGCTGCTGATTTCAAAATTGATGGTCGCACCCTTGATCTGTCCTTCAGCGATAATGTAACCGCTCTCCAGGGTAATGGAAGCGCCCAACGCCTCCATGGCGATCAGGTGCAGGTCCACCGGCCGGGGGCCCCAGTTACATCCGCCGGGCAGTGATACCCGGCACTGGCCGAATCGAGCCAGAAGGGGACCCAGTACATAAAACGAGGCCCGCATGGTCTTCACCAGTTCATAGGGGGCTTCCGGACGGTTGCAGCCCTGGGTATCAATGTCCAGGCGATTGTTGGCAAAGACCACCTGGGCCCCGATAAGCTCCATGAGCCGAATAAAGGTACGAGTGTCGCGGAGGTCCGGTACGTTGCGTAAAACATACCGGCCGGGCCAGAGCAGCGTGGCGGCCATGATCGGGAGGGCGGCATTTTTCGCTCCGGAGACCACGATCTCGCCCGCCAGGGTGTGCTGGCCTTCGATGACGAATTTATCCATGGATTGGGGTGCTCTGAGTGGGTTGGGCCGGCGACCCCTGGGAGGGGGTCAGGAGTTCCTGGGCCTGGTTCATGCTTGCCTGGGTGATCTGGCTGCCACTGAGCAACCGGGCGATTTCCTCCCGGCGCTCGTCGTCTGTCAGCACACGGATACGGCTGAGGGTTCGCCCCTGGTGAAGTTCCTTGGTGACGATGAGGTGGTAGGCTCCCCGGGCGGCAATCTGTGGCAGGTGTGTGATGCAGATAACCTGCCGCGACCGGGCCAACTCCTCAAGGGCGGCCCCGACGGTTTCGGCGGTGGCGCCGGAAATGCCGTTGTCGATCTCGTCGAAGATAAGGCAATCCACCGGATCATAGGCCGTCAGCACGGTTTTGATGCCCAGCATGATACGGGAGATTTCCCCCCCGGATGCGATTTTCGCCAGGGGGCGGAGTTCCTCGCCGGGGTTAGGACTGATATAAAACTCCACCTGGTCATAGCCGCGCCCATCGCTCCGGTAGGTCTGGTCCGCAATATGGCAGACCCCTGTGGCCGACGGCTCGTTGTGGATTCGCACCTCGAAGCGGGTACCGGGCATATCGAGACGGGCCAGGGTCGCCACGATATCGGCTTGCAGGTTGATGCAGGCGGCCCGCCGCTGTGCAGAGAGGGCCTGGCATTGGGCGCTATAGGCAACCTGCTGGCGTTGCTGTTCCTCACGGAGTTGCGCCAGACGCTCATCCGACGCCGCGTAGCCTTCGACCAGTCCCTGTAGCTGGCTCATCTTTTCCCGGGCCGCCTCCAGGCTGCCGCCATATTTCCGTTTGATGGTTTCCAACTCTCCCAGCCGATCTTCGATATGGGCCAACCGTTGGGGATCGGCGCTCACCGTCGCACCATAGCGGCCTGCTTCGTAGGCTAAGTCCTCGAGTTCCACCTTTACGGAGGCCAATCGCTCGCTGAGCTGCGCCAGTTCCGGTGACAGGCCGGCGAACCGCTCCAACTGCCGCAAAAGCCCCCCCAATTCGCCGGCCACGGACGTCTCGTCGTTCTGCACACGGGCTTGGATACGGTTAAGAATGTCGTGGAGCGCCTCGGCCTGGGAGAGGCGTTCGTGCTCCTTGGTCAGTTCGTGCTCCTCCTGGGGAGCGGGAGCAGCGGCTTCCAACTCCTGAAGTTGAAACTGGTGGAGTTCGTAAAGCTCCTTTTCCTGCTCAACCTGGTGCTTGAGATCGGCCAGTTGGGTATTCACCTCTATCAGGCGGCCATAGGTGTGGGACAAGACCTCCCGCTCCGGCAGCAGGCCCGCGAAGGCATCCAGAAAATCGATATGGGTGCCCACCCGCAGCAGGGACTGGTGCTCATGCTGGCCATGGAGGTCCACCAGGGCATCCGTGCTGCTTGCCAGATCGGTGAGTTTGACCGGCTCATCATTCAGGAAGATGCGCGAGGCGCCGTTGGTCCGCAGGTTCCGGCGTATCAGCCAGGTCTCACCGCCACTTGACCACTCGCCCTCCAGCACCGCTGCATCTTCACCGGTGCGAATGATATCCCCGGAGGCGCGCCCGCCCAGCAAAAGGCCCATGGCATCGATCAGAATCGACTTGCCCGAACCGGTCTCGCCGGTAATGACATTGAGACCGGAACCGAAGGCAACTTCCAGTTCCTTGATAATGGCCAGGTTTTTAATGTACAGTCGTTTGATCACGTCGCAGTTTCAACCAAAGGTAAACCCAACTGCCGAGCAGAATGCCGGTAACGTCGGCGATCCAATCATAGACGCTGCTGTCCCGGCCGGGGATGAGCGATTGGTAGCTCTCGTCCAGCATCCCAAACAGACCCGCCAGCAGGAAGGTAATGAGGAAGATTCGGCCACCAGCCGTCACCCGGGTGTTCACCGCCCGGGCAACCAGAGCGCTGAACAGCCCATATTCACCGAAATGTATCATTTTATCGTGGGCCAGCCAGGCCGCCTCAGGGAAATTTTCTCCTGGGACAGAGGAGAGGCCAATGATGACCAAGCCGTAGAGGATAGCCCAGCGAACGGCCCCTTTCATGAGAAGGTATCAAACTCCTTAAGGGCATGGGGGAGCTGATCCAGGATATGCAGGGAAGTCATGCCCGATGCCCCGTACCGTTGCCGGGCGAGGTCACCGGCCCGGCCATGGATCCATACGCCCATCATCGCCGCATCATCGGGTACCTGGCCCTGACCGAGCAGTGTCCCTATGATCCCTGACAGCACATCCCCACTACCGGCAGTGGCCAT
>CAZJBG010000115.1:0-3670 GCA_964543925.1 uncultured bacterium
GATGACTACGCGGTCACGCTCCTCAATTCCCAGGTGGCCATCAGCGGCACGATTGAACCCCTTGCCAGCGGCAGCACGCCCGTTCCTTTCACCTTTTCCATCGCCGCCACGGCCATTCCCCACCGGGCGGTCTTCACCCTGGAGGTGACCGGAGACAATGGCTATCTGGACCTGTTCACTTTCTCAGCGCCCATCGGCCCGGCGCCCATCCTCCTGGTGGATGATGACGACGGCGGCAGCAATGTGGAGTCCTACTACTTTCAAGCCCTCGATTCCCTGGGGATGCCGTTCATCTATTGGTCCCACAACGACCAGGGGACACCAGCGGCCATCCTTGCCGATTATCCCACCGTCATCTGGTTCACCGAATGGGCTTTCCCGGCGCTGGATGCCGTGGATCGCGATGCCCTGGGAAGCTACCTCAGTGGCGGCGGGCGCCTGTTTCTATCGGGTCAGGATATCGGTTGGGACCTGAGTGATCCCACGGGGACCGAGTTCCTGGCGTCCGGCGGGGCCTCGCAGGCCTGGTATGAGAATTATCTGCATGCACACTATGTCGCCGACGACGCCACGCCCAATGGTGAAGCCACCGTTCAGGTTAGCGGCGTAAGCGGGAACGTCATCGGTGATGGCCTGGCCTTTAGTATCAACCAGCCGGGACGACCCCCCGAGTTTCAATTCCCCAGTGTCATCGAGCCGCTCACCGGCGCCGAGGCCATCTTTCAGTATCCTGACGGCACCTATGGCGCCACGTTATGGTCCGGCTCCCATAGGGTAGTGAATTTTGCCTTTGGGTTTGAGGCCATTACCGATGCCCATACCCGGTTCATGACCATGGATAGGACATTGGAGTGGTTGAATGATTTTACGCTTCGACATGCCTCTTCTGCCGGAACGTCGAGTCCTGCCCAAGGCGTTGAGATCATGGCCGATGTGGAAACATCTTCCCAGACAGTGGACTCGATTGCCATATACTGGTCCCTCGATGGGGAAGCCCCATTTAATATTGAAGTCATGTCGCACTTGACCGGTAGAACTTACCAGGGGGTTATTCCGGCCCAAAATCAGGGCAGCACAGTCTACTATTTTATCTACGCCATGAATGGAAGGAATTTTTACCAGACCAGTCCCAAGGGCGCGCCACGTAATATGCATCAATACAAGGTTGGGCCTCAAATTGTCCTGTGGGAGGACTTTGAGAGTGGATTGAACAGCTGGTCCGTTGATGACGGGTGGGGCCTCATATCGCCGGGTCATACGGGTGACTTTGCTATTACCGAAAGTCCCGGAGGACCCTACGACAACAATCAGGAATACATCATTGAAGCCAGGGAAGGGGTCAACCTCAATTCCCGGGAGTCGGTATTTCTCTCCTTTTGGCATCAGTATGATGTGGGGCTTGGTGACACCGCTTTTGTCGAACTCACCAGAGATGATGTATCATGGTCGGTGGCCAGGACTTTTACCGGAACCCAGGTCTGGGAACAGGCCCGCATTCCCTTAAGCGGTTATGCCGGAACTGAAGACATTCGTTTTCGGTTCCGGTTCAAAAGTGATGGTGAGCAGACGGCGGACGGCTGGACCGTTGACGACATGATCCTTCAGTTGGATACGGTTTTGACCGCGACCCCCATCCAGAGTTTTGCTTTGAGGCAGAATTACCCTAACCCGTTCAATCTTAAGACCGTTATCGAGTATCACCTCCCCGGAGAGAATGACGTGAGCCTCACGGTCTATAACATCAGGGGTCAGGTGGTACGTAGCCTGAAGGATCACCGGCCCGAGGGGATCCACAGCTTCACGCTGAATGTCACCGGCCTGGCGTCCGGGATATATATCTACCGCCTGGAGGCCCCCGGCTTTAGCCAGGCCCGTAAAATGGTGATCTTGAAATAGCCTCTGCCCCGGATCGGCCCGGGGTTCAACGATATGAGGGATCGAGTGCGCCGGGCCATAAAAAAGGGGCGGCCGGCGGCCGCCCCTTGGATTTGATTCGCTACCGCGCCGGGGACGCGTCCCCCTATATGACGCTAATCGTCATCGTCGTCATCTTCGTCAGGGTCATCATCCTCATCTGAATCCAGATCACCGTCAGCGTCTTCATCCTTGCCGTAATCGGCCGACTCCTTGATGTTCTCCTTGATGACCTTCCGGATATCTTGGTTGTCGCCGTCGGCATCCTTATCCAGAAGGATCTGGGGTCCACCGCCGGTTGTCTCCGTAACCACCAGCCCTGAGAAATCCAGCCCTTTGTCGTTGGTTTCCGGGTTGCTGAAACTGAACCACTGGACCATCCGGAAGGCGACGATGATCGGGTTCACCCCCAGGAGGTCGGCAATGGTCATGCCCACGGCGGAATCGGCTACGCCGGTGGAAGTATCCAGGCCGGTCAGTTCGAATTCCTCATCGAGCTCAAAGGAAAGAATAAACGGCAGATCAGTGACTGCGCCGCCGGCTGTAGCACCGGTGTAGGTCCCTTCGATATAAATGCTGTTGCCAAACAGCGGATCACCGGCGTCCACCAGTGGGGCGCCGTCTTCGTCATCCTCATCACCTTCGATCTTATCGAGCTTGAGCTCGATCTCCTTGTAGACCCCTGCCGGGATCGTGATCGTGTCAAGCGGGGGACTTACCGTGTTGTGGATGAGCTCCACGACGTAGGGGCCGGGAAATTTGATCGATTCGTTCTCCTCTTCGAGTTCCAGGCTGTCCTCCCGGCCTTCGATCTCTTCCTCGGCCAGTTTGAGTTTGATCTCCTTGAGGGCGAGCCGGGCATCATCGATGGTCAGCGTACCAATGGTTGCGCCGGCGGCGTTCTGCACCGGCAAAACCACCGAATCGCTCTGGACGGACCACGCCGTCCAGCCCTTGGCGAGGGAGGCTGGCTTGGTCCCCTGGATGGAGAGGGTGATTTTTGCCTGGGTAGTCCCCGTATCGACCACGGGGCCGGTGGCATCCTCACAGCCAAACCAGGCCAACGAGAAAATGGTAAGTATGGCCAGCAGGCCGGTGTTGTGGAAAAATTTCATGCGTGTGTCCTTTCAGTGCCGTTATTATAAAGCATCATGTTATGTATCCCTTCGCAGTGCCTTAACGTGATCCGGCACCCGGGAGGCGCCGATCAGTTAAGGGATCAAATTAGAGTCGCGGCCGTGGAGAGTCTTTGCGCCCCGTCACATATTCCGGCCCGCGTGCTAGCCGCCACCCATTGGGCGTGAGCCGGGTCACAAAAACGACAGTCATGCGGTGGTGCAGGGGAGAAAGGATCAGCGCAGGGGCAGCTGGGCCGTGTGCATGTTCCGGATGCCATGGTCGATATAAAAGGCCTTGATCCCGGGCGACCATGTGAAATCGGTCTGAATAAGGATGTCGTAAAACTCCCTGACCAACTGCCCCGATTGTGTGTCGCTATAACGCTTGGAAAAACGGTCGAATGCGGTAACGAATCGGGGCTGTATGGTGCCGTTGCCGTCGAAAACAGGGGAATTTTTCAGGCCGGTGAGCAAGGTGTTCAGGTAGGTCCGATAGTAGTAGTTGGCGAATTCGGCCACCACGGACTGAGGGTGCTCGACCATGTATTTCTCCCAACCGATAACCCTGGCCCCCAGATCGGTCAATGAAATCAGGAGCGTGGCATCATCGGCGAAACCCACGGCCAATTCATCCCTGC
>CAZJBG010000115.1:3680-8791 GCA_964543925.1 uncultured bacterium
AGCATGAGATAATCGCGCACCGCCCTCGATACGTAGGGCGCGAACCGGTGGTAGAGGTAATCGCTTTTCTGGTCCACGTAGTAGAGACGCCCGAAGGTATACAGGCTCAACCCGTTGCGGTCCAGCCTGTTCAGGTAAGCCTGCATATCCGGGTCGGAGCCGGCCTGCGGGTCATGCAGTCGCTCCATGAAATCGAGGTCTTCCCAGATCACGTCGTTGTGGTGGCTGATGGTGGCGGCCAGGAAAAGCATGAATGCCGTACAGGCCGAATCGATCTCCGCTACCGACAGCTGGGCGATGTGGGCCTTGAAGTCGTCCGCCCCCCGGGAAATGGCATCGAGGTCCTCTTTATCGAGGGCGTCCAGGTAGTGGGTGTAGGCGGTGACCGGGCTGGGAGCGGTGGTGGTATCCTGAAGGGCCGCACCTACCGGGCCGCATAAGCCGAGCAGGAGGATAGCGAGGGAACGCATGGAGGCATGTTACTGACCGGCAGCGGGGGAATGCCAGGGAAAGAAGGGATCAGGACGGGGCAGCAATGATACGACAACCCCTCGCCCCGGCCTAGGGGAAATAGTGGTCTGCTATAGAGCCTCCCGTTAAGGAAGCGGAATCGGCAACACGGCTCTGCGCTGCCTTTCGAGGCAGCGCAGAGCCGCAACAGTTGTTACCAGTTCCCGAAACCGGCGTGATCGGGACTCAGGTAGGCTATGCCGTGAACGCCGGCACAGGGGTCGTTGTTGACCTCCTGAATGATGGCAAACTGTCCCCAGATGGAAGGACCGATTTCGGTTCCAGCGGCATTGTTCCAGGTGCCATCTACCAGGACAGCATCCGCGGGAACGGCCACAATCTTCACGAAATACGTCCAATGATGGGTGTTACCCTCATCGTCCGTACAGGTTCCCGACTGCTCATTGGTCTCCCAGGCGCCCGAACCGATATAACTGGAATAGCCCAGGTGCCGGTCAAGCAACCCGTCGTCGTCGCAGTCCTTATTAGAGAGCCAGGCGTCGTTCCATTTCATGACCAGGCGGATGTCTTTGTATTCCTGGCACCAGGCCGCATCACGGTAGACATCACAGTAAGTGCCGTTAAACAAATGGGCCTGATAGTTGTAGCCCCACTGGTCGTAGCCCAGCACCATGTCATCTCCGGCTGACGTGAGCAGCGTACCACCCTGAATGGTGACGCAATTGTTCTTTTTCGCCAGACTGACATCACCGCCCGCGGTTCCGATCAGTCCCAGGGCCTGTGACTCAGCAGGATTAAGCGCGTTTTCGCAGCTGACAAGCAACATGGCCAGAGCCGACCCAAAAGCCACCAAGAGAGTTAACCTTTTCATCGTACCTCCCGTGCTAAATTATTTATAATACGAATACAAGATCAATTTATCAGATAGCACACTTTTAATCAAGCTAATCTTTCCCTTCAGTATGGCCTTTCCTTCCGTCCCTGCTCCGCCACATCCCCCTTCCCTCGCCCCTGATCCCGGCGTAATTTCAAGTACGCCATTATGTCAGACTTTCAAATCATATCGGACCACCGACCCCAGGGGGACCAGCCCGAGGCCATCGTCCAGCTGGTGCGGGGCCTTAACGACGGGCATAAGCACCAGACCCTCCTGGGGGTCACCGGCAGCGGCAAGACCTTCACCATGGCCAACGTCATCGAGCAGGTGCAGCGACCGACCATCATTTTGTCACACAATAAGACCCTGGCGGCCCAGCTCTTCGGCGAGTTCAAAAGCCTGTTTCCCCACAACGCCGTGGAGTTCTTCATCAGTTATTACGACTACTACCAGCCCGAGGCTTACCTGCCGGTGACCGATCTCTATATCGAGAAGGACTCGTCGGTGAACGAGGATATCGACCGCCTGCGCCTGAAAGCCACGTCGGCCCTGCTGGAGCGCCGGGACGTTATCGTGGTGGCATCGGTCAGCTGTATCTATGGCATCGGTTCGCCCCGGCAATACGAGGAAAGCGTCGTGCGCATCAAACGCGGGGACGAAGTGGACCGTCGGGAACTGCTCCACCGCCTCATCGACATCTACTATGTGCGCAACGACGTGGTCCTGGAGCGGGGCAATTTTCGGGTCCGGGGTGACGTGATGGAGATTTACCCCGCCTACTTGAGCCACTGCGTACGCATCGAGTTCTTTGGCGATCAGGTGGACCGGATCCTCACCTTTGATCCCCTCACCGGTGAGATCGACAGCGACAAAGGGGGGCTGGAGCGCACTTTCATCTATCCCGCCAAGCATTTCGTCACCACCCAGGAGACCGTTCTCCGGGCGGTGGACGAGATCCGGGCCGAGCTCAACGACCGTTTGGAATGGTACCGCGACGAGGGGCTGCTCCTGGAGGCCCAACGGATTGAGCAGCGCACCAACTACGACATCGAAATGCTGCTGGAGGTGGGGTACTGCAACGGCATTGAGAACTACTCCCGTATCCTTGACGGCCGCAGGCCCGGTGAGCGGCCCCACACGCTCCTCGATTTTTTCCCCGATGATTTCCTCATGTTCATCGACGAGTCACACGCCACCCTGCCGCAGGTGCGGGCCATGTACAATGGCGACCGTTCCCGCAAGGAAGTACTGGTCGAGCACGGCTTCCGGCTGCCCTCGGCCCTGGACAACCGCCCCATGACCTTTACCGAGTTTGAGAACAAATTGGGACAGATGATCTTCGTCTCGGCAACGCCGTCTGAGTACGAGTTGACCAAGTCCCAGGGCGTGATCGTGGAACAGATCATCCGGCCCACGGGCCTCATGGACCCGCCCATCGATGTGCGCCCCTCCAAAGGACAGATCGATGATCTATTGGCCGAAATCAAGCGCCGGACGGCCAACCGGGAACGGGTGCTGGTGACGACCCTTACCAAACGCATGTCCGAAGACCTTACAGACTACCTGAAGGGCATGGACCTGCTGGTGAACTACCTGCATTCAGAGATCGATTCACTGGAGCGGGTGGAGATCCTTCGCAACCTGCGGCTGGGCAAATTCGACGTACTGGTGGGCATCAACCTGTTGCGGGAGGGCCTGGACCTCCCGGAAGTCTCGTTGGTGGCCGTCCTGGACGCCGATAAGGAGGGGTTCCTCCGCTCCGCCACCTCCCTTATGCAGGTGTCGGGACGGGCGGCGCGGCATGTGAACGGTCAGGTGATTTTTTACTGCAGCCGGATCACCGACTCGATGCAGAAGGTGATCGACGAGTCCACCCGGCGCCGGGTCGTTCAGGAGGCCTATAACCAGGCCCACGACATCACCCCCACCACCATCTACAAGTCGGTGGAAGATGTTATGCTGTCCACGTCCGTGGCCGATGCCCGGACCCAGCCGCTGGCGGTAGCCGAGGCGATGCCGGCCTACGATCTTTCCAACCTCGACGATCAGGAATCCGCCGTCACCCTGGACCTGCTGCGGCGGGAGATGAAACGGGCGGCGGAAGCCCTGCAATTCGAAGATGCGGCCCGATTGCGTGACGAGATTCTGCGCATCGAGAAGGAGCAGAGTACCGCAGGGGCCCCTTCTTAAATGGCCCGCATCCTGGTTATCGGGAGTGGGGGACGAGAGCATGCCATCCTGTGGGCTCTCGCCCGGGAGGGGGGCCATGAGCTTACCTGCGCTCCCGGTAATGCCGGTACGGCCCAACTGGCCCGCAACCTGGCCCTGAACGTGGGCGATCACCAGGCCGTCGTGGAGGCGGTGCGCCGCGAGAACATCGATCTCACCGTGGTGGGTCCCGAGATACCGCTGGCTGAGGGCCTTGTGGATCGGTTTCAAGCCGAGGGACTGGCCATTTTCGGCCCGTCGAAGGCAGCGGCCCGACTGGAGAGCAGCAAGCTCTTTGCACGGGATTTCATGGCCGAGTTCGCCATCCCCCACCCGGATTATCGCGGGTGCCGGTCCAAGGAACACGTACGGCAGGCGGTGGGGGAACTGGGCCTGCCGGTGGTCCTCAAGGCCGACGGGCTGGCCGCCGGCAAGGGGGTCATCATCTGCCGGAGCGAGGGTGAGGTTGAGACCGCCCTGGGGCAGTTTTTCGATGACCGGGCCTTCGGCGACGCCGGGCTGATCCTGTCGGTGGAGCAGTGCCTGGTGGGCACCGAAATCTCCGTGTTTGCCCTGTGCGATGGTAACACGTTTTGCGTATTGGGGACGGCCCAGGACTACAAGCGGGCCTATGACGGCGACGCCGGCCCCAATACGGGGGGCATGGGGTCCATGGCCCCTTCGCCCCTGGCCACAGGGGACCTGATGGATGAGATCGAGGGAACGATCCTGCGGCCTACCCTTGAGGGCCTGCAGCGCCGGGGATCGCCCTATGTGGGTTGCCTCTATGCCGGGCTGATGATCGTTGAGGGCAAGCCGTACGTCATCGAGTTTAACGTTCGTATGGGGGACCCGGAGACCCAGGTGGTACTGCCCCTGCTGGATACGCCCCTCTACCCGCTCATGGACCAGGCGTTGAGTGGCGCCCTGCCTGATCGGGTACCGGCCAAACCGGGCGCAGCGGTGGCGGTGGTGATAGCCTCCGAGGGCTATCCGGGCAGTTATGCAAAGGACCGGCCCATCACCGGCCTGGACCGGCTGGATGGGGATGTGCTCGTGTTCCATGCCGGCACCGCCACCAATGACGGCAGGGAGCTGGTGAGCAGCGGGGGACGGGTGCTGAACGTAGTGGCAATGGGGGAGACCATCACCGACGCGGCCCGGAAAGTATATGAGAACATTGACCGGATCGACTTTCCCGGCAGCTTTTACCGGAAAGATATCGGGGCGGTCGACTGATCGTTTGACCGATGGAAAAATCACTTACTCGAGGAGATCAATCCATGACGGACACGGCCCGACCCCAGCGCAGGTTGGATGTGGGGATGGACCTTGGATGCCTGATGGGGACCGACCCGAACCATGGGCGCAGCGGTGTATCGCATATGAGGAGCGGATAGCATGCCTATGAGCCTGGATGAGCTCCAGCGCCAGTCGGGCCTCATCGGCGAGTCGGAGGCGATCCGGGAGGTGCTGCAAATGGTCCTGCAAATCGCACCGACCGATATTTCGGTCCTGGTGACGGGGGAGTCGGGGACCGGCAAGGAAATGCTGG
>CAZJBG010000116.1:0-651 GCA_964543925.1 uncultured bacterium
CCTCGTCCACGCTGGCCCGCCAGATTTCCTCCTGGGCATTGTAGCACAGCCGCATGCGGTGCTTGTGGTGCAGGTTTAAAAGGTCCGCCGACTCGCTGAACCGCACGGCCACGGCGTTGGGCAGCAGGTAGTTGGCAAACTCGTCCGGCACCCCCATCCCTTTCAGTCTGCCGATGGCCTCCCAGGTGCGGTCCATGGTCTCATCGTAACGGCGGCGGGACGGCTCGTCGGCCTGGATGAGGGCCGGGGTGATAACGTCAGGCTCACCGGAGAGCTGGGTGGCCAGGATGGGGCGGCTGCCGGGGGTCATGCGGTGGCGCTGGTCCTGGCTGTCGGCGGTGTGGGATAATTTTTTGCGAAAGGTATAGGCCGGATGGTGCAGGGCGCTGGTGATCTTGGCGTGGGTGGTAAGGTTCAGCACCTCGCCGAAAGTAGCATTTTTGCCGGGGTTCAAGGCCAGCTCGATGGCGTCGTCATCGGGCAACTCAGCCTCGGCCCGGCCCAGGACTTCCCGTACCGCCGAAGCCAGCACCTCCTCACCGTTGGCCTTGTAATCCACCAGGCGTGAGACGCGTCCATCAAGGGAGCCGTCAAACTCCGCCCTGAAGGCCGGGCTGGGGCGGGCGGTCTGATCGAGCCAGGGGAACTCGG
>CAZJBG010000116.1:661-8726 GCA_964543925.1 uncultured bacterium
CCTGCAGGACGATCTCGTACCCCGGGTCGTGGGCCAGCACGGCCTCCACCATGCGCCCCACCACCTGTCGCTGCTCGTGGGGCACGTCGGCTTCCCGGCACACCCGCCAATAGCGCAAGAGGGTGATGCCGCTTATGGTGTGGTACAGATAGGCCAGAGCGGCCACCGGGGCCACGTAGCGGGCCACCTCCTGGGTCTTTTTCAGGATGCCCTTTTTATAGTCGGCCGGCCGCTTGCCCCGGGCGGGAAAGATGCGAAAATACTCCGCCTCGGCCGGGACAAACAGGGACTGGCGCAGCTCCTGGTAGGCGGCCATCTGCATGTCGATGGTATCCATGTAAAGTTGCCGGGCCTCCCCGGTGATCGGGGGGATGTAAAACGAATCCTTTTTGAGACGCACATAGCGCTGGCTCACCTGCTCCGAGTTGTAAAACGGGTGGCTGTGGAGAAATGACCAGATGAACTGCCGCGAAATGCCGCTCAAGGCGAACTGGAACTGGGCGTGCTGAAAGGTGGTATGGTGCCCGGCGCTGTAAATCGATTGGACGATGGATCGATCACGCCCCCCCGCCTCCAGATCGATCTGCTCATCGGTCACGATCCCCTTGCCGCTGTAGCAGGTGCGGGCGGTGGCCACCACGTTCTTGAAGGGCGAGCTGAAGGCCTTGGTGAGGATGACCTGGGGGATGGTGCCGGAAGTAGTGTTTATCTCCATGGCCGTTCCCTAAAAAGGGACTGTTAGTTTCGTGCCTTCAAATAGTGCAAAGTGCAAATTGAAAAATGCAAAATGAAGAGTTGGAGTCTGAATTCCGAGTACTGAATTCGCGACGGGACGGGGAATTATTTATTTTTCTTTCCCCCTTTCGCCGTTACGATTGATTTCGCAATTATCTTAGTTAGTTCTTGCGATTCATTCAGTAGCGGTTGGAAATCATTGCGAAGGGATGTCTCAACTTTCTTTATGAGTCTGAGCCAGTATACTGACTCTCTCAGTTCTTTCAGAACAATTTGCAGTTTATGAATAAAATCCACCCGACTCTCTGTTCCGCATGCTTCCTCATAATTTGCCCCTGAAGATGTTGCAGATCTAATAAGTTGGAGTGCAATGTGCTTACCAGCCGTGGTACGGTTAAGCTGGCCAGTCAACTTAATACAGTAAGCAGCGAAATCCAGCAGTCTACCGGATAGATCATTTTTTCAACCACTCAAATTACCCTGGGATATCGTAACACGCAGCAATCCGTGTTCATCATTTTGCACTTTGCATTTTTCATTTTTCATTTTGAATTTCATGGTTTGACTGATAAAGGTCCATAAACGCCCGGACAATGGCCGGGTTGCCCCCCACCAGCCCCGGCTTGATGACGACCTGCTGGTTGTTGTAGTGGACTTCTTCGCCGGTCAACACCCGCAACTCGGCCCCCGCCTCATTCAGGATGCAGTGCCCGGCGCAGACATCCCATTCGCTTTTGGGGCGCAGGGTGGCAAACAGGTCGGCGCGGCCCGCAGCCGCCAAACCCAGCTTGTAGGCCACGCTCCCCACCGGTTTCAGGCGGCGGAAATGGGGCTTGAACGGCTCCCATAGCCCCCGGCGAGACTCCGAGCGGCTGTTGAGGACCTCCGCCTGGTCCAGCTGCGCCAGGGTGGATACAGTGATCGATTCGCCATTGAGGGTTGCGCCCAGGCCGGACGCCGCGGCGAAGGTCTCATCGGTTATGGGGTTGTACAGGACGCCGACGATGGGCCGGCCCCCTTCCACCAGGCCTACACTGACCACAAAGTGCCCCACCCCTTCGATGAACTCCTTGGTCCCGTCCAGGGGGTCCACCACCCAGACCCGCTCCCGGCTCAGGCGGTGCTGGGTGTCGACCGTCTCTTCAGATAGCCACCCGTAGTCGGGAAAGGTGTCCCGTAGCCGTTCCTCCAGGTAATGGTTACTGGCGTGGTCGGCAGTCGTGACGGGATTATGGAACCCCTTGTCACGGATTGTATAGTCTGACTTAAAATACCCGGCCAGGATCGCTCCCGCCGCCTGGGCCGCCTCAGTGGTGGTGGCAAGGAGGTCGTTCATGCCGAAAAGTTACCGCCGCGATGGCGGAGCGACTAGGATCGTTTATAGCCGTACAGCCAGCGGCTGGTGGACCCGCCCAGGTTGCGCACCGAATGGTTGGCCCGGGCTGGGATGAGAATCTCCTCCCCGATGGCTGGTCGCACAGCCCGGCCGGATATTTCCACTTCCAACTGCCCCTCTACCAACATAAATAGTTCATCGACTTCATGGGTGAAATCTTCCCACCGCTGGTCCGGTGGATCGACCCACAGCCCGCAGCTGAAGCCCCGACTGTCCCAGTCCCGCTCCACCGCCGGGCGGTCAACCGCCGCGGCTGACATCGCCTGATTTAGTTGCCCTGGGCAATGCCGATGACCCCGCAGGCCACCCGGGGACCGGCCGCACCGGTGGGCTGGGAGGTCAGGTCGTCGGCCCCGCCGTGGAGGATCACCCCCCGGCCAATGATGCTGTTGGGTCCGTCGAAAGTAAGCCGGGTATCCACAAAATTGATCATACCGTGACCCGAGGCATTGGCGGTGATGTTGCCCAGGTCGCCCACGTGACGTACATCGTCGCCCGGCGCGCCGTGGGCAACACCTTCAGGATTGTAATGCCCCCCCGCGGAGGTGCCATCGGCTGCGGAGCAGTCGCCATACTGGTGGATATGGAAACCGTGGTCGCCGGGAGTGAGTCCATTGATGTGGGCCTCGACCCGGACGCCATTCCCCTCACGGGTGAAGGTGACCACACCGGAGACCTGGTTGCCGACCGTGGGGTGCAGCACGGCCACCGCCTTGGTGACGGAAGCCTGGGCGCCGCCGGCATTTGTTTGTTGGGTGCAACCGGCAAGTGCCAGCACGAGCGAAACAGTTCCTAGAATGATCACAGCTGTCGGGTATCGCATAGGGATCTCCATGATTTTAGGGCCTGAGTGGTGCTGGGCCGGTTGCCCCGCCGTTGGCGGGGTCCGACTGAACCCCGCAGCATGCGGGGGAACCCCGCTGAAAGCGGGGCGCACCACAATCGTCCGGTTAATCCGCCAGCCGGCGGACATTGCCATTATGACACGGCTAAAAAAGTGCTCGCCTGATCCGGAACACTTTCCATTTTGCCCCGTAGGGGTCCCTTCGGGACAATTTACAATTTGCACTTTGCATTTGTGAAGCCGCTGGGCCGGTTGGATTCGAACCAACAATCGTCCGGTTAACAGCCGGATGCATTGCCATTATGCTACGGCCCAAAGTGACTCAGCTCGTGTCTGTGAAAACCTTATCGGCTGAACATGGGGGGATTTGACCCTCGCAAAGTTAAAGGAATGTCCAAATTGGGGGGCAAGAAATTTTACCGGTGATCGGTCACCGGCATGGGTTGGGTCATCCGGCTGGGTCAGCGCAGGAAGGTGGTGGAATACTTCAGCAGCACCGTGCGGTTGTCGGTGAACGGTAGAGTGGGTGATTCCCGCCGCCGGTCGGTATTGAGCCCTTCGTTGTAAACCAGGTAAAGGTCGGTCCCCTCCCGGGGGTTGTAACGAAGCCGCACATTGGCGATGACGGCGTCGGCGGCGTTGTTGGTCTGAATGAAGCTGACCAGGGAAAAAGCTGTATTTAGGGTAAGTTGCAGGCGCAGCCGGGTGATGAGGGCGTCAAACCGCTGGCTGCGGGCGGGAAAGCCGACCTGATTGTATTCGACATAGCCACTGAGATTGAGGTAACGGGAAATCGTCCATGACGGCAGGACCGCCACCGATTGACGCCAACCGTCGTAGTAACGGCCCACCGTGAGCATGAAGGTGCCCCTCAGCCGGTTGCCCGGGATCGTGTTGTGGGTGACGACGGTCTCGAAATAGCGGTAATTGCCTGGGGGAACATAGGTCTGCTCATCGTCGGATACAAAAAATGTGTCCACAAGGGCGTCGTAGGTGGAGCGGGGCCAGACCTGCAGGCTGGAACCGGCCTTGGTCTCCATGTTCCAGATCAGCCCCGATAAATTGGATTCCAATTTTCCGGTTGTGTTGTTGATGAAAGGGATAACGACCGGCGTGATCCGATGGCGGTAGATCCGGGACGTTTCGCCGGGCAGCCAGCCGTAGGACAGGCGTCCACTCAGCCGGGTGTAATTATCCCGGGTATTGAAGCCCATGCCGGGATCGAAATCAGGGCCCATCCGCATAAAGGTGATGTCGTAGCCCACCCCGTCCTGTTTCCGGCGTTCCCAGTTCAGGCGCAGCATGGCCTGGTCCAGGACCGGGTCAGGACTCGCTTGCTCGCTGTCAAAGGTCTGGGCCCAGTTCACCGTGAAGTAATCGTCGCCAAACAGGCGGAAGATGCCGTCCAGGCCATAAGCCCGGTTGTAGCCGCCGTCGGTGTCCATGCGATTGGTCAGCAGGACACCGGCGTAAGAGTAGGGATTGATGACCTGGCGGCGCAGGCGCAGGACGCCGAAATTCTCGGAGGGCGTGATCGTTGCAGGTTCTTCCCCCTTGTCAAATACCGTCTCCTTGGTCTGCATGGAAAGCATGCCCACGTCCCACTCCCCCAGCCGGCCCACCAGGCGGGCGCCGCCATAGATGGGCACCACCTGCTCCTCGTGCAGACCGATGCGGCGGCTGTAAAACAGGCGATCGGTCAGGCCCCAGTTAAAATCGAAGATGCTGGCCCGCTCCTGGAAGAACAGCCGCTTTTCCGGGAAAAAGAGCGAGAAGCGGGTCAGGTTCACCTGCTCGTCGTCGGCCTCCACCTGGGCGAAGTCGGTATTGACCGTCAGGTCCAGGGTGAGGTTGCTGGTCAAGCTGTATTTTACGTCCAGACCCACCTCCCCGGTAGGGGTGCCCTCGAGATCGTAGGCCGTCTCCGATGCATCGAGCACCGGGATCTGGCTCACCCCGCCCAGGCCATAGGGGGTGATATATACCGGCTTACTGGGCTTGATACCCTTCAGCAACACCTTCTGCATCTGGGACGGTTTGAACAGGCCCGGAATCCCCCAGTCGGGGGGCACGTCAGGAAAAGTGACAAACTCATTTTTTCTGGCGATAGAGCGCCAGGTCGAAAGGCCCATGACCACCTGCCCCTCCTCATCCTGGAAGCGCAGGCTGGAGAAGGGGATCCGCAGCTCGGCAAACCAGCCGTCCCCATTCTGAGTCACGGCCACGTCCCAGAAGGTGTTCCAGCTGGCATTTAACCAGTTGTAGTTGTCCCCTGCAGCGTCGTTAAAGACGGTAAGGTCGAGGCGGATGCCGGCCGGGGTGGTGGAAAAGGCCAGGGCGTTCTCGTTGTCGTTGAAGGTGTCCAGTGTAATGCCGAACCAGTCATCAGCCCAACCCAACAGGTCGCGCTTGAAGGAGGTCGCCCGGATGCCGGTGGGGTCGGAGTCGTACAGGCGGCCGGCCAGGTAGAGGTAGTCGTCGTCATAGGCCACCCGGATTTCGCTGCGTTCGGTGGGCGTCCCCTGGTAGGTGGGCTGAAACATGGTCATGGGGAAGGGGGCCACGGCCGCCCAGGCCGGTTCGTCGCTGAGGCCGTCCAGTACGATAGGGCCGCTGAGGCGCTGGAGGGGGATGGGCGTCTCCTTTTGGGCCGGCAAAAGGGAAGCGGTTGCCAACCATATCCCGGTCAGGCACTGGCTCCATCGTCTCTGCCAGGTAGATCGTGGTGTTCGCATGGCATCTCCCGGGTAGCGATCGCAGAACTGCAATAACTGACGAGAAATATAGGGATTATTTAAGATGGATTCATGAATATTTCATGGATGGGATTACCGAGGTCCTGCCAGGCGGCGCAGCCGGTCGTCCCCATTCGGTCAGGGCAGAAAGGTGGTGGAATACTTCAGCAGCACCGTGCGGCTGTCGGTGAGGGGCAGAGTGGGCAGTTCCCGCCGCCGGTCGGTATTGAACCCTTCGTTGTAGACCAGGTACAGGTCGGTCCCTTCCCGGGGATTGTACCGGATGCGCAGGTTGATGCCGATGGCGTCCGAGGCGCTGTTGACCTGGAGGAACACGCTGCTGGATAGCCTGGTGTTCAGGTTCGCATTGACCCGCAGTCCAAGCACGTGCGCCACAAATTCCTGTTGGCGTTGGGCAAACCGGGCCTGCCTGAAATCGTATTCCCCACTCAATCGTATGAAGCTTGAGACGGTCCAAACCGGGTTGACGCCCAGGGAAACCAGCTGCCCGTCGTAGAAGGCCCCCACGTTGGCTATAAAGCTGGCGCTGAGCAGCTTGGTCCGGGGTGTCTGATAGATCCCGAAGACATTGTAGTAGGTGTACCGGCCCGGTGGCACAGCCGTGTCCTCGGGCAGGAACAGGGAGTCTGGCAGGTCCTCGAGTTGCCACCTCAGGAACAGCCGGGTGGATGTGCCGGACTTGCCCTCGTAGGAAAGGCCTGGGCCTACCGTGCCCGATTCGAGCCGGCCGTCGGCATTGCGAAAAAAGTAGCCGTTGTTAAGCGCGAGACTAAACCGGTAAATCGGCGAGGTCTCGCCGGGCAGCCAGCTGTAGGAGAGTTCCCCGCCGGTTTGGGTGTAGTCTTCACGCTGCTCGAATCCCATTTGGGGATTGTACAACGCGCCCCGCCGGGAGGCTCCCCACCGGTAACCCCAGCCCTGTTGTGATCGGTTTTGCCAATTGATCCGCAGGCGGCTGGCCTCGAGCAGGCGGCTCGGCTCGAGGACGCGATCATCCATGCGCAGGGTGTCAAGGTTGACGCCGGTCACATCGCCAAGGTTTTGGACCCAGAGAAACGTCAGGTAATCGTCGCCGAAGAGCCGCAGGCTGCCGTCAAAACCGTAGGCGTAATCATAGCGACCCTCGCCGCTGAGTTTACTGGTGAAGATTCCACCGGTGTAGGAATAGGGATTCAGTACCTGACGGCGCAGGCGAACGACGCCGAAATTCTCCGAAGGGACCACCACGGTAGAGTCCGCTTCAGGTTCAAATACCGCCTCTTTCGTCTGCATGGTGAGCAGTCCCACATCCCAGGCGCCTACCCGGCCCACCAGGCGGGCGCCGCCGTAGATCGGGACGGGACCCTCATCGGTCAGACCGATGCGCCGGCTGTAAAACACCCGGTTGCGTCCCCCCGTGCTGAAATCGAACACGCTGGCCCGTTCCTGGAAGAAGAGGCGCTTCTCAGGGAAAAAGAGATTGAAGCGCGTCAGGTTAATCTGCTCGTTATCGGCCTCCACCTGGGCAAAATCGGTGTTGACGGTCAGGTCCAGCGTCAGGTTGCTGGTGAGGCTGTATTTAACGTCCAGGCCCAGCTGAGTCGTGGATTGGCGCACCGGGGAATAGGCGGTTGCCGCCTGATTGAGTTCAAAGGTTTGATTCTGCCCACCCAGCACATAGGGCGTGATATACAGGGGCTTCTGGCCCTTGACATCCTCCAGAATGACGTCCTGGGCGATGGACGGCTTAAAGAGGCCCAGGTTCCATTTGGGGTCGATGGACGGGTAGGTCGCCACTTCGTTTTTACGGGCGATGCGGCGCGAGGCGGTCAGGCCCATGGTAATCTGTCCATCTTTATCTTGAAAGCGCAGGCTTGAAAAAGGGATGCGCATTTCGGCAAACCACCCTTCGCCATTGCGTTCAACGGCAACATCCCAGAAGGTATTCCAACTCTTGTTCCCCGGGAACCCTCCCCGGAACGGCTGGGCGTCATTGGCGATGGTCATGTCCTCGCGGATACCGGCGGGGGTGGTCACAAATACCAGGGCCGTCTCATTGTCGTTGAACGTATCCAATAGGAGGATGAAACCGTCATCGCTGATACTGCCGCCGTCGCGCACCAGGGCATTGCCGCGGATGTCCGTGGGGTCCGTGACGTAGAAGCGACCGGCCGCGTACAGATAGTCATCGTCATAGGCGATGCGGATTTCCGTCTTCTCGGTGGGGATACCGCCAGGTGTGGGCAGGTACATGGTCATGGGGAGCGGCGCTACCGCCTCCCAGGCAGGTTCGCTGCTGAAGCCGTCCAACTGGATGGGACCGGTCAACCGGGGCAGCATCACCGGATTCGACGA
>CAZJBG010000117.1:0-661 GCA_964543925.1 uncultured bacterium
GTCTATCGCCGTCCAACCGTGGCGCTCTATGGCACCGGTGATGAACTCCGCGAGCCGGGAGAGGACCTGCTGCCGGGTCAGATTTACAATTCCAACCTCCCGGTCCTGGCCCGCCTGGTGCAGCTGGCCGGGGGCGAGGTGACCCTTTCCAGGGTGATCGGGGACAGCAAGGACGCGCTGCGGACCTTTCTGGCCGAGGCCCTGGAGACCTGCCGGGTGGTGATCTCGTCGGGAGGGGTATCCATGGGGCGGTTCGATTTTGTGCGGGACGTCATGTTGGAGCTGGGGGTCGAGGAACGCTTCTGGAAGGTGGCCCAAAAGCCGGGTAAACCGCTGTTCTTCGGGCAGCGTGACAGCGTGCTGGTCTTTGGCCTGCCGGGGAACCCGGTGTCATCCCTCATCGTGTTTATGGAGTACATCTGGCCGGCACTGGAGCGGTTCCAGGGCCACAGTCCGGCAGCCAAGCTGACGGCCACCCTCACCGAATCCTTTCCAGTGGATGGGGGGAAGCACCGCTTCCTGTTCGGACGGGTCTGGCTGGAAGACGGACGCCTCATGGCCGCGCCCACCAGAAAGCTGGGGTCCCATATGCTCACCTCCGCCCTGGGGGTCAACGCTATCCTCGAAGGACCGCCGGGGGCGGATTCGCTCCCGCCAGGGG
>CAZJBG010000117.1:671-4856 GCA_964543925.1 uncultured bacterium
CCAGGGGAGCCGATCACCGTCCGGCTCCTGCCGTGGGGCACCCTTCACGAAGGTCGGGCAACACCGTGACCGCCGCCAACGATATCCGGGTGAAGGTGCTGCTGTTCTCCCATCTCAAATACGCCCTGGGCAGCAGTGAGCTGGAAGTGGCCCTACCCCAAGGCGCTACCGCTGCTGACCTGATGGCCCATATTCGTGGGATGGTGGAGGAAAGAGTGGCGGGCATTCCCCTGCGCGCCGCGGTGAACCAGGTTTACGTGCCGGATGATACGCCGCTTAGCGATGGGGACGAGGTGGTCTTTATCCCGCCGGTACAGGGGGGCTCGTCATGGTGACGACACGGCTCAACGCGGGTCCCTTGCCGCCCCATGACCGGCGTCCCCCCGGGGACGTGACCGGGGCCGAGGTCATCTTCCATGGCCGCGTGCGGGGAGAGGAGCAGGGGCGGGAGATTGTGGCCCTCGACTACGAGGCCTATGCCGAGATGGCCGAGAAGGAGCTGCAGGCCATCGGGGAGGAGGTGGTGGAGGAATTTTCCATCCAGGACCTCTGCTGCGATCACCGGGTGGGGGAAGTCCCGGTGGGCGAGGTGTCCCTTCGAGTGGTCGTATGGTCGCGGCACCGGGGTGCGGCGCTTGAGGCCGTGGCGTGGTTCGTTAAACAGCTGAAGGAGCGGGTCCCCATCTGGAAGTGGGGCATTACTGCCGATGGCGAAAGGTTCCCATCTCGCGGTGCGTCCCAGGCCCACCCCTAGGGCTGCCGCCACCGCGCCCCGGCAACGCTGGGCCGCGGCTCGGTCCGGGCGCAACAGATCGGTCTTGTAACGGGTACCTGGTTGCGGTAACGTAGCTCGGGTTTGGAGCGCCATATGGTCCCATATACCGGCTCATCAGCTGCTTACCGGCTCACGCTGTCAAGAATTATCCCCATGCGAGGTTGATCTCTATGAATGTTGCAGCCCTATCCAGGAAAACAAAAATCGTCGTCACGATCGGGCCGGTCTCGTCCGACCGGGAGACCGTTCGCCGGCTGCTGGCGGCCGGCATGAATGTAGCCCGTATTAACACCTCGCATGCCGATCAGCAGGAGATTGCCGACTCGATAGCGACCCTGCGGGCGGTGGCCAAAGAGGAAGATTATCTGTTGGGCATTCTCCTGGACCTGTCGGGACCGAAGATCAGGGTCGATAATATCCCAGCTGCAGGCCGGGAACTCGCCGTCGGAGAGCAGTTCACTCTAGGCCATAACGACCAGGTGGATATTGCAGTGCGTCCCGATGTGGAGTTCAAGGATGTGGAGGGGCATGCCCGGGTCATGCTGGATGATGGACGGTTGGAGCTGCGGGTTTTGGAGCGGCTATCATCGTCAGCCCTGCGGGTGGAGGTGGTGTATGGGGGCCTACTGGAGGCCAACAAGGGGGTCAACTTTCCCGGTGTGGCCCTCGGCGTCCCTTCCCTGACGCCTGCGGATGAGGAGAATTTACGCTTCGGGCTGGCCCACGGGATCGATTGGGTGGCCCTCTCTTTCGTTCGCTCGCCTGAAGACCGCCAGGCCCTGGACAGGATTTTTACCGAGGAAGGGGTCCGGGTACCGGTGATGGCGAAAATCGAAAAGCCGGAGGCCGTGGCCCGATTGGATGAGATCATCGAAGTTTTTGATGGGATCATGGTGGCTCGCGGCGATCTGGGTGTAGAGATGCCGTTGGACGAGGTGCCCCTGATCCAGAAGCGCATCATCCTGCAGTGCAACAACGCCGGGAAACCGGTGGTGACGGCGACCCAGCTCCTCGACAGCATGGTGAGTTCGCCATCACCCACCAGGGCCGAGGTCAACGATGTGGCCAATGCCATTATCGATGGCACCGATGCGGTGATGCTGTCCAACGAGACCGCCGTGGGCAGCTATCCGGTGAAGGCGGTAGAGACGCTCCATTCAATCGCCTGTACCATTGAACGGGCCACCCTTGACGCCCCGCAGAAGCGGCGTGGGGCCGATTATAAACACAGTCTCAGCAGCGCCATGAGTCATGCGGCGTGCACCATTGCCAGAGAGATGGATATGTCGGCCATTGTGACCATGACCCATAGCGGCGTCACCGCCCGGGGCGCCTCGCGCTTCAGGCCCAAATCAACGATTGTGGCTCTGTCCCCCCTCGTCGCGACCTGCCAACAACTGCAACTCAGTTGGGGTGTCTTGCCCCTGTCGGTGGAGGAATATCCCAGCACCGACAAAATGATTGCCAATGCCGAGCGGATCATTCTGGAGAAGGGGTTCATCCAGCCCGGTGACTATTTCGTCTTTACCGCCGGTGTGCCCATTGGCCGCTCCGGCACCACCAACCTGCTGAAGGTGCAGCAGGCCGGGTCGGGGTAATCAAGCCTACCATGCTCACGAGCAACCGCCGCTGGACCTGGTGGGTGTCTTGTCTGGCCTTGGGCCACCTGCTCTTGGCCGGTCCACCTGAATCCGCAGATCGCCCAACCCTCCAACAGCTGGTGAACAACAGCGACCTCATCGTGGTCGGCTCGTTTCACCCGGTGGCGGTGGATACACCCACTACGGCCCCGCAAACGTCCCGGGCCGTCACCACCGGTTTGGTGAGCATCGAAGAACTGTTGTGGGGGGACATGATCAGTTTTTTGATGGGGGCCGTGGTGGGTGCGGAGGAGGTCACGGTGGATTGGCAACCGGCGAACGGGGAACCGCCCCCCGGTGCGGGGTATCGGGGACTGTGGCTGCTCGAGGAAACAGCTGAGGGAAACTACCGGGCCGGCGAGGGACGGTTCCTCGATCTCAAAGACAGACGAAAGGTCAGGCGGGCCCTCCGCAAGGACATGGTCATCCTGCGGACCGGGCGGTTCGAACCGGCGGCGAGCCGGGTCGTGGAGTTGGTCTTCAGGAATGCTCAGAGGCGGGATGCCCTGGTGCCTGAATATCGCTATGAGGGGGGTCGCCTCACCCTCCATCCCCGAGTGACGCTCACCGTCCATGCCATCCCCCCGGGCCGGCGATCCAAGCCGGTGGCCGTGGCGCCAGTGGCCGGCCGGATGCAAAACCTTGATGATCGGGATGAGTTCGTGGTGCAATCCGGGGAGGATTACAGGGTGATCCTTGACCTGGAGGATCTATTTAATCTCGAGCGGGGCACCCACTACGAGGTTCAGTTTCAGGTCCGGCGGTACGGGAAAAGCACGCTGAACCTGCCGCCCATTCCCTGAGCATACACCGGTCCGCCTTCTATCCTCCTTACCAAAAAAGATCTGTCGCCCGTGTCCGGGGGCCGGAAATGAGCTTGCATGTCTGACAAAATGGGTTATATTCTGACCGGGGTGCTCAGTTAGAGGGGGTAAAGCGCTCAGCTTTAGGAGGAGTCTCATGAAGATTCACCGCATCATCGGTCTTTCCCTGGCAAGTTTCTCGTTGCTCTGGGGACAGGCCTTACCAACCGATCAAATCATCTATCCTACGGCGGAAGTACTCCCTGCCTTTCACCTGAATGCCCAGGGGGGGTATGTCAACCTGGTGGGGCGGGAAGGCTGGCGGCCGGCCCTGCGATTCGGTATCGGGGGCAATGTCGAGTTTGAATGGACCCGGCTGGGCTTCTACAGCGACCTGGTGGGGAGCCGGCAGACCATCCCCACCGCGGGCGTCAAGTTGCGCCTGCCCACCCCATTCAAGTCCTTCCACCTGGCCGCGGCCCTGTACAACGCCCAGCAGTGGGACTACCACCCCTCAAGCGTGTATGCGGATGGCATGAAGAATATATATTATGACATGAACTATGGGGACCTCGCTGCGAAGTACGGTGTGAACCTTGATCAGGTGGATTTCGAAAGCATCTACTCACGGTTCGATGTGCTGGCCAGTTGGGAAGTGGTGGAAGGGTTCCGGCTCCATTCCGCCGTCTACCTGCTGGAGTCGAAATCAAGGAATCTGAACGTGGTTTGGACAGAAACCGATTCGGTGTTTAAGTACGACTCCTATTCGGATTCGAAACTACACAAGAACCAGCTGGTCGGTTTCGGGCTGGGTTTGAACTATGCCATCGATTCTCATTTGACCTACCTCGTGCAGTGGGTGATCCAGCCCCAGTACCACTTCGACTTTGAGGTCAAAAGGCTGACCCTTGAACCCCGGCACGTCTGGATTGTCGGTGCGCGGTACCGCATCTTTAACGCCCTGCTG
>CAZJBG010000117.1:4956-8704 GCA_964543925.1 uncultured bacterium
CATGACGGTGGCGCTGGTGAACCGGATGCCCACCACGCCGGTGGCGCCCAGCTCTTTGGCCGCCGCCAACATCCGGTCCAGGGCCTGTTCCCGGGCTTCGGCCAGCATCTTGGTATATTCCAGGACCTCGCCGCCTACCAGGCCCCGCAGTGCTGCCAGGAAATCCTTGCCTACGTGGCGGGCCCGGATGGTATTGCCCCGCACCAGTCCCAAGGTCATGGTAATTTCCTTATCGTCAAACCGGTCTTGGGTGGTCAATAGCATGGTGGCCTCACTGCTGGACGGTTTTTGAGTAGTGATCGTCTTCCCGGTTGGCCAGCCGTTCCTTAATGACTTTGGCGAGCAGAACGGCCCCGCCGGTAAGGGCCACCAGCCCCACCCACCCGTAGGGGAAGAGGGTGATAAGCCCGAAGATCATGGCGAAGATCCAGAGCAGGATCACACTGCCGATGAGAATATAACCGAGATTTTCCATAGCGTTCTCCAAATTGTTACCTGAGTGCTGGAATTTAGCCTATGGGCGGGATGCAATCCGCGAGAAAATAAGAGTCGGCGATCCTCTAATGACCCCAGGTTCCGTCACTACCAGCCAGAGCAACCTCTCTAGATGACGGTTTTCACCAAGGCTTGGATACGGGTGACCAACTCGGAGACCCGGCTGAAGGCTTCCACCTTCGCCCCTTCAAGGGTCAAGGGTGGCGGCCCGGTCCAGCCCAGCAGGAGGAGTGGTTTGCCGTTCCCCAGAGCCAGGGCCATTTCAGACAGGGTGCCGGGGCCGCCAGGCAGGGCCACCACCACGTCACTGGAGAGAATATTGATGATGTTCCGGCCGTCGCCCAGGCCGGTGCGGATGGGAATGGTCAGGTGGGGGGAGGCCCGGTCCAGGTCCCGGTCGGGGAGGATGCCCACCACCAAACCGCCGGCCGTTGCGGCCCCTTCAGACACAGCCGCCATCACCCCGGCGTTGCGGCCCCCACTCAGGACCACCCACCCTTCGGTGGCCAAGGCCTGACCCAAATCTCGCGCCAGCAGGTCGACCTCTTTCGATGCCTCGCCGCCCCCCATGACCCCGATGATCGGGGTTCGGCGGCTTATCATTTGCGCGAACCGTCCAAGAGCAACTCCATGATAACGACATCCAGATACCGGCCGAATTTGTAGCCCGCCTCGTGCATGATACCCGTTCGGACAAAGCCGGCCCGCTCGTGCAACCGGATAGAGCCGGTGTTTTCTTCGGCGATGCGGGCCAGGGCTAGATGCAAGTCGGCCGTGCGACCCGCCACCAGTAGGGCCGCGAGCAAGCGTGTGCCGATACCGCGGCTTTGGGACGCCTCATCCACATAGATGGAAACCTCCACGGTCGTTTCATAAGCGCAGCGATCAGACCACGGGCTGAGGGCCGCCCACCCCACGACGTTGTTTTCCACAGCGGCCACCAAAATAGGATAGGACTCGCCATGCTCATCAAACCAGGCCGTTTGGTCGGCCAGAGAACGGGGCGCCGTATCGAATGTGGCGGTAGTGTGGACAACCGCCTGGTTATAAATCCGGGTGATGGCGTCAAGATTATCCTTGACGGCGGATCGAATTGTCAGATCCTCGTAGGGACCGGCGAGGGAAGGGGCTGGGTTCGGTCTGCTTTGGGGCATTGCAAACTGCTCCTAATAGTCATCATGCTGTCTTAGGGATCGCCAATTTAGGTCGATGGAACAGCCGAGGGGGCCAAATTGTCCTGTGATCTGGCGGTTGGGCTGACTAATTTTATCCCTTGAAGTGAGCCGCCTGCATAAATCAGGAGTTGTCGCTCGGGCTGGTAGGCCCCGCCACTCCCTTTTTCCCAACCTCCGTCAGGAGGTTTTCTTTTGCCCGAAAGTTGAGCGCCGTTGAAGAAGCCTAAAATCAAACTGATGGATGCTGAGGCCTTCGAGGGCGCCCTCACCCGCTTGGCCCACGAAATCATCAAGCGGCATGAGCAGCTCAGTCTGGTGGCGATCATCGGGATTCAGACGCGGGGTGAACCCCTGGGCCGGCGCATCGTGGACCTGATCCACAAGCACGGTCATCGTGAGGTGGAATTCGGGACGGTGGATGTGACCTTTCACCGGGACGATTTTCGGACCCACCTGCCGTCGCCCCAGGTGGGGCCAACCCAGATCCCCTTTGCCGTGGACGACCTCCACATCATCCTCGTGGATGATGTCCTCTACACCGGCCGGACCGTGCGGGCCGCCATCAACAGTGTCATGGATTTCGGTCGTCCGGCGTCTATCGAGCTGGCCGTCCTGGTGGACCGGGGCCACCGGGAGCTGCCGATCCAGGCCGATTACCTGGGACTCAACCACCCCACATCGATCAACGAGCATATCCACGTCCATGTCACCGAAGTTGACGGGAAAGACGAGGTGCTGCTCCTGGAATACGACGCGTGAGCGAACCGGCCATTTCGCTGCACCATCTGCTCGGCCTGGAAGGGGTCTCCCGGCAGGATATTCAAATCCTGCTCAATACGGGCTTCCGGTTCCGGGAAGTGTTGGAACGTCCCATCAAGAAAGTGCCGACCCTCACGGGGATCAACGTGGTCAATCTCTTTTTCGAGAGTTCAACCCGCACCCGGATTTCATTCGAACTGGCGGAGAAACGCCTCAGCGCCGACGTCACCAGTTTTTCTGCAGCCAGTTCCAGCCTGAGCAAGGGGGAGGGGTTGAAAGACACCGTCCGGAACATCCACGCCATGAAGATGGATGCCGTGGTCATGCGCCATCCGGTGCCGGGGGCGGCGGTGCAGCTGAGCCAGTTCGTGGACGCCGCCGTCATCAACGCCGGTGACGGCACCCATGAGCATCCCACCCAGGGCCTCCTGGATATGATGTCCCTCCAGGAAAAATTCGGCCGCCTGGAAGGGCTGAAGGTGGGAATCCTCGGGGATGTGGCCCATAGCCGGGTGGCCCTCTCCAACATTTTCGGCCTGATTACCATGGGCGCCGAGGTGACCGTGTGCGGCCCCGGCCACCTGATCCCACCCTACATTGAGGACCTGGGGGTCGCGGTCAATGATGATGTGGACGAGGTGCTGGCCTGGGCCGATGCGGTGAATGTGTTGCGCATTCAGCGCGAGCGCCAGGGGGTGGGGCTCATCCCTTCCATCCGCGAGTACCGCAGCCAGTTCGGCATTACCAATGAGCGGCTGGCCCGCCATAAAAAGGGCATCATCATTCTCCATCCCGGTCCCATCAACCGGGGGGTGGAGATCGACAGCGATGTGGCCGACGGCGATCAGGCCATTATCCTGGACCAGGTGCTCAACGGCGTGGTCATCCGCATGAGCGTACTCTTTCACCTCTTGGGGGCGCGGGTGCCCCAGGAGAGCGCCTGATGGGCCAAACACCCCTGCCCAAAGAGCTGCTGATTGTCGGGGGCACTGTTTACGATCCGGCTACCGGCAAATCCCGGCGGGCAGACCTGGGCGTCAAGAACGGACGGCTGGTGGACCCGGCCAGTCTCAAGCCGGACAAGGCTGAGGTGCTGGACGCCAAGGGGTGCCTGGTCACCCACGGCTTCATCGATATCCATGTCCATTTCCGGGAGCCGGGCCGTGAGGACAAGGAAACACTGGCTACCGGGTCCCTGGCGGCCCTGGCCGGCGGCTTTACCCGGGTGTGCGTGATGCCCAACACCGATCCGCCCATCGATTCCCCAGAGGGGGTGCGGGCCACCCTGGAGCGGGCGGCGGACCTGCCGGTGACGATCC
>CAZJBG010000118.1:0-8167 GCA_964543925.1 uncultured bacterium
CTTAATGTTGGCCATGAGGCGGTCGGTGTCGGACTGAAGGTAAATAACCAGGTCCGGCGTGGCAACCTCCCGTTCCAACAGGTTGGCGACCCGGTCGTACAGGATCATTTCCCGGTCGTTCAACGTCAGGGAGGCGAAAATTCGATCCTTCATGAACATGTAATCGGTCACCAGTAGGGGTGAGAAGAGGTCCAGCTGCTGGAGCTCCTGCTGCTGCCGGTAACGGGACAGGAGAAACCAGAGCTGGGTCTGAAAGGCATACAGCTCCGGGTTTCGGTAAAAATCTTCCAGGAAGGGATTGTCCTGGAAATCTTCCTGTATCAGCCGGGCTTCGAGACGCTCGGTGATCAAGCGGGCCAGAGAGGTCTTGCCCACCGCGATGGAACCTTCAATCGCCAGTAGAAAGGCTTTACCTAGGATGGTACTGCCTCAAGGCCAGGCCAAACGTTGACGGCCGAACTGTCGGGACAGGCTTCAACCAAACGTTGAATCGCGTGCCCGGTCACCGGATCGGTGAAGCCGGGCAGAACAGTTTGCAACGGAAGCAGTACAAACTTTCGCTGGGTGTAACGCGGGTGGGGCAGAACCAGGTCCGGATGATCGAGCACGAGGGAGCCGTAGGTGATGATATCGATATCGATGGTTCGCGGATGCCCGGGAGTGTGATCCCTGAGGCGGCCCGACCGAGCCTCGATCGCCAGGCAAAGGTCAAGGAGCCGCCGGGGCCCGAGCCGGGTTGAAGCCACCAACACCTGGTTCAAATACGGTCCTTGCGGCGTTTCCGTCTCCAGGGGCGGCGATGCATAGATGGGGCTGATGGCCCCAATCTCCAGGCCCGTTGCATGCTGGAGCCGTGTCCTGGCTGCCTCCAGGTGACCTTCCCGATCTCCAAGGTTGGAGCCCAGCCCCAGCACCACCTGCGCAGCCACCGGTTCCTCAGCCACGGGACACCTCATGCCGCTGGCGGGTCAACTCCACCTCCACCGTATCCAGAATCCCATCGATGGGGGCCGACGGCTTACGCAGCCGGACGGTAATTTCCTCAGCGGGAAATTTTTGGAACAGGGCCGTCATAACCGCCCAACCGGCACCCTCAAGCAGCTGGTAGGGTCGCCCGGTAAAGGCCTCAGCCACGGCGTGGTAGACGGTCTCATAATCGATGGTCTCACTGAGGTCATCCTGACGGGCAGCAGTGGTGAGGTCGCAGGTCAACTCCACATCGACAAAGAAGCGTTGGCCTAATTTCTGCTCCTGCGGGGTCACACCGTGGTGGGCGAACAGGGCAATATTCTCAAGGCGTATGGCGTCCATGGGCATCAGGGAAAACTTATCCCATGAAGGTGAACGTCTGCAAGGAGTTAGCGCCGCCTTAACGGGAGGTCTACAATTTTTCCATGAGCACAATGAGTTCCCGCAGACGCCGGGTGGGGACCGAGTCTTCCGGCCACTCTTCTGAAACAATATGAAAGTAACGCTCGAACCGCTCCCTGATCTCGACCCGGCTCAGGCCAAAGGGCGGGCCCACATCGGCGGCCTGTTCCATGGGGAAAAACAGGGCCAGCAGCCGGCCCTCGGGCTTGAGAATGCTGGCCACCGTGGCCACATAGATATCCCGTCGATGGGGATCGATGGAGCAAAAGGTGGTGTACTCCAGCACCAGGTCAAAATGCTCGGGGCGCTTGGTGGGCAGCTGGAACATGTCGATGGGGAGGACGGTCAGGGGTAGCTTGGCGGCGGCGGCTTTATCCGCCAAATACCGCGCCGGAGTGGGAGCGAAATCAACGGCCGTGACTTTGTAGCCGGCCTTGGCGAAGGCAATGGCGTCATGACCGTTACCCGCCCCGATCACACACACCTTCTCGCCTTTGCCCTTGTTGTCCCGGAGCCACTCCTGAAAAATAGGCGTCGGTCCCCCCAGATCCCATCCCGTGCGGCCGGCACGGTACAGAGATTCCCAGAACCCGGGCTTTGATACGTCTTTGGCCGCTACTTTTTCTCCCATGATAGCCAATAAAATTACAGCCATCGGAAGCCAACCCTTCCACTTTTGTGGATTGGGCCATATTCGGGCGCAGGGGATTATCCCTGGAGAGGCTGACCCTCTCCGCCTATCGTAAAAACCCTCCCGGACTTGAGGGGCAAGCTCGGGAGGGCTGGGTGCATGAGGTTAGGGTGCGGGCAGGCTTACTTCTGCTGCTTATCAGGCGTCCATCTTCTACCGGGCACCTTGGGTGCCTTGGGCGACCGGACCATCCGGTGAAGCCGCTGCCTGAACCGCTCGTCAAAGACCACGAATTTGGCCATCTGGTCCTGTTCGAGGACCCCGGCGATATTTTTCATATGCTTGCGCCGCAGGTCAACCCGGGCTTTGTCCAACTTGACCAAGTCGTCCAGGAAACGGTCCACATCCCGCTTGGTAACCTGTCCGGCGTCGAGCTTCTCCGAGTAGGCCTTGTGCAGCGCCTGGCGTTTTTCCTGCTGCTCGTCCTGCTCCTTCTGGTTGGCCCGCAATACGGGAAACAGCTTGTCGACCTGCCCATCGGACAGGTCCAGGTAGTCCGCGATCTGCCACATCTTCATCAGGGCCAGGCGCTGGCCGCCCCGACGGCCCTGCCTCTGGTTGCCGGTCACTTTCTCCTCTTCATCCTGGAAAAAGACACCGGGCTTATGGCTACCGCCGTAAGCGATGATAATCTTCTCCCCTCCGGTGAACAACGCCCCATCAATGTACTCTAAGGACTCTCCACCTGAGATGATCAGGGTGTTCGATGGTGCTTGTCCCATGAGCTGGCCCCCCAGAGCCCACATGGCGACCAACAGTGTGCCAACTTTAAAACGGATATTCATAGTATTACCCTCCCAGTTTGAGGTCTTTAAGCCAGGTATCGTCACCGTAGAGTTCCACCAGTTCCCCCAGGAGAACATCGAGGTCATCCTCCTGATACAGGGTCTCCAGGTAAACCTCCATCATGGCTTCTTCTTCCACTGCGAGCCAGGTGGCTTCTTCGTTCTGGCTCAGCAAATAGTCTTCCCAGATGTCCTCATCGAGCTGGTGCTCCAGGGCCGTGAAGGAGACCACCACCAGCCAGGCGGCGGCCAGGGCCGATGCCAGGGTGGTCCCCACAAGGCGACGTCGCAGCCGCCGGTGTAGGGTGGCCCGCAAGCGCGACAGGAAATGATCTCCCTCGGCAAAATCGGGCATGGGCTGGTGCGGATCAGTCATTTCGCATGCGTCCCTTTAACTTCTTGCGGGCCGAGTGATAGGCGACCTTCACCACGTTCTCGGACGTACCGAGGATCCGGGCCGTGTCAGCCACCGGAAGTTCCTGCAGGCCCCTCAGGATGACCACTTGACGCTCCCGGGCCGGTAGACGGGGCAGCTGGACCATGAGCTCCCGGCGCAGGTCAGCCGCATCGGCAGGGTCAGGTGCCGGAGCTTCGGGGAGCTGATCATCCATGGGCAGCCATTGCCGGAACCGCCGGCGGCGAAAGTATGAGCTGAGGACATTGGAGGCAATCCGGTAGAGCCAGGTGGAAAATTCACTTTGGCGGCGAAACCGATGGAGATTGTGGTAGACCTTGATGAAGGCCTCCTGGGCCAAATCATTCGTGTCATCGACATCTGTAGTGGCCCGGTACATGAACTGCCGGACCATTTCCTGGTGCTTCAGGACCAATTGATCGAAGGCGCGCTGATCCCCAAGCAAGAACCGATCGATGAGGGTCTGGTCGTCTTTCATCCATGATACCTTTTAGACGCACAGCCACGGGAAAGGTTAAGGCGGACGGATCGCCGGACGCGCGTCGTCGCCCCTATCATTTCGGTCCTCCCCGGTTGCACACCATTGACACCTCCGCGCTCCCCATTATACCTTTGTCCATGCCGTTGTTTCCCGTTTTTCCCTCTCCCTTGATCACCGGACTGGTTTTGCCGGGCTGGGTCCTCGGCCTGTTCCTCGGTTTCTTTCGATCTCTGCCCCCGGGTGAACTGACCACAGCCGTCATATGGGCGATGGGGTCAGCCCTGTTCCTGGTCGCCGCTGCCTGGCTCAACGCCTTGACCGTCAGCGGCATGCTCGGCGCCTGGGCCATGGGGATGCTCATCTTCCTGGCCGGGGGCTGGGCCTGGATTTGGCCCATGATCGCGTTTTTCATCTTAAGCTCGGCGCTCACCAGGATCAAACACCGTTCTAACCGGCTCCCGGACACCGGCGGGCGAAACCTCGTGCAGGTGTTTGCCAACGGTGGCATCCCTCTTCTGGTGGCCGCCGCCTATGGCCTCTGGCCCATCGATGGGCTGTATCTCATCTTCCTGGCGGCCCTGGCCGGGAGCACCGCCGATACCTGGGGAACGGAAATCGGCAGCTGGAGCCGCCGCCAACCCCGTGACATTGTCACCTGGCAGGTTGTCGAACCCGGGACCTCCGGTGGCGTGACCTTTTTGGGCACCACCGGGAGCCTGCTGGGGGCGGCCGCTCTCGGGGGGGTGGGATATGGGTTGCAGCCCGAAAGGATCGGGCTGCATGGCTGGCTGGCCATCACCCTCATCGGCTTTCTGGCTGCCCTCGTGGACAGTCTCCTGGGCGCTACCCTGCAGGCCAGGTACCGGACGGTCGCTACCGGCGAAATATCCGAACACCGACCGCCGGCCGATCAACGAGCGGTCGTGCACCGGGGTTGGGGCTGGCTCGACAACAACGGGGTGAACCTGGCGTGCAGCCTGAGCGGCGCAGCCCTGGGATGGCTATGGCTCATCGGCTAAAAGCAGCGTAGATTTGCCGGTGTGACGATAACCGAGCCAACCACATTTTCCCCCACTGAAGACCAGATGAGGGCCATCACCCATCCCCTGGCCCCCCTCATGATTCTGGCCGGACCGGGGACCGGGAAAACCTTCACCCTCATCCATCGCATCGGGCACCTGATCAGCCACAGGGGGGTTCCGCCGGAGAACATTTTGGCCCTCACCTTCACCGAGAAGGGGGCAGAGGAGCTGCAGACACGCATTCGCGAACAGACCGGCACGCAGGAAAAGATCGCCGCCATGACCTTCCACGCCTTCTGCTACCAGGTGGTGCAGGAGTTTGTGCCGCAGTTTCGATCCCGGCGACTGATGTTACCGGGTGATGTCCTGTTTCTGCTCCGGGAGCATTACGCCGAGCTCACCGACCTAAAATCCGCGACCTTTCGCGGCTATCCCATGAAAGCGGTTCAGGCGTTCCAGTTTTTCTTCGACCGCCTCCGGGACGAGCTTATTCCCCCGAGCCGGTATCCCGAGCTCCTCACGAAAGCCAGGGCTGAGACGGATCGGGCCAAAACGGCACTGGAGGAGAATCAGGGGAAGCAATGGCAGAAGGAAGCCCGGGAGCTGGAAGAGCGGTATTGCCAGTTGGAGGATCATTGCCGCGTCTTTCCCCGTTACCAGCTGTGGAAGGGCCAGGAACGGTTCATGGACTATGGGGATATGATTACCGAGTGCTGGCAGCTGCTCAATGACCGGGGTGACGTCCTGACGACTCTGCAAGACCGGTATCAGACCATCATCGTCGATGAATTTCAAGACAACAACCATGCCCTCAACCTGATCGTGGAGCAGCTGGTTATGCGGCACCGGAGCATCACGGTCGTAGGCGATGAAGACCAGTGCATCTATAGCTTCCGGGGAGCCAGTGCCCATAATTTTGCTGATTTCCAACATCGTTACGGCCATCACCCCTCCTTCGGCCTCATCGTACTACAGGACAACTTCCGCTCGACGCAACCCATTTTGAACCTGGCGGAGGAATCTATCCGGTCGAACCCCGACCGTACCCCCAAGGGGCTGGCGGCCCATCATCCCGGCCGGGAGTTACCCCGGATGCTCGTCAGCCCGTTGGGTGACCATATTCCCCTGCTGGTCGCTGAGCTAACCCGCCGCGCCGAACAGGGGCACCCCCTCGAAGAGCTGGCCGTGCTGGTCGATAGCAACGCACAGGCCCACAAGGTCGTGGAGGGACTGGCCCGTGGGGGGATTCCCACCGCCTATGTCCATGTCGACTTTTTTCGTCTTCCCGCTATCCGCACCGTCCTGGCCTGGTGCGCCCTGGCAGCCGGCACCCAAAGCGCCGGTATGGCCCTGCACCGGGTGTTGTCAACACGGTTGGGCCGTCCCCCCGATCCGGAAACCTTCGCCTGGCTCACCGGAAGGCTGACAACGGTGGACCGGGATAACCGAGGGACCGCGCCCCCACGCCCATCCGGCGATCCGGCCCTGGAACGCCTGGCCCAGCAGGTGGAGCGTTTGCAGCAGCAGGCCCAAACGGCCCCGGCCGACGAGCTGCTCTGGACCATCTACACAGTCAGCGGCCTGTATCGCCATCACTACCGGTCCGGGGCCTATCATGACCGCCTGACACTCCTGAATCTCAACGGCCTGCTGGAAATAGCCCAGGCCTTTGTCCGTCAACGGGAGGAGCGTTCACTGAGACGCTTCGCTCGCTACATGGACGTCATGCGGCAGGCCGGTAGCGTTGAAGGACGCGTACCGCCCCAGGGCATCCCATCCGGCGCGGTCCAGGTGATGACGGTTCACCAGGCCAAGGGTCTCGAGTTCTCCCAGGTTTTTATCCCCTTTCTGGCAAGCGGCTCATTTCCGAGGAATTACACCCCTCCCAGGGAAGTAAGGGAACCTCCACCCGCCTGGCACCCCTGGCAATCAGGCCGGGATAGTGATCCCAAAGAAGCCTATTACCAGGAGAAACGCCGGGTCTTTTACGTGGCTCTGACACGGGCAAAGGACACAGTGACCTTCCTGGCCCCGGAGAAACGCCGATCGCAGCTCGTTAAACATCTGCCATCCGAATTGTACGTAGAGGAGTCACCTATGGCCGCCACCGACACATCCCAGGTCTCAGATCACCAGGAACTGCAAACCCGGCTGCGCCAACGCCTGTCCCAGGAACTGGCGGACCGCCGTTACCCCCAGGCCCACGAGCTGGTCAAGGCCCTGGAACTTGTGGACCAACATGGGCGGGGAGTCACGCCTGATTGGTCTGCCGTTCCCCTGGGGGACGAACTGCGCCGAATGCTTGAAGGACCCGCTGCCGCGCCGCCGCCGGGCGAACCATTCACCCTGTCCAGCAGCAAAATCGTGACCTACGAGTCGTGCCCGCTCAAGTACCGTTTCGAGCACATGGATCACATTCCCTCAAAGGATGAGAGCCCTCCGGCCCTCATTTTTGGCCAGGTCGTCCATCAGGTGCTGGAAGCCTATCACCACACCGACAATCATCAGGCGCAGCGGTCCATCCTGGATATTCTCAAGGATAAATGGACGCCCGGGGATTACTCGTTCCCCCAGGAGTCGGATCAGCATCACCAGGAGGCCGTGGATATTTTGACCCGTTACGCTTCCCGGCACTCTCCTGACGAGCCACAGGTTGCAGCGGTCGAGCACCCCTTCGAGTTTGAGCAGGCCGGCATCGTGATCCGGGGCAAGATCGACCGTATCGACATTGACCCGACCGGCCGCGTCACCCTCATCGACTACAAGACCTCTCGGACTCCCCTGAAACCGGCCCAGGCCAAACGGGAGATGCAGCTGGGGCTCTATGCCCTTTACGTGGCCCAGGCCGGCGAGGTTGAGGTGCGCGGCAAATCCCTGGGTAACCTCCCCGACGCCGTGACCTACTACTATCTACGCGAGGAGGAGCCTGAGGTGACCATCCGATACCAACCTGGCGAACTGTCCGGCCATGAAGAGCGGATAGCCGCAGTGGTCGACGGCATTCGCGCGGGGGAGTTCCCCACCACCGACGACACGCGGACCTGCGAGTATTGCGACTATAAAGATTTGGTCTGCCCCAAATGGGAACAGGGGAGCCTGTAGGCCATGGCGCCGCCCATCGCCGTCGTGCTGCTCTCCGGTGGCATGGACAGCACCGTCACCGTGGCCCTGGCCGCCCGGGAACATGAGCTGGCTTTGCTCCATTCAAGCTATGGTCAACGCACGGAGGCCCGGGAGCTGCGGGCCTTCCACGACATCGCCGGGCACTACGGCGTGCCTACTGAACGCCGCCTGGTACTGGACCAGCGTCACCTGGCGGTCATCGGCGGGTCGGCCCTGACCGATGAGAGCATCGCTGTCCCTGAAGCTAACCTGGAGGCGGCGGATATCCCCAGTACCTAT
>CAZJBG010000118.1:8177-8703 GCA_964543925.1 uncultured bacterium
ATGCCAATCTGCTTGCAGCCGCCACCAGTTGGGCTGAGGTGTTGGATGCCCAGGCGATCTACGTGGGGGCCGTGGAGGAAGATTCCAGTGGCTATCCCGATTGCCGGAGGGAGTTCTACGACGCTTTTGAGCGGACCATTGAGGTGGGTACCCGTCCCGAAACCCGCATTAAAATCGTTACGCCGATCATCGAGCTGTCCAAAACGGCGATCATTAAGCGGGGCATCAGCCTGAATGCACCCCTGCACCTGACCTGGAGCTGCTACCAGCGGGAAGATCGTCCCTGCGGCGCCTGCGACAGCTGCCTGCTTCGGGCCAGGGGCTTTGAGGTGGCGGGAGTGCAGGACCCGTTGCTGGCTTAATCCCCAGTCAATGTCATTCCGAGTGAAACGAGGAATCTCTCTTCCTAATGATACCGAGGAGAGACCCCTCACGGAGTTTACCCTGAATTAATTGAAGGGCTCGGGATGACAAATTCGCAGTGCGAAGCCCCCTCTCTCGAGAGAGATGGCCAGGGGGTGAGTGC
>CAZJBG010000119.1:0-3082 GCA_964543925.1 uncultured bacterium
GTGGAGACACTGCCTCACGAACTCACGGACGTTGTAGCTGACCACGATGACCGAGAGCGTCATGTCTCTGTCGGGCGTTTGGCCTCCTCGGGGGCAAACCATTTATGACGGATGACATGCATCAGGTGGAATAATTTCAAGCGGATAACCATCCAGACCGCCTCGAAGATGATCCCCTTGGACATCTTCGAGTCCCCAACGGTACGGTCCACAAACACGATGGGGGTTTCCTTGATGCGGTAACCCAGGGTGTAGGCTCGAAAGGTGGTCTCGATCTGAAAGGAATAGCCTTCGGATTGGAGGGTGGCAATGTTCAGGTTATCGAGCACTTCCCGCCGCCAGCATTTGTACCCGCCGGTCAGGTCCCACACGGGGACGCCGGTGATCACCTTGGCGTAGATGTTGGCGGCCCAGCTGAGAATCAGGCGGCTCAACGGCCAGTTCACGACATTGACCCCCTTGATATACCGGCTGCCGATGACCAGGTCGTTATACTGGATCAGGTTGAGCATCTCGGGAATTTGAACCGGATCGTGGGACAGGTCGGCGTCCATCTGGATGATGACATCGTAACCCTTTTTAAGGGCCCAGGCAAAACCGGCGCAATAGGCGGTACCCAGCCCCAGTTTGTCGGGCCGCTCAAGCAGGTAAATCCAGCTCGCCCCCGCCGCCCGCTCCTTCACGTAAGCGCCCGTACCGTCCGGGGAATGATCGTCGACGACCAGGACATGGGCTTTGGGCACAATCTCAGGAATGCGGGCCAGAAGAGTTTCAACGTTCTCCCGCTCGTTGTAGGTCGGTGTAATAATCAGGATCTTCATCTTATGAAGGGCTTTGATCATCGTCTAAGGCACGGGGAATGCCTGTGATAATGCATCTTTAAGGGTGACATTGGTGACGCTTAGTTCCATTTTCATTTTACTGCACACCAGCCCGCTCCTGAGCGGTCGTGGCGCCGTCTGCCCCAGCTGGGCAGTCGTGATGGGCGCTATCCCCTCCGTGGTCAAGTTAAAATGCCGGGCGATCTTCCGGGCGAACTCAATGCGGGTGGCAAATTCCAGCCCGCCGTAGTGGAACAGGCCCGTGGCCCCCTTCTTGATGGCCACGCCCACAGCCTCCGCCAGATGGGTCGTGAGGGTCGGATTGTTCACCTGATCATCCACAACCGTAATCGCTTCTCCCTCCTGCATGGCACGAACCACCCAACCGACGAAACTGGCCGGTGCATCCCGGTCGGGGCCGAACAGCACGTTGGCCCTGATCACCAGGTGGCCGTTGCCGTCAAGGACCCGTCGCTCGGCCTCCAGCTTCGTCCGGCCATAGACGCTCAAGGGGCCGGTCTCGTCACTCTCCAGATAGGGGCCGGCCAGGCCGTCAAAGACATAATCGGTACTTATCTGGATCATTTTAGCTCCGACCTTTTTGCCGGCCGTCAGGAGCTGCTCCACGCCCTGGGTATTGATCCGTCGGGCCCGCTCCGGCTCCCGCTCGTTGCCGTCCACGTCGGTATAGGCGGCGGCGTTCACGATAACCTGGGGCCCGAAGGCATCCACCACTTCGGTGACCTGGCCCCAGTTGGAAACGTCGCAGACGGCCATGCCGGAGCCGTCCGCCTGGTGGGCCGTCGGCAGCAGGTCCACACTTTTGGATAAAACCATCGTCAGGGCCTGGCCCAACTGTCCCCGCGCCCCAGTAAGGAGAACTCGGGTTCGCACCTAAAGTTTCGCCCCCCTGGACTTATACGCTTCGAGGCGCTCCTGCACGGCCGGGTCTGCCAGGGCCAGGATCTCCGCCGCCAGGACCGCCGCATTAATGGCCCCGGCCTTCCCCACGCTCATCGTGGCTACCGGGACCCCTTTGGGCATCTGCACCGTCGACAGCAGGGCGTCCAAACCGTCGGACAGACCGCCGGGCAGGGGCACCCCAATGACGGGCAGGGTGGTATGGGCCTTCAGGGCACCGGCCAGGTGCGCCGCCATACCGGCTCCGGCAATCAGGACCCCGAACCCCCGGTCCCGGGCCGACCGGGCGAAATCGGCCGCCTCATCGGGGTTGCGATGGGCCGAGATGACCTGCACCTCGTGGGAAATCTGGAAGTGATCGAGATAAGGCAGCGCCGCCTCCATGATCTGGCGATCGGTCTCGCTCCCCATGAGTATGGCAACCTTTTTCATGGCCGGCGTCCGTTCATATGAGGTTCTCCTTATGGATTCGCCGGACGGAAACCGGCGGCTCGGCGAATGTGTGAAAGGTGCGGGCAATGACCTCCTGCCGCCGGATAAGCAGCGCCTTTAACCCGCCGGGATTAAATACAAGGCCGGTGATAAAATAGATGCGGTTCTGCGGCACGTCGCGGAACACATAGGTGAAGAAGGGCCCGCCGGACACCTGCTGTTTATGTCCCCAGACGCCGCGCAGAATCAGAATGCTGTGGCCGTTTTCCGCTCCCGCTTCCGCGCTGCGAAAGAGCGAATCGACGTAGATATCGGCAAACAGCTCATCGGCAATATATTCCATCTGCCCCCAGCCCCACTCCGGGCTGATGCGGGCCGTATCGCCCCCTTCCACCCAGTGGACCGACAACCAGCGATAGGGGTATCCCCGTCCCAGCCAGACAAAATTGTCTTCCGGCTTTTCCCTGATGACGAGGTAATCATTCTGGATTCGCAGGCCCCACCCGTATTTTTCATCCATCTCCCGTATCAGGCTTTTCTGCTCCCCGTGACGGTAAACCACCTTGCTCTGTCTGACGCTCATCTGCCGGTCGAACTGCTCGTAAACCCAGGATTTTCGGGCGGACAGTTCCCGTTGGGCATGGATAGCATCCAGGGCGGTCAACCCCATGAACATCTGCCCATCGGCCAGATAGTCAGTGGCCACAAAGATGGGATTGCCTCCGGCCCGGGCATCGGCCACCCGCTCCTCCCCCAGGATTTTACGGATCAGCACATCCCCGGTGGAGTCGGCGGGGTGGGCCAGGGAGGCGATGATCAGGCTTTTATAGCGCTGGTAGGTCTCGAAATCGGCCGGGGAGGCCCAAATAATCTTGAAATAGGGCTCCGGGGCCGGGGTGGCCAGTTCG
>CAZJBG010000119.1:3092-6538 GCA_964543925.1 uncultured bacterium
TTCGCGGCCGAAAATATCCATTATCAGGGGCTCAAGCAGGGGCCGGTCCTCGTCGGAAACCAGGATCACCAGCACGTCCTCCTGGCCGATCACCGGGACCCGATAGTCGCACCCGGCGAACAGGAAGCCCGCCAGGATCGCCCCGATCAGGGCTCGACCCGGTTTAATGCGTTTGCCAAGTGGGACGAAAAACATGGGGCCCCCCAAATTCGCTCTGGACGTGATGACGCCCGGCAACCGGTTATCATGCATCGCCTGAATCCTCCAGTAACAGGAAATCGGCCAACCGCTTTTCAATGGAGACATCCTGGACCTTGATCCTCACCACCTGCCCGAGCTGGAGTTCCCGCCGGAAGCGGCGGCCCACGAGGGCGTAAAGGCTTTCATCGTACCTGTAATCATCGTCGTCGAGCCGGTCCGCACTGACGAACCCATCCACCAGGAACTCACTGATCTGGACGAAAATTCCCTTGGGGATCACCCCCGATATGATGCCGTCAAAGCTCTTGCCGATCTGGGTCGCCAGGAACCGCAGCTCTTTAAGCCTCTGGTAGGCCCGCTCCGCCTTCAGGGCCGCCCGTTCCCGCATCGAGCACTGGCTCGCCACCTTATCCAGGGTCTTTTGGGGCGTCAGGGTGGTGGCCTGGGGGGTCTTGAGATGTTGGATCAGCATCCGGTGAACAGCCAGATCGGCGTACCGGCGGATGGGCGAGGTGAAGTGTGTATAGTGGGCAAAGGCCAGACCGAAATGCCCCAGGTTCGTGGCGGAGTAGGCCGCCTTGGCCATGCTCCGCAAGGTGATGGTTTCAATGAGGTCCCGGTAGGGCGAATCTTCCATGGCCAGCAGCAGGTCCCGTACCTTATGGCTGGTGATAGTGCCCCCCGGCAAGCCGGGCAGGTTCATGCGCCGCAACAGGGCCGATAGATTGGCGATCTTCTCCTTCCCCGGCTCATCATGCACGCGGTACAGGAACGGCCGCCTCGGTTTGGCCCCCGGGATATGCTCGGCCACCACCCGGTTGGCCAGCAGCATACACTCTTCCACCATGCGATGGCTGTCCAGCCGTTCTGAAGGATGCATCATGTGCGGGACCCCATGGTCGTCCAGTTCAAAGAGGGCTTCGGGGATGTCAAAGTCCACACTCCCCTCGGCCACCCGCCGCTGGAACAGTTTTTGGGTCAGCTCCTTGAGGGGTTTGAGGAACGCCAACCATTCACCGTCGCCATCCTCGAGCATCCGGTGGACCTCCTCGTAGGTAAACCGGTGATTGCTGTTGATCAGCGTCCGGGCGAATTCCACCTTTTTAACGGCCCCGTCAGCAGTGAGGGTCATGAAGGCCGAGACCGCCGGGCGATCCACATGGGGTTTTAAAGAACACAGGTCGCTGGAGAGCAGGTGGGGCAGCATCGGCACGACCCCTTCGGTGAAATAGGCGCTGTTGCCCCGCTGGAGGGCCTCCCGGTCTACGTGGCTGCCGGGGGTCACGTACAGTGAAACGTCAGCGATGTGAACCCCCAACCGCCAGGCGCCGTCCTCCTGGGGCTCCAGGGAGATGGCGTCATCGAAATCCTTGGCTGAGGCGGGATCGATGGTCACCACGGTGAGATCGCGCAGGTCCTGGCGGTGGTCATCGGGGGCGATGGACACTTTCCGGGACTGCCGGGCCACCTCCGCCTCCACCGGGGCGGGAAAGGTGTCGTCCAGATCGTGTTGGCGGAGGACCAGTTTGAAATCGGTGAGGGGATCGTTGGCCAGACCGATGACTTCCTCAACGTCGGCCAGGATCGGCGCCGACTTGGCGCCCCAATCGGTGATCCGCACGTAGACCAGAGCGCCCACGTCGGCCCGGCCAATGGTGGCGGGGTTGAGCGTCACGGGGCGGTTGGCGAACGGCTCGGCAATGGCCAGCCGGAACCCACCCGATTCCTGCTTGACGGTCCCCACCACGGTCGTGCGGCCCCGCTCCAGGACCTCCATCACCCGTCCCTCGGGGTTCCCCCGGGAGGTCCGGCCCAAAAGCTTCACCCGCACCAGGTCACCGTAGGCGGCGCCGCCCAGGTCCCGCCCGGCGATAAACACGTCATCCATCCCATCGACCACCACGAAACCGAAGCCCCGGCGGGTCACTTCCACGACCCCCTGGACCTCCTGCTTGCCCTTCGTTTTTCCCTGCGCTTCAGGGTCCTTCCGGCGGCGGCTCTGCTTCTGCCGCTGCGGCGGGGCCTGCCGTTGTGGTGCGACCTGGGGCCGGGATTTTTCCTGTCTTTTAGCGGCCTGCTTGCCCTGGGACGGCTGCTTCGCCCCGGCGTTCGGGGGCCCCTTGCCCCCCTTCCGCCCTTTGGCCGGCGGCTGCTGTGGGGACTGTTTCGGTGCCTGAGCCGCTTCCCGGCCTGTCCTGGGCGGCGTCGATCCGGCGGCCCCCTGCCCCTGTCCGGCTGCTCCGGCCTGTCCGGAGATCAGACGGGCCCGGCCGGGATAGGCGACGTTTCCCCCGTCGGTAACGACTTTTCCATCCTCAATCAATTGGCCCAACAGGTCATAATAGGTCGGTAAGTAGTCCGCCGTAATACCCATCATTTCGGCCAACGCATCCGGAGTGAAACTCTCCCCTCGCCGGGATTTCAACTGTGAAAGTATTTCGGCTTTGATCACTATTTATAGTCCTGTTGCATGGATAGGAAATTTACGACCCGAAGATGGACCTTACCCGTACGAAAGTCGTCCTCCCCGTTCCAGGCAAAATCGAGCTGGATGAGGTTTTGACCGGCCCGCAGGACCAGCCCCACACCGGCTCCGGCGAGGACCTTCCGGTCGGGCAACGCCGCCAGATCGGTAAACAGATGCAGCCGGGTGATGGCGCCTGTCCGGTAGCGCAGCTCCGTCCGGGAGACAACCCCCCAGGGGGCAAAGAACTGGTCTTCCCGGTAGCCGCGCAGCGACGCGCTGCCGCCGAAGCGTCCCATATCGGCCGGTTGCGGCGCGTAGTCGCTGGCCAGCAGCCCCATCGCCTGGATCTGTTGGGCCAGCGTAAAATTCCCCCGGCTGGTGACCCCCTCCACCTCCAGCTCCCCGCGGCTCAACGTGGCCTGGGGACCGATCTGCGCCCCGGCCAGGGTGCCCCCCTCCAGGTCCAACATGACCCGGTACCCCTCACGGGGATTGAACGGCTCATCATAGGTCAGGCGGTCCAGGGTAAGATTCATATTTCGCAGGCGATAAGGCGCCAGCCCTTGTTCCCGGCCCTGCGAGCTGACCCACAGCTCCCTTTGGCCGATGCCGGCGGCCCAGTTCCACCCCGGTCCCGGTGGAGAGGTCAGTTGGACCTTCAGGTCCCGCTGCACGTAGAGGGTGTCCCGCAGGTCCTGCTCGAACTTGACCTGGCCTCCAATGGGCAGCAGAGGCAGCCGGGGCTCGCCGTAGACCAGGTTGAGAGTTTGGGTGGCGG
>CAZJBG010000119.1:6548-8527 GCA_964543925.1 uncultured bacterium
GGGCTCAGGCGCCGCAGTTCGAGGTGGAGATAGCGGAGGGTGCCAAACAGGTTCGGCAGGTCCATCAGCACCTCGCCGACCAGCTGGCCCGCCTGCCCCTGGGGCCGGTCGTAGGCCGCCAGCAGCTGCATGCGCTTCTGCGACACATCCTGCACGTCATAGAGCACGCCATAGCCCTCCCTGTGGCGATAGTAACCTCGCCGGTTGACGCGCAGGGCCGGTTGCCCCGAGCTATTCAGGATGGAACCGGACCGGGGATCGGCGGCTCCCAGGATCGTCGATAGGCTGGGAAGCATCCGGCCCCTGTCATCGCGCACGATCACCGTGTCGGGGGGCGGTACCTCGGCGGCGGCCCGGTTGAACACCAGCCGCAATTTTCCGCCTGGCCCCGGGTTCCAGCCCAGGGCCTGGAGGCGATACACTGTGCCCAGCTCACCCCCCAGCCCTTCCCGGGCCAGGCGGCGGGCGACGGCTGCCCGGAGCTCGCCGGGGGAGGCCACCGGCAAGGTGGTGTCGGGCAGGACCAGGTCGGCCCCTTGCCCGTGCAGGGGCAGGGCCAACCAGCCCATGAGCAGCAGGGTTACCATGAGCCTCAAAACTGGGTCCTCAGCTCCATACTGGCCGTGGTAAAGGGGGTGCGTCCGGCCTCCCGCCGGGAGAAAAGGCTGAGGGTCAGGATCAGGTTACGGAACAGGTTGAACTGGCTGCTGGCCCTGATCCGCAGGGACCGGCCCACGGGGAAGCCCTCGGCCAGCAGGTAAGGGATGGCCACCTCCCGGCTGGCGGCCACGGTGAGCCGCTCCAGGTCCACCCGGAGACGGCCGTTGCCGCCCAGGCTGCGCTGGAGACCCACGCTGGTGGACCCGGTGGTCACCTTCAGGTCCTCCAACGCCCCATCGACCTCCTGCCGCCAGCGGCCCGTGAAACTGACCGCAAACCGGCTGCCCAACGACCGGGACAAGGTGCCGTGACCCTCCCACCGGCGTATATCGTGGTTGCGCAACGCACTGGTCAACGACAGGATGTTCTCATGGCCGTAGATGATGTGGGTTTCCAGGTTGGCCGGTTCACCGCCCACGGGGAAGCGCCCAACCCGGCCCAGGTCCACGGTCGACTGTTCCCCGGCCTCGCCCACCAGCTCGTCAGCCCCCCCGGCCGATGCCCCTGCTCCCGCGCCGGCCACGCTGGCCCGATTGAGCCGCACCGACCGGTTCAGGCGCAGCTTGTATTGGGGCCGTTGCCGCCGGGATTGAAGGGCCAGGTCCACCTGGACCCTGGACTGGTAGCTGAGCGCCGAGGAGTCCTCCAGCGCGGGCTTGCGGTAGGTGGACAAGTTGTGCCGCTCGGTCTCGGCCGTCAGCCGCCCCTGGACAATGAGCCGCGCTTCAGCGTAACCGCTCAACAGGCCCAGGGGACCCTCGAGGCGGTTGAGGTCCACCTGGCTGCGCAACCGCGACGTCACTTTATTGACCGGTCGCAGCACCCCCGCCGGGATGACAAACCGGGCAAAGGCACCGGCTTCATCGGGGACGTAGGCCTCGTAGACCGGATCGTAGCGATACTGACCCAGCCCCGGCCCCACCGATTGATAGATCACCGCCCGGGTCTCGGCCACGCTCCGCTCCAGCCGGTAGCGCAGATCGACCCACCAGGGCCGCCCGGCGGGGCGGTGGATCAGGGCCAGGCTGCCCATGAGGTAGGAGAGGTCCCGGGAGTTCCCCCCGCCATCGCCGGGGTCGTCCCTCGTGACTTTCTCATTCAGTGACAGGGCCACCTCCAGGCGGGTCCCCCGGGGCACACTGTGGGCATAGGACAGACGCCAGAGGTCGGCCCTCTCCCGGCTCCCGGCCAGAAAGGTATCCCGGCGGCGCTCCCGGCTTAAGCCCGCCTGGGTTCGCTGGGTGAGCTGGGCCGTGAGGCCCGCCGTAATCTGTTCGACCCGATACCCGTCGACAGCAGACCGCTTCCGGTCCTCGCCG
>CAZJBG010000120.1:0-8511 GCA_964543925.1 uncultured bacterium
GGCGCCAGGGCCAGGGCCCGGTTAAAATCGGTGATGGCCAGGGTATAATCCCGGAAGCCGTGGTAGTGATAGCGGCCTTTGGCCACCAGCACCGCCGGATGGTCGGGCGCCAGCCGGAGGGCGGTATCCAGAGCCTGTTTGGCCGCGTCCAATCGCTGCTGAGTAGGATCGTAGGCAAACCAGTACATGAGCATATGCTGGACCACGGCCTCGGCATAGGCCTCGACAAACGTCGAATCGAGAAGTACTGCCCTGTCTAAATAGTCCAAGGCCTGCTCATAGGCTTCCTTGCCACGGTTGGAAGATTCCAATTCCCTGGCCCGGAGGTAGAGCTGATAGGCCTCGGGGTTTACCTGGCGGCTGGTGGTGAGGCGGGCTTCTTCATCGGGGGTCAGTACGGCCTTGATCTCCCGGGCAATGGTGCGGGCTACGGCCTGATGCAGGGCGATCACATCCTCCAGGTTCCGCTCAAAATTATTGGCCCACAGGTGCCCATCCTGATTGTCTACCAGCTGGGTATTGATATTGACCCGATTTTCCAGCAGCATAACCGAGCCTTCCACCAGGGCGTCCACCCGTAGTTCTGTGGCAATCTCAGGCACAGTCTTATCGGAATTCCGGTATTGGAGGGTGGATTGCCGGGATCTAACGGTAAGGGCGCCGATCTTACTCAACTCCGAAATGAGGGCATCGTGCATGCCGTTGACGAAATAGTCCTGCTCTGGGTCGCCGCTAAGGTTATCCAAGGGGAGTACGGCAATGGAGGTAATAGCTCCCGCCGCAGTGGGACGATCCCACAAGCTCCAGGCCGCCACAAGTAGGGCCGCGGCAGCTATAACGGCCAAGGCAGTGTTGCCAATGAGCGGTAGGGCCTTGCGCTTTGCATCGGCCGGGCGTCCCTTGGCGCGAACGATGCCTTGCTCGGTAATATCGAAGGCCCAGGCCAGGCCGATGGCGATGGGGAAGCCGAGGATGAGGAGGATTGTAAGGGCGCTGGTGAACCAGTCAGGGACATGGAGGGCCGGGAAGGCCACGTCCATAATCTGGAGAATGACAAAAGCAATTCCGGCGTACACCGCCGCTACCCGGAAGACCCGGCGGCGGCGCAGCTCGCCCAGAAATGTACTTAGCCTCGACGGTGAAGGGCTCATCAACCGGCATCTCTCTTTAGGGGTGAAGTTGGCGGAAAGTACGACCTGCCCGCCGGGATGTCAATGCCCATGGGATCATCCGTTGTTACATCCCCTGCCCATACCCTTAAATTCCAACGTGCCCCTCAGGCCATCGCGACAGTCATGCTGCACCTCTAATCACAGGAGACACCCGTGACCACAGCCGATCTTGCCCCCGAACCGGTGGTTGATGAACAGCTCGCCAGTGAGCACGGCCTCTCCAGTGAGGAGTACGCCCGGGTGCTGGACATCCTGGGCCGCACCCCCACCTACACCGAGCTGGGCATTTTTTCGGTCATGTGGAGCGAGCACTGCTCCTACAAAAGCTCCATCAAGGTGCTGAAGACCCTGCCCCGGTCCGGGGGACGGCTCCTGGTGGACGCCGGTGAGGAGAACGCCGGTCTGGTGGACATCGGGGACGGCCTGGCCGTGGCCTTCAAGATCGAAAGCCACAACCATCCCTCGGCGGTGGAGCCCTACCAGGGGGCGGCTACCGGCGTGGGGGGGATCATGCGCGACATCTTCACCATGGGCGCCCGGCCCATCGCCTCCCTCAACTCCCTGCGCTTTGGCAACCTCGATAACCCCCATAACCGCTTCCTGCTCGATCAAGTCGTGAAGGGCATCGGCGATTACGGCAACTGCCTGGGCATTCCCACCGTGGGCGGCGAGGTGGTGATTTCCGAGGCCTACCAGGGCAATCCCCTGGTGAACGCCATGGCCGTGGGCCTTGTCCGCCACGATCGGGTGGCCAGTGCGGTGGCGACCGGCACCGGCAACCCGGTCTACATCGTGGGCAGCAAAACGGGCCGGGACGGCATCCACGGCGCCACCTTCGCCAGCGTGGAACTGTCCGATGAGTCCGCGTCGCGCAAGAGCAATGTGCAGGTGGGGGACCCCTTCACCGAAAAGCTCCTGCTGGAGGCCACCCTGGAACTGGCCAAGCGGCCGTTCCTGGTGGGGATTCAGGATATGGGCGCCGCCGGGATCACCTGCAGCTGCTCGGAGATGGCCGCCAAAGGGGAGGCGGGCATCCGGCTGAACCTCGACCAGGTCCCCCTGCGAGAGGCGGGGATGATCCCCTACGAAATCATGCTCTCGGAGTCCCAGGAGCGGATGCTGGTGGTGGTGCAGAAGGGCTTCGAGGAGGAGCTGGAGGAAATTTTTGCTCGTTGGGAGTTGGCCTGTGTCCCCATTGGCGAGGTAACCGACACCGGGAAGTTGGAGGTTTTCACTCAGGGTGAGAAGGTGGCCGAGGTGCCTTGCGCCGACCTGGTGCTGGGCGGCGGCGCCCCCCAGTATAACCTGCCGGCAGCGCCACCGGCCTACCTGGCGGACGTCAAGCCGCTGGCTGTCGAGGACCTGCCCGAGCCCAAGGATTATTCGGCCACGCTCCTCAAACTTCTGGCCCGGCCCAATATTGCCCACAAGGGGTTCATCTTCGAGCAGTACGACTCCACGGTGCGCAGCAACACCGCGGTGGGTCCCGGCGCCGATGCGGCCGTCATCCGGATCAAGGGGACGCGAAAAGCGCTGGCCCTGTCCACCGACGGTAACGGCCGTTACGTTTACCTGAATCCCAACCGGGGGGCGAATATCGCCGTGGCCGAGGCGGCGCGCAACGTGGTCTGCACCGGGGCGCGCCCCGTGGCCATCACCAACTGCCTCAATTTCGGCAACCCCAACGACCCGGAAATCTTTTACCAGTTCAAGGAGGCCGTGTCGGGGATGGGGGAGGCCTGCCGGGTCTTCAACACCCCGGTGACCGGCGGCAACGTGAGCTTCTACAACGAAAATCCCGATGGCGCCATCTATCCCACACCGGTCATCGGTATGCTCGGGCTCATTGAAGACCTCGATCACATCACGACCTCAGGATTCAAGTCAGCGGGCGATTTTGTCCTCGTGCTGGGCTCCATCAACGGGGAGCTGGGGGGCAGTGAATATCTGGCCATGGAGCACGGCCGGGTCGCCGACCAGCCTCCGGTCATCGACCTGCAGACCGAGGTCCACCTCCAGGGTGTCTGCCTGGATGCCATCCGGAAGGGGCTGATCCTCTCGGCCCACGACATTTCCGATGGCGGTTTGGCGGTCTGTCTGGCGGAATCGCTCCTGGCCGCCCCTGACGGACTGGGGGTCGAGGTCCATCTTACCCGGCGCCTGCGCAGCGACGAGCTCCTGTTCGGCGAGAGCCAGAGCACCATTATCGTCACCGTCGCCGAGACCCATCTGTTGGCCCTGCAACGCATCGCCATGGAGGACCAGGTCCCCTGCATCACCATCGGCCGGGTCACCGATCAGGCGCGCCTGCAGATCAACGACCTGGTCGATCTCGACCGCGACCAGCTGCGGGTGGCCTATATGGAGAGTTTTGCCAGGATCATGCAGGCGTAGGCCCAGTGAGTGGTACACTCCTTCGCCCGGTTGTTGGCCGCTCCTGCCACTCACAGCGAGCGCTACCGGGACTTCCTGAAGCGCATGCAGTATTCCCTTGCAATAAGGAGACTTAAGACATACTTCCTTAGCGAGTAGTCATAGGGGAGGACGTGTCAACCCCTACTTTATACTCTATTATCGTACGTTTTTGCGCCTCCCCTTTTGGGCTACACATCGCTTTGCCGATCCGCCAGCTGGCGGACGGCAAGCGAATCCACACAGACCCAATAACCATGGGGAGAATCACCATGAAATCCACCCTCATCAGGGCTTACCTGTTCATTTTTGCCGGCCTGCTTATCGGTTGCGCCGCCAAGGAAGCGGCCATGCCGGCGGCCCCCGCAGCTGTCGCCGGTCCCATTGAAGTGCGGCTGGGTAGATTGATTGCGATCAATCAAACCACCTTCACCCTGAAAAATGAAGGCGACGCGGCCCGCGATGAAAAAGTGCGGGCCGAAGTGTTTAATCCGGCCTGGGCCCGCCATGTGCCGGGGCTGCTGATTCTGCGCCTGCGAGGCGATCGGGGTGTCAACGATGGTAAATATACCGTCATGTTTAATTTCGACACGGAAGCCCGACGCAACCACTATTTCCCCGAGCCCGATGCGGATGAATATCCGGTGGCCGATGCCGCCTGGGAGCCTCTCAACGCCGAAATAGAGCGCGCGAATCCCGACACCTTCGAGTATGTCTTCAGCGATACCGTCCGGAACTACACCGACTACGTCCTCGTCGGCAGCGATCAGGTGGCCGAGCTGCCCCTGGTGGGGCTGCTGGGTGTACACCATCCCAAGGTCAAAGCCGGTATGGAGGCGGCGTTTGAAGCCTTTATGACCGACAAGTGGTATCCGGCTACCCTGGGTCGGATACCCGGTATGGATTGGTTTGTTTACAAGGGTGATCGTGGCGCCGACATCGGTGGTTATATTGTCGTGGCTGCTTTCGACGCGGCAGATCGAAGGGATAGCTACTTCCCGGAGCCGGGTTCTACCTCAACCGCCTGGACAGAGGCCACAGAGGCCGCCCCTCTACCTGAGGGTCTTTTAGACGAGTATAATGCGTTTATCGAATCCGCCGAATACACGGACTGGGTGATCATCAAATAACCAAGGCCAAAGTTGCCTCACCGGTGGGTGCCTGCCTGCCGGTGAGGCACTTTTATTAGCGGACCGCCCTCGCTTCCCTGGCAAGCTCATCATTCTATCCCGTTGTAAACCGGGGGCATAGTAAGTTACCGCCTGCGCATCGACGACTATATTGACCTGGGCCGGGTTCAGCCGCGGGCGGTGTACCTGGAGAGCTTCGGGCGGATTATGGGGGTGTAGGGAATTAGTCAGGGGAGCTATATGTTTGACCGCATCTTGAAACGAATGCGGGAGAAAGTCCGGACACGGCAATATTTGATGACCCTACACGCTGAAGAGGAGATGGATGCCGATGGTTTGTCTATTTTTGATGTCGAGCGTGGTATCCTTACCGGTAAAATTATCGAGCGCCAGAAAGACCGCGTCACAGAAGAGTGGACGTACCTCATCGAGGGAGAAACAATTGCTGGCAATCAGGTTGTCATAGCTGCAAAATTAAGTATGACTGGCAAGTTGGTAATCATTACCGTGTATCTAGCGGAAAACCATGGGTAAAACAATGAATTGCGATATTTGTGGACAGGAAGGTGCTCGCGCTCGCCACGTGACACGCAGCTATGGCAAAGGTGAGGACTTACTCGTAATTGAGAATGTTCCCGTTATCAGTTGTCCCCATTGTGGAGAGAGTTACCTCACCGCTGAAACGTTACACGAGATTGAGCGCATTAAACAACACCGGAATAGTCTTACTACAGAACGTTCTGTGCCTGTTGCGGATTTTGCTTAGACCGGTAACTTCCCCAGTCATGAGCAGGCCAGCTCTCCGGTGTGCTCGCCTCCAGTCTGGCAACCCGGTTAACCTCCAGCGTCACGACCGTAAAATGTTGCACAACGTTGCATATTGGTACTAATATGCGACACTGTATAACATTGGAGGGTTCGAGCATGGCAAGCGCGATAAGAGTTTCTGAGAAGTTGGTCCGAGACGCCAAACTGTTCAGTAAAGTCGAGAGCAGATCGGTAACGGGGCAGATCGAGCATTGGGCCAGAATCGGAAAGTGCGCCGAAGAGAACCCGGATTTGACCTATGGCCTGATTAAAGAGATCTTGATAGGCATGGAGGAGCTGGAACGAGGCGAGTCATCGGAGTATATCTTGAGCTAATCGCAGATGAAAATCATACAATCCCGTTCCTTTGCCAAAAAGGTCAAACGGTTCACCAAGGACGAAAAATTAATATTGGATCAACACGTTCGGGATATCCTGGATCACCCTGCCATCGGACAGGCAAAGAAGGGCGATCTTCGTGGCGTTTATGTCCACAAGTTCAAAATCCATACGATGCAGTACCTATTGTCCTATCAGTTCGTAGGTGATGCTCTCGAACTCATTATGCTGGGGCTTCACGAGAATTACTACCGGGACCTGAAAACCCATCTTAAGAGTCGACCATAAGCAAAGGGACGAACAGGTCACGCCACCTGATCCCAGGTAAGTCATAGCCTCGGCCCGCCGCGCTACCGCCGGTTCCAGCGGCTACGTGGCCATCACGGGCAATTCCTTGCTCCCCGCCCTCGGTGGGGGGTAAACTCATTCGATGTTGCGCAGCTTAATCGGCGTTCATGGTCACCGGCAGGGCCAAACCTCGCCACCGGCCCCGCCTCCTACGGGGTCGGCAGAACCGGCCCATCCGCGGCGGTTACCCGGGTTGATCCTGCCCGGTCTGGCCCTGTTCCTGCTGGCCGGCTGCGCATACTTCAACACCTTTTACAACGCCACCAACTATTTCCAGCAGGGTGTGAATACCCTGGAGGGGACGAACACCCGGGAAAGTGGCCGGGTCCCCCTTCAGGCCAACGACGCTTTCGCCAGCGCCATCGAAAAATCCCAGAAGGTCATCGAGGAATACCCGGACAGCCGGTATGTGGATGACGCTTTTTTTATCATCGGCAGGAGCCATTTCTACCGCCAGGAGTATGGCCTGGCCGAGCGTAATTTGCGACAGCTGCTCAATGAGTACCCCTGGATCGACTATGCCGATGAGGTCCGCATTTGGTTGGCCAAGGTCCATGCCGAGATGGGCATGTACGACTTGGTGGAGGAGGATCTGGCGCCCATCCTCGCTATGGACGATCCGCCACGGAATCTGTTGACCGAGGTTTACGTCCTGCGAGGGGAACTGGCCCTCAGGCGGGAGGACGTGCCCGGGGCCATGCGAGCCTTTGAGCAGGGGGCGGAAGCGACCACTAAACCGGCCCGGAAGTCCGCCCTCTTATACCGTCTCTATACCTTGGCCCACGAGGCGGAGGATTACCCTGCAGCCCTCGGCTTTCTCGATCAGTTTACCCGCTCCACGCCCAATGAAGACGAGCGCATCAATGCCCGCTTGACGCGGGTACAGCTGCTCCAACTCATGGATGACATCGATGGTGCCTACCGGGAAATTCGGAATATGGTGAACCTTTCAGAATTCGCCAGCATCATCCCCGGATTACAGCTGGAAATCGGTAAAATTGAACGTCGCAACGGCAATACCGACGAAGCCGTTACCCACTTCATTGACTTGATTAAAGAGTATAGAAGCACGCCGGAGGCCAGTGAGGCTGCTTTTTATGTCGGCGATATGTACCTTACTGAGTATCACGACATTGAATCGGCTAACGATTATTTCTCCCGGGTGAGGAACAACTCGATCTATTTCGGGCCGGCGCGGGAAAAACTGCAACAGATCACAACCCTGAAGAACATGCACGCCCGGATTCGCGATCTCCGGGAGCAGCTCGGTTTGGAGGGTGACCCGACGACCCTATCGGAAGGGGATGCTTCCGGGGACAAAATCGACAGCGCTCAGGTCCGCCAGGAGCTGGCCTACGCCAACTACCGGATCGGTGAAATCAGGCTGTTTGAACTGAATGATGTCACTTCCGGCCTGGAAGTCATGGCTGATATCGTCACCAACTTTGAGGAGACCGACGTGGCCGCCCAGGCGGCCTATGTCCTCTATTACCATACTCAGGACGGACCCGAACAGGCGGCTTTCTGGCGTTCGGTCCTGCTGGAAAAATACCCCCACTCGCCCTATAGCTTAATCCTCGACGATGAATCCTCCGCCACCGGAATCCCCCGCTTAGATTCCCTGATGGTGCTGGCTGATGCGGCTGTTGAGCGCGATCCCCGATGGGCACTCCGGCTGTTTCGCACCATTCAGGACCAGTTTGGCACCGAGCAAGCCTCGTTTTCCATCGCCTACCTGTATGACGAGTACCTGGGGCAGTTAGATAACGCCATCGCCGCGTACGAGGAACACCTGAGCCTTCATCCTACCGGTCATTACAGTGAACAGGCCCGGCAACGGCTGGGGGTTTTAAGAGATATCAAGGCGGAACTGCCCACCGAACTGCAGCAGGCGCCGAATTAGTGGTGCCCGGGACATGCTGATTGAGCAGGTGGAGGTGGTATCCAACGGCAATCTGGCACGCGGCATCTACGTCATGGAGCTGTCCGCTCCGGGGATCGCCCGATCCATCCAGCCGGGACAGTTCGTCAACATCCTTATTAATTCCACGTGGTCTCCTCTGCTCCGGCGGCCCATGAGTGTCGCCTCCCGCCATGACGACCACATCGGGTTGATCTACAAGGTGTTCGGCTCGGGGACCGAAACCATGGCCCGTTGGCAACCGGGACAGCAGGTCGATCTGCTGGGGCCCCTGGGCAATGGGTGGAGCGCCGCTGATGGAAGCTACCCCGTGTTGGTGGGTGGCGGCGTGGGCATCGCCCCGATTTCGTTTCTTCACGATGTTTTTAACCAGGAGGGGCGG
>CAZJBG010000121.1:0-5203 GCA_964543925.1 uncultured bacterium
GCCGTACAGTTTCATCACCTCGTAGGGGCGATAGACGATCCCGGCCATGGGACTCAGCCGCTCCATGACCCTGGTGCCCGAATCATCGAGGCCGTCATCCAGGAAGTGATCGACGGCCTGAAAGGTGTACCGGTCGTAGCGCTCCCCCACCGTCAGCAGCCACCGGGGACCGAGGGCGACCTCCATCTGCGTGAAGGGACCCACCCCGTAAATCCGCTCATCCTGATCCAGTTCGCGGGGGCCCTGTTGCAGCCGGTCGAACAACTCGCCGGTGGGCACCTGACCCACCTGGTCGTCGGGAAGGCCCTGGTTGGTAAACTCCAACCGGGCATCTTGCTGCAGTTCCACGTCGGCGCCCAGCACCCAGCGCAGGGACCACCGCCCGACCTGCAGGTCCTGCCGGAAGACGGTCCGCATGCCACCGGCAACCCGCTCAAGATCGATGATCCTACCGGGAATGACGCTGAGCAACGACCGGGTCAGGCCGTGAATCGTCGCCTTGATCTGGCGGCCATGACCGCCTGAGTAGTCCAGGGTGAGGCCGCCCTGGCCTTGCCGGACCCGCTTGCCGGCCCCCTGCTGCCTGACAAAAAAACGTGCGCTGGAAGGCAACGTGTCGGCGGCTGCCCTGGACAGTGAACTGGGATTGAGCAGGTAGGGCCCATCGTAATGGTTGAAGACGGTGACCAGCCGGAGCTGATCGGATAGCTCCCTGCGCCCCACAGCGTTGACCGCGGTGGACCGGGCGGACGAATGGTCGCGGTAGCCGTCCATGGCGAACCGGTTCACATTGACCAGGTAGGACTGTCTGCCAAGGTGGCCGAAAAATTTGCCTTGCCATTTCCGCAGGCCATGGGAGCCGGTGATCAGGCGGGGCTCAAACTGAAAGGGCGCATCGGGCGCAGCCTGGGTATGCATATGGATGGCCCCGCCGGCCGCATTGCCGTACAGACTGGAACTGGCCCCCAGGAGGGCCTCAATCCGGCCCGTGGAGCCCAGGTCCATGTTGTTCAGCTGGGCCTGGCCATCGGGCATGGTGAGCGGAATGCCATCCAGATAGATCTTGATCCCCCGCACCCCGAAAGGCGCCCGGCTGCCGATGCCACGGATGGTGATGCGGTCCCCCTGGGAGAGGTTGTGCCGGTTGCTCACCACGATGCCCGGCAGCGCGTCCAGCGCCTCCCCCAGCGACAACCCCACCTCACCGCGTTGGATATTGTCCTGGTCAATCAGGTGCACCGCATAGGGGACGGTGAAAATGGAACGCTCGGAGCGCGTGGCCGTCACCACAATGGGGTCCAACCAGTAATCCCATGTGTCGGCGGTGGCTGTAGAGTCCGGTTTCCCCTGGGCGAGGAGGGAGGCTGTCGTAATTGCAAATGTGATGAGGCGCAGCTGGGTCATGGTCCTGGGTTCTGGTTTGCGTGGATAGACCCGTCCCCCGCGTAATAGCCCTCGGGAACGGGTGGTCGTCATCGGCTTGAATAGGGTGCCAACTTACACAGCCCCGGGCCGGGTCAGCATAAAAAAGGCCCCGGGAAATTTCCCGAGGCCTGGAACGATAACGGGCTGCCGGAAGCGGTGCGGCTTGGCAGCCAATAGTGGGTTACCCCATAGGGGTCCCTGCGGGACGAGTTGCGGGCCTCGAGCCTGGGCTCCGGCCCCCGGCCCTGATCCCGCGCCGCCCCTACTTAACCACAGCCATCTTTTTCGTATCTGTGTATCCGCTCTCTGTTCTTAGCTGATATAAATAAACTCCAGAAGGTAAATTTTCTGAACTAAAGTTAACTGTATATCCACCAGGTCCCTGGACTTCATCAACTAATGTTTTCACTTCTCTTCCAATAGCATTATAAACATTCAGTTCAACATGTCCTCTTTCCGGCAAAGTGTATTCAATCTTTGTCAATGGATTAAATGGATTTGGATGGTTTTGTTTTAGGGTGTATTCTAATGGGAGAACTGGTTCTCCTGCTATGCCAACACTGGTCGTATCTACATCAAATCTAACAGTATCGCTTGACATGTGTCCAACTAAATCTTTGTGGTATACAACCCAAGTATTTTCTCCTTGTTCTGATCTTATGTCTGTTATTGGTGAATCTCCAAAATAATCTGTTTTTGTTAAACCACCATTTAGACTAAACCAAGTACTATCTGGATTTGCGTCATCCACGAGATATTCCAAGTTTGTTACATGGGAAGTGTATGTTGAATCTTGTTCTGGGGATGTTATTTCTACATATGGGGCTGTTGTGTCTGGTTTAATGGTTGGTAAATCTGGTCTTGTTAAGATTAGATTTGGATCTTTGTAAGTTAAGCTATCAACACCCGTGCTATCTATTTCAAAATTAAGAACACCAAGATATCTTGGAAAATCTGGGGCAGTAGGAACATTAAAATCTTTAATCCCCCTTATAGAAACTCTGTGATCCTTAATATTATTCCTAAAAACACTTCCTCCTCCTGTTCCATCTGTTTGTGGCTCAATAAACAACCAATCATCAAAATTTAAAGGATCATCTCCAACTAAAGTAGAATTCACCCCATGCCCAGCCCCACTTGGATCAAAAAGACCAGTGATATAAACTGGTAAATTAAATCTTCCGTTATATTCTGTAACATATTTTGAAGGAATATCATCTCCGCTATAACCAAAAAAATTAAGAACTAATTGTGTAGCAAAATTTCCTGAAATAAATCTTGTATCTGCATCTCCAGAAATATAGGTGTTTGTATCTGTTTGGTCAATCGCTAACATTTTTTCAAGCCAAGATTCTCTCTCTTCTCTTGTTTGCAATTGATTCCACATTCCTGGTAAATATTCTCTGTTTCCATTAAGATAATTTTCCAATAATCTCTGATCTAAAGTATCAGATGCTATACCATCCCCATCAATATCTGCCATGTCATTTTGCACGTCGTTGACCATTGCATCATAATCATCTCCATCAACAACACCACTACTATCAACATCTCCACTTCCGTACCATAACAAAGAAGAATCATTTGGCTGTTTAAATGGATTTAAAATATCTTGCTCATTAATCTCTTGTGCATTTGCCTCTTTCATAGGCATAATACTGGCTAGACCAAGTGCTCCATATGTAATAAGTTTTCCAGTTTTCCTGAGCAATTGTCCAAGATTTTTTCTCATTTTAAATTCATGATTTCATATTTAAAATATTTAATGTTATAAATGTAACTACTATGTAAGAGTATATAAAGATTTCTAAACATGTTTGTATGTAAATAGGTTCTGTTTATTATATCCCAATCTCAAGAAATTATTTATTATCAGGTTCAGGTTCGGCAAATGCTTAAGGTTGTCGTGTCGGACGGCGCGTGCTCTGGATTCCAGGTTGCCTGCCATAGTTACACTTCTTTTAAGGCTTTGGAGACCGCTACAAGTATGAATATCGACAGCGTCAGCGCTACCTGGCTTCCTGGCGCACCTTCCGCAGGTACTGGCTGTACTGGCTGTCGGGCATCTGGACGATGATCCGATCCAGCTGGTCGCCGTCGATGAAGCCCATGAGCAGGGCCGCCTCCTCGATGCAGCCGATCTTGAGGCCCTGACGCGTCTCGATGGCCTCGATGAAGTTGCCGGCGTCCAGCAGACTTTGATGGGTCCCCATATCCAGCCAGGCAATCCCCCGGCTGAACCGGAACACCTGGAGCTCCCCTCGCTCCAGATAGACCCGGTTGAGATCGGTAATCTCCAATTCCCCGCGCGCCGAGGGTTGCAGCCCCCGGGTATATTCCACCACCCGGTTGTCGTAGAAGTAGAGTCCCGGGACGGCGTAGCTCGACTTGGGGTGTTGGGGCTTTTCCTCGATACTCAGGGCTTGTCCCTGGCCATCAAATTCAACGATCCCGTACCGCTGGGAATCGCTCACGGTATAGGCGAAGATGGAGGCCCCCCGGGTGTTGGCCACCGCCCGGCGCAGCTGTTCCACGTAGCCCGTACCGTAAAAAATGTTGTCACCCAGGATCAGGCACACCGAGTCGCCGCCTATAAATGAATCTCCCAGGATAAACGCCTGGGCGATGCCCTCGGGTTGGGGCTGTTCCTGATAGGCAAACGATACCCCCAAACCACTACCATCGCCTAAAAGGGCCTCGAAGCGAGGCAGGTCCTTCGGGGTGGAAATGATGAGGATATCCTTGATGCCCGCCAGCAGCAGGGTGGTCAGGGGATAGTAGATCATGGGCTTGTCGTAGACCGGCAGCAACTGCTTGCAGGCCACTTCCGTCAACGGATGGAGGCGGGTGCCGGCGCCGCCCGCCAGAATAATACCCTTCATGCGACCCCTTCCTTTGATATGCCGCTCACGTGAATCACCTTACGGCCAGTCGTGACACTAGGCGGAAAGCTCATCGAGGGTCGGCATATTACGATCCTTGTCAGACAGGATAATATCTTCCGGCTTGATTTTCCAGTCGATACCGATGGCCGGGTCATTGTAGCGCAGCCCCCGTTCATGCTCCCTGGAGTAGTAGGCATCCACTTTGTACTGCACGATGGCCGCCCGGCTGAGGACCACAAACCCGTGGGCATAGCCCCTGGGGATAAACAGTTGCCGCCGGTTCTCGCCACTAAGCTCGACGGCCACATAGCGGCCGAAGGTTGGCCCGTCCCGCCTGATATCGACAGCCACGTCCAGCGCCTTCCCGTCTACGACCCGCACCAATTTGGACTGGGCAAAGGGCGGCAGCTGGTAATGGAGCCCTCTCAGAACGCCGTAGGAAGACTTCGACTCGTTATCCTGAATGAAACTTAGCTTCCCGATATGTTCTTCGAACTCCTCGTGGCGGTAGCTCTCGAAAAAATAGCCCCGGTCATCATCAATGACCGTCGGCTCAATGATGACCACACCCGGGAGATCGGTTTGGATATAGTTGGCCATGATCCCCCGAACTTTACTATCTGTGGCAGGCTATCACGTAGGGTTTTCTGACGGTCGTCGCCAACGGCATCCCGAGACCGCCCCGACCTGACGATTGGGTGGCGAGGGCCTCCAGGATAAGGGTAACTTGGATCACGAGGAGAGCACCATGCCGGTCATACGAAACTGCAAACTGTACAACGCCCCCGATTCGGCGGGGTTGGTCGATATTTTGGTGGAGAACCACACCATCGTCCAAATAGGGACCTCGCAGACCGACTCCGATCGGTCCACAATGCTCGATGCCCGGGGCC
>CAZJBG010000121.1:5213-8152 GCA_964543925.1 uncultured bacterium
CGGACCGTTATCCCCGGCCTGATCGATGTGCACATTCATGGTTCGGGCGGTGCGGGTATGGCCGATGGCAGCCGGGAGTCGCTGCAGACCATTTCCACTACGATTGCCCGCCAGGGGACCACCAGCTTCCTGGGTACGGCCCTGGTCACCCCGGAGACGGGCCACGCTCACCTGGCCGTTGCCGGCCCCTACGTCGGCCGGGACCTGGGAGGGGCCAACCTCCTGGGACTCCACCTGGAAGGCCCCTTCATCAGCCCGAAGCAGCTCGGCGGCATTCACCCCTCGGCCGTCTACCCCCCCACCGAGGAGGCCCTTGCAGAGCTCATTGAGATTACCGGCGGTACCCTGAAGATGATGACCATCGCCCCGGAAGTCGAAGGCGGACTGGAGATGGTGTCCCGGCTCATGCACCACGGCATTATCCCCTCCTTCGGGCACTCCCACGCCACCTACGAAGAGGCCCGAGCAGCCTTCGACGCCGGTATTTCCCACGTCACGCATATCTTCAATACCATGCCTGCGCTTCATCATCGCAAACCGGGCCCCATACCGGCCATCTTCGAGCGTCCCGATGTGACGGTGCAAATCATCAGCGACGGCATCCATGTCGACAAGGAGATGGTCAACTTCATCTACCGGCAGCTGGGCGGGGAGCGGTGTGTCCTCATCACCGACGGCATGCTCGCCTGCGGCCTGCCCGAGGGCCGCTACGAATATTACGGCCGGGAGTTCGACACCACCGGCGGGGTGGCCCGCTACCTGGATGGCACCCTCATCGGGTCCACCCAGAGTCTGCACCAGATGATGACCCATTTTATGACCTTTACCGGATGTTCCCTCGAAACGGCGGTCAACACGGTGACGATCAATCCAGCCAGGGTGCTGGGCATCGCTGACCGGAAAGGGGTCCTGGAGGCCGGTAAAGACGCCGATATCGTCGTGCTGGATCACGACGGCGCCGTCTGGGCCACGGTCGTTGGGGGAACGGTGATCTACACCAAGGAAACGGAAACCCCGGCTCTAAAGGCCGGTTAGACCGTCAAACTGGGCCATAGCGGGCCTGAAGAGTATGGACTTTGTGGATATCGGGCCTGTTTGCAGGGTGCAGTCCAGGCCGGGAAGAATGCGTGCCAGCTAGTCGATTGATCCGGATCCCTGATAAATAGTCATTCAACCCAACTTGCTTGACGCGACGATATGCAGGCCGAAAACAGGTTTCTTGAGCAGCGCCAGGGTGCCCTTGAGATAACGGCGGAAATCCTTGTAGGCTTCAGACGAGGTCATCGCTTTTAGCCGCTCCCGGTGATCGAAATTGTTCTTAAGCCATACGGCCATCGTCTTTAAATAATTCATTAAAGGGATTTCATACACATGCTCGAGCTTGAAATGGTTGTTATCCAACAACTCCAGTTCTTCATGGAGGGTCCGATAATTGCCGGTATAGCCAAAGATTTTATTAATATGCTGGGCCAGCCGGTCGGTCGAATCTGCCAGGGCTGCCTGGGTGAAATGTAGTTCCTTGTGAACCATTCGCCCACCCGATTTCAACGTCTTATAGCACTTGGCGAAGAAACCATCCAGATCATAAATATGGACCATAACCTCATCGGTCAGGATGGCATCATAGGTTTCCAGGTCGGGCAGGTCCTGCCAGTGGACCACCTCAAAAGTGGCGTTAACGCCGTACTTATCGGCCAGATCAACAGCAGTCGGGACCTGGATGGGTGAGATGGTAATGCCATGGCCGGTTACGCCGTACTTGTGACACATGTAGACCAGCGGCCCTCCCCAACCGAAGCCCACGTCCAGAATATGCATACCCGGTTCAAGTCGCATGAACTCAGCCAGCTTGTCGAATTTTTTCTCCTGCGCCTGGGTAATACCGAAATCATCCTCCCACATGGAGCAGGAGTAGCAGTGCCACTCCCCGCCGGTGAGTGTGAGGAAGAATTCAGGGTCTTTCTCATAGTGGTATGCCAGGCGGGCGGTCTCTTCCTCTTGGTCATACGATTGATAAAACGTGGGGCCGCCGGCCGGCACCGTTTCGGCAATCGTCCTGGCTTTATCATGCATAGGCTTGCTCTCAATCCAGCCGCACTAACCTTCGGTTCAACCCGGTTAGCATCGTCTTTGAGTGGTCAACGATCTGAAGTTTATCCGGTGCAGGCCGATTCGTGCCTGACGAACCGTTACCCCTACGCAATGCTCGGCCCAGCGTTGACTGGAGGTGTCTTCATTCCTTGGTGTAAATGATCGAATGCCTTTTCTTATTCAACGATCACGGTAACAATTATTTACTGGTAAGTCAAGAAAAAGTTCCCACGTTCAGGGTGTTCTCACGTTCAGGGTAAGGTGAATGATTCGATCAAGCTGAGACCCGGCCAACAATTCTCCGCCGTTTTTCTCGATATAATTTAAGGTTTGACAAAGACCATAAAATGCTGCTGGCGCAGGAAGTCCCTGGTCTCGCGCCACCGAAGCCCCGCCGCGGCCAGCTCCCTGCGCACCTGGTCCTCGGTCATCTTGTGCAGCGGCTTTCGCCGGACATTGGGGTCCTCGGCCCGGTACTCCACCAGCACGACCAGGCCACCCGGCTTCAGGGCCTTGACGATGGCGTCCATCATCTCCCTGGGATGGGAGAATTCATGGTAAGCGTCCACCATGAGGGCCACATCCACGGAGGCCTCCGGCAGGTGCGGATTCTCGGGGGACCCAAGGATTGAAAAGACGTTTTGCGCCCCGGTATCCTGCTTCCGCTGCTCAATGATCGCCAGCATCTCCGGCTGGATATCCACCGCCAGAACCTTGCCCGCAGGGATGAGGGGACTTACCCGGAAGGTGAAGTAGCCCGTTCCGGCGCCGATGTCGGCGAACACGTCACTCGGCCTGAGGGGCAGGTTTTTGACCAGCAGATCCACCTGCTCGCTGGCCGCGCGCCC
>CAZJBG010000121.1:8162-8505 GCA_964543925.1 uncultured bacterium
CCGCCCCACGGTGACCCATGACCTGGGATATCTCCCGGCCCAGGTAAACCTTCCCGGTCCCATCGGGGCTGGGGGTGCGGCGGGTGTAGGCCCGGGCGGTATCGGCACCGGTCGAGGCGGGCCCGCCGGAAATCACCGGCGCCCCGGAGGCACTCGACAGGCAGGTGATCAGTGCGCAGAGGCAGGCCAGCCGCTGGGGCAGTCGGTTCACCGGCATCCCCCGCAATAGCCTGGCACGCCGGTCCCGTCAGATTTTTTCAAGGAGACCCAGCCAGCGCTCCCAGGCCTCACCACGGGCCTTGCGGTTGGCCTCCGAGGCGTCGGGCGCTTCGCCGGCCCGCAT
>CAZJBG010000122.1:0-251 GCA_964543925.1 uncultured bacterium
CTGGCTGGCCTTCGTATCGAGCCTGCTTATGGGGCTGGGCTACTACAGCAGCGTCGCTCTGGCACTGGTCGATATCTTTCGCGCCCGCCGCGAGTTACCGGTCCATGTCTCGCCGCCCTAGACCTGGGCGGTTCGTCCCCCTTTTGGCGGGACAACTGCTGGTCACCGTGGCCCTGTGTGGTGGCGATCCACCCCCGCAATCGGTGGTGTACACGGTTACGGAATTCGCCATGGGCACCACCGTGGACCTG
>CAZJBG010000122.1:261-2186 GCA_964543925.1 uncultured bacterium
CCCCGGACACGGCCACGGCCCAGACCTGGGTGCGGTCGGTCGCGCTCGAACTCCACCGCATCGGATTTGATTTCTGGGAGGGCGAGCCCCGGGGCGCCCTCGGTCGGCTGAACCGCCTGCGGCGCACCGATGACCGGGAGCTGATCCGGTTGATCGACCGAGCCTTCGAAATATCGCGCTTCACAGGTGGTGCTTTCGATATCCGGGTCGGCGAGCTGCTCCGCCGCTATGGTTTCCTGGACCAACCCGCTTGGGCCACCTGGCCGGATTCAGTGGCGGACATGGCGGCGGCGGCCCGGAGTCTACGCTGGGAGCCGGCCGACGATGGCGGCTATCGACTGACCGGCAGCCACGCCACCCTGACCCTGGGAGGCATCGCCAAGGGCTATGCCGTCGATGTGGTGGTGGACCGGCTTAAGCAGCTGGGCTGCCGGGCCGGTCTGGTCAATGCGGGGGGCGATTTACGGGCCTGGGGCGGGTCCCCTGACGATCCCTGGCGGATTGGCATCGAAGACCCCGGCAGCGGTGATCTTTTGGCCCTGTTGGCGCTGTCGGCGGGGGCCGTGGCTACCTCGGGCAGTTATCGTAACCGCGCGATCTCCCAGGGAGACACCGTCCATCACATTATCGAGCCGGGTAGCGGGAGATCGGCGCGGGGGAAACAGAGCGTCACGGTGACGGCGCCCACCTGCACCCTGGCCGACGCCCTCGCTACCGGATTGTTCGTCATGCCGCCGGGAAAGGCCCTGGCCCTGGCTAACAGCCTGCCGGGCGTGGGTCTCCTTATGTTGTCCAGTGACGGCGTTGTCGTCGAGGATGATGATCTGGCGGGCCTGCGGGCCGGGGACCACCGGTCACGGCCATAGCCTGTTAGGACCGGTCATTGGAGCGACCCTGGTGTAAAACTTGCATTCGAGGTCCCGGTCAATTATCCTTAACTTGCAGCATGCCCCGGCGATCACGCATACTCAGGTACCTGTTTCGGGTGACGGCCCTGCCGCTCCTCCTATCTGGTGTCATGGTGGGGGCGGGAGCGCCCAGCGTACAATCCGACAACAGGCGACCCCCGGCAACGGATCGACCGGCGCCGGCCCGCCGGCAGGACCAGCAGGAGACCACGGCCCGGCCACGAACAAGCAGGCCGAGGCCATCGGCCACCCAGGGTCAGACGAGAAGAAGACGTCCCACTCAGCCCGGAACGACGGCCACCGGGAATAACCGGCAGTCCCCGGCCCGGCAGCGCCAGCCTGGGGTGCAGACGCGCAGAGCCCGTCAAAGACCGTCGCCATCGTCCCGCACCTCCGCCACCAGGCGGCGGCGAACCAGGCCTGTCCCGGCACCACGGCCTAAGCCCTACTCCGCCACGCAGCTGCGGGCCTTGACCGCTGATATCACCGCGCTGAACAGTCTACTTGCGGACCTCAACCGCCGAACCACCCGGCGGATCGACCGGTTGGCGTCATCGGAAAAATTACCCCCCGCACAGCGCTATCGCTTTGCGGAAGACCAGCGCAGCGCCTTGCAACTCGCCCGTCAGATCGATGAACATCCCGAGGACAGCGCCCCGCTTATAGCCCTGGCGCACCTGCAGACCCGCAATCGAAAGCATGCCGAAGCCGAGGGCACTTTGCTCAAGGCCCTGGCCCTGGAGCCTCTGAATCAGGAACTCGCCTACGAATTGGGTGAGCTCTACCTTACCATGGGGAAGTCCGGCCAGGCCTGGGACGTGTTTCAGGAAATCATCTATCAGAAGCCGGAGCAGGCGCAGGCCCGCCTGGCCCAAGGCCGAGTGCTGGAGCATTCGGGGGACTACGCGGGTGCCATGGACGTTTACACCCAGGTGGAAGCGGACTTTGGCCCCATTGCGGGGGTGAGCTTTCGCCGGGCGCGGAACCTGTCGGCGCAGGGGGATCATGGCGCTGCGG
>CAZJBG010000122.1:2196-6034 GCA_964543925.1 uncultured bacterium
CTGGCCTATGCCCGTGGCAGGGCCTATGCCGCCCTGGGCATGCTGGACCGGGCCAAGGCCGACCTGTATGACGCTCTTGTCCTGGACCCCGACCTGTTGGACGTGTATGAGACCCTGGGCGCTATTTTCATGGAGACGGGTAACTACCCGGCAGCCGAAGCGGCCTATCTTAAAGTGCTTCGTGCCCGTCCGGGGGACGAGGAAGCGTCCTTTGCCTTGGGGCACGCCTATCTGATGGATTTGAAATTTCAGCAGGCCGCGGAGGAGTGGGATCGTCTGGCCTACCTCAACGGGGATCATGGCAAGGTCAATCACTGGCGCTCTCAGGCCTACTACCTCCAATCGCTGGAACTGAATCGCCAGGGGCAGTTTCAATCCGCCCTGATTGCCCGCCGTAAGGCCCTGGCTCTGGCAGGTGGACATTCGACGGGTTGGGTGGTGCCGGCGCTCATCGGCGCCGGGGCGGCGGCCCGGACCCACGGTGATTACCCGCGGTCGATTGATTATTATTACCAGGCCCTTGAGATGGACCCGTTCAGCGCCGACAGTTACATGGGTCTCAGCCGGACCTATACGGCGATGCAGGACCCCTCACGCGCCCGTGAATCCCTTTCGCAGGCCCTGGCTTTGGATCCTGCCCATGCGGGGGCCTGGGCGGTGCAGGAGCGACTCACCCGGCCCTGATGCCCGATTTCATCCCGCGTTAACGGTCCACCTTCCATGGGTACCTTGAAGAAAATCGCCATGACCTGGGGCCTGTGGGGTGCCCTGTTACCTGCACTTTTCGCGGTGAATGGGGCCGTGCAACCCGGCCAATCGGTGCAGGGGGCCCTGCCCGAGGCGATCCGCCCTTTAAATAATGATTCCACGTCAGCGATGCTGTGGCGCGGGATCGACGCCATGTATTCCTACCGCTTCGCGGCGGCAGCGGCGGCCTTTGACTCGGTCATAACCGGGGACCCAAACAACGTTATGGCCCCTTTTGTGGCTGCGGCCAATCACTGGCTCAGGAGTCTCACGGAGCAGGGTTATCAGGCATCCCACGCGACCCTGCTCCAGGCCATTGATGCTACCCTTCCTAAATATGAGGCCATGATCGCACGCTTCGGTCGGAGGGCGGATATTTTACTCTTTTTGGGGAGCACCTACGGGCTTCGTGCGCGGATAGCCCTGGCGGATAAACGCTGGACCACGGTGATCTATTCCGGGCTGAGGGGCTGGCGCCTGATCCGTCAGGCTCACAAGCTGGACCCTGCCCTGGCCGACGCCTACTTGCCCATTGGCGTCTTCGATTACTACGCCGGTATGAACTCCAAGCCGGTGCAGCTGATCGCTCGCATGTTTGGCATCAATCCGGACCGCGCGACGGGTATTCGTGAGATGGAACAGGCGGTCCGCCGGGCCCCTTTGGCCTGGATCGAGGCCGCCAGCACCTTAGCCATTGTTCACCTGTATATCGAGAACGAGCCCGGGTTGGCTTATCACTACGCGGACCTGTTGACGAGGCATTATCCCGGAAACTACTATTTTAACTTTCTCAAGGGTGAGGCGTTGGTATGGACCGGTCGGTTGGCCGAAGCGCGGGCCTTCATGCCCGAGCTCGAAGCCCTCTACATGCAGTCTCATCCTCATCAGCGGCTGGAGTGGAGCCTCAAGTTTGCCCATCTGGAAGCCGAATTGGCCTATGAAGAGGAGGACTGGGCCGTGGCGCTGGAACGCAGCCAGTGGGTCATCGACCATTACGACATGGAGTTCGACTGGCATCTCGGTTTTGCTTATCATCTACGAGGACGAATCCGGGAACGCCAGGCCGATCTAGCCGGGGCCAGGGAAGACTATCGCTCCGTGGTGAAATTGGGCAACAAGACCTATGCCGTATCCCAGGCCCAAGCCGCCCTGAACCGTTTGGGCAGGTGAGCGAGAGGTCGCGGTAACCTGCCTGCCAGGGACCCGGCCCATCATGGGGCGGGGCCATCGAGGTTGTAGGTTAAGGCAGGGTGAGTGTAACATCACCCCGGCAACCGGGCATGCGTGGGCGATCCGTTTAAAACTATGAAGCTGCGATTTGGCTGGATAGCGGCGGAGTAACGGGACGATGGTCGCAATGGACGACCAGCTAAGGAGAAAATAACGAAGACCAATGCATCGGGCAAAGAACATCTACGAAAAGATCTGGGAATCCCATCTGGTTCATGATGAGGCGGGGCGTGCACCCCTGTTGTATATCGATACCCACCTGGTCCATGAGGTGACATCGCCCCAGGCTTTTGAGGGGCTCAGGCTGGCGAGCCGGTCGCTGCGGCGACCTGAGCGAACCTTCGCGACCATGGACCATAATATTCCCACTACGAACCGCACCCAGCCCATCGCGGACCCGTTGGCGAAGTTGCAGATCGAAACGCTACGCGAAAACTGCCGGCAGTTTGGCATCACTCTGTTCGACATGGACAGCGCCGACCGGGGGATTGTCCACATTATCGGTCCCGAGTTGGGCCTGACCCAGCCAGGTGCCACCATCGTCTGCGGCGACTCCCATACTTCCACCCACGGCGCATTCGGTGCCCTGGCCTTCGGGATCGGGACCAGCGAAGTGGAACATGTACTGGCCACCCAGACCCTGCTCCAGTCAATATCCAAGACCATGGAAATCCGCGTCGATGGCCGGCTCCCCCTGGGAGTCACCGCCAAGGATGTCATTCTGCACGTCATCGGCAAGCTGGGAACCGCCGGCGCCACCGGGTTTGTGATCGAGTATACCGGGGAGGCTATTCGCCATTTTTCCATGGAGCAGCGGATGACCATCTGCAATATGTCTATCGAAGCGGGGGCTCGGGCCGGCTTGATTTCCCCCGATGATACGACCTTCGAGTACCTGGAAGGCCGGCGCTATATCCCTGATGACCGGCCCTGGGAACAACTGAAGGCGGAGTGGACGGCGTCGGCTTCGGATGAGGGCTGTGCCTATGATGAGCGGGTAACGATCGATGTGAGCGACATCGAGCCGCAGGTTACCTGGGGAACCTCTCCGGGCATGGTCACCGGCATATCGGGGAGCACTCCCGTCACGAAGGATATGGAAGTTGAAAACGAGCGGCTGGCGGCGAAGATGAGTCTTGAGTATATGGGTCTCGATGAGGGGGTCCCCCTGAAGGGACTGAAGATCGACGCCGTATTTCTGGGGTCGTGCACCAACAGTCGCATCGAGGACTTGCGTGCCGGGGCCGGGATCGCCAGGGGCTACCAGGTGGCCCCCGGGGTGCGCGCCATGGTGGTGCCCGGCTCTCAAGCGGTGAAACATCAGGCTGAGGAGGAGGGCCTGGACAGTATTTTCAAGCAAGCGGGCTTCGAGTGGCGGGAAGCCGGCTGTTCCATGTGTCTCGGGATGAACCCGGACCAGCTCCAGCCCGGCGAGCGGTGCGCCTCGACCTCCAACCGGAACTTCGAAGGCCGTCAGGGGAGAAAGGGCCGGACCCACCTGGTGAGCCCCGCCATGGCTGTCGCCGCGGCGATTCGAGGGGCGTTCGTCGACGTCAGAGAATGGGAACTGCACTAGTCGCGACAGCGATCAGCAGGTCAAATTGGATCAGGCCGGTTTAAAGGAGGACGTTTAGCTCGTATGCAGGCTTTTACCGAAATCAGCGGTCTGGTGGCGCCCCTCGAACTGTTGAACGTCGATACGGATCAGATTATCCCCAAACAGTTTTTGAAACGCATCGAGAAGACAGGCTATGGACAGTACCTTTTCTTCGACTGGCGCTTGCTCCCGGATGGCACGTTGAATCCCGATTTTGAGCTGAACGCGCCTCGTTACCGGGGGGCCGCCATTTTGCTGGCTAAG
>CAZJBG010000122.1:6044-8467 GCA_964543925.1 uncultured bacterium
CCCGTGGGCCCTTGAGGACTATGGCATCCGGTGCATCCTGGCCCCATCTTTCGCCGATATATTCTATAACAACTGCTTCAACAACGGCATGCTGCCCATTGTCCTCAAGGGCGAGATCGTTGCGCAGCTCTTTCATGAGGTGCGGGATCAGGAGGGCTACGAGCTGACCGTGAATCTTTCCCGCCAGGTGATCGTCAAGCCCGATGGACGAACGATTCCGTTTGAAGTGGACCCCTTCAAGAAGCGCTGCCTTCTGGAAGGCCTGGATCAGATTGGGTTGACCATGGCCTATGCAGACAAGATCACGGCCTACGAGCGGGAACGCGGTATCGGATGAACCGGATGGCTGATCACAGGCGGGCCATTGGCGGCCTATAAGTTTCACCACTCGCAGCACCACAAACTAGGCACCGAAGAGCGTGAGCGCATGCTGCCGGTCAGCAGGGTGCTGAAGGCGCTGGAACCGTTGGCGGGGCTCACCATCATCGATGTGGGGTGCGGCAAGGGCTATTTTGCCCTACCCCTCGCCCGGGCCGTAGGACCTGACGGTCACGTGCACGCCGTCGATACCAGCCGGGAGATGCTTGCCCTGTTGCAGGAGGCCGCCGTCGGTACATCAAATCTAACCCCGGTCCATTCACAGGAGACCGCCATTCCCCTGGAAAACGGCCTGGGGGATATGCTATTTGCCTCGGCGGTCTATCACGAGTTTGAAGACCGGCCGGGAATGTTGCGAGAAATGCAACGGCTGGCCCGTCCCGGGGCCCGTCACGTCGTCATCGACTGGAACCGGCAGTCCGGGGAACACGGTCCGCCCCTGGAACACCGCATTGGCGAGGAGACCGTCGTGGGTGAGTATAGGGCCCTGGGGATGGAGCTCAAGGGGCGGTTTCAGCCGGGACCGAATTTTTATGGCCTGATCTTTACCCAGGGCTGATCCGCCGAACGCAGGTTAGCAGATTTATGCGGTCACCAGTCACCGCCGGGCCCGCCGTACGCACCCAGGTCATTGAGGGTGCCGCCGGGATCGTTGTAGGCCGGATCGGGATTGCCGGCATCCAGGGCAATGGAACCCGGTTGGAGGTGGAAATTACCGTTGGCCGGATCGACAAAGAGCGGATCACCTGACACATTGGTGCTATCTGCCAAAAGCCACTCTTCACCGGCGCTGGAATAGGTTACCAGGGGTGTACGAAAACTGGTGGGACCGGGAAAGATATTTCGATCCTCATTATTGATGACCAGCGTGTTTTCGATGATGACCGTTCCACCGGACGTGGCGATTCCACCGCCCAGCCCTGCAGATTGGTTGGCATAGATCGTACAGTTGACGATCCGCACATCATTAGCGTTATCATAAACATAAATACCCCCACCCTGGAACAGTGCCGAATTGGAAATAATCAGGCAATTTTCCACGCGACTGGAGTCTTGTAGATACAGTCCGCCACCAAAGCCGCCATTGGGGGGCCATCCAAGGATGGTTTCATTCCCAGAGATAACACACTGGCGTACGACTGCAGATCCGGCACCATAGATCCCACCACCAAACATATTTTGCCCGCCCGATATGGTAAATCCTTTGACTAAGCCAGCTGATATCCGAATCATGACGCTGCTCTCGTTGCTTTCTGGTGTCCCTAGCATTGTTGCTGAGGCTCCCTCAACACCGATGAGGTTGATCGCCTTATTCCCGAAGTCGACGGTCACGCCTGGATAACTACCTGGGAGGACCAATACTGAATCTCCATTGTCAATGAGGGGTGAGCGTACCGCATCTTCCAAACGCTCCTTATCCGTAGGGACAATGAAATGGGTTACCGGCAGTACCTCCACATCCACCTCGGACATGCCAATCGGACCTTTTGTGCCCAGGATGATCACCTGGTATCGCACACTCTCATCATCGAAAATCGTATCTTGCCAAGCGTGAACGATAGGGTCGCTGATCCTGGCGCGCACCACCAGGTCGTTGTTGAGAGTGTCCAGGGGAGCGATATTCTTCCGGGTAATTTGATACTCTTTGAAGTCGTCGAATCCTACCTGTGGCCACGTGAGGCCGATGGTGGCGAAATCAATCAGGTGCTGGGTGCTTAACGTTGCCGTCACTTCAAAGGTAGGTCCTTCAATATTCGGCTCGGTTTTAAAAGGCGATTCGCACCGGCTGATCAACAGGCCAGTGAGGAGGATAAGCCACCGAATGGACTGTCTCACAGCTGCACCCTCAAGGTGATGATCTCCCGGTGGGCTTCGAAATACTGGAAGGGAACCCCACCGAAATCTTGTGACTGGTTCGGCAGCGCGGGACGGTCGGAGAAAATATTGCGTACGATAAAGCGCACACTCAGCTGCGCGCGTCTGGTTTTCCACCGGAGCATGACGTTCAAGTTGGCGCTTTCCCTGGCGGTGAGGGTAGTGGCGCC
>CAZJBG010000123.1:0-6803 GCA_964543925.1 uncultured bacterium
ATCCCCGCTACGTTCCGGTCCTTCGATCACTTTTGCGAGGTGCTTGAAACCTACAAGGCCATGGGTTCGATCAATGCGCCCCGGCAGATCTGGTGGAAAATCCGGCCCCACGGCTATTATGGGACAGTGGAATTTCGGATATGCGATGTGCAGCGCTCCCTGAAACGGACCGAAATGCTCGTGGCGCTAAGTCAGGCCATTTGCCACCGCATTGCGGGGGAGTTCCAAGACGGTCGCCTGCAACAGGATTTCGAATTGGAATACCTCAATGACGCCGTCTGGAAAGCGACCCGCTTCGGATTCGATGCCCAGGTAGCCGATCCGGGCAACAATCAGGTGATCACCATGGCCGAGCTGGTCGAGGCACTGGTGGCTTATGTGCGGCCTTCCCTGGTGGAACTGGGCACCGAGGGCATCGTGGCCACAGTTGAGGAGGTTCTAACCCAGGGCAGTGAAGCCCAGGAACAGTTGGCGGTCTACAGGGAAAGGGGGTTTGACGGACTGAAAACCATGCTCATGGATCAGGTCGAATATGGCGACGAAGGTTAAAGGCCCTTCATCATATCTTCAATAACTCTTCACCCGCTATTCCCGCCAGCAAAGAAGACCCGTTTGTAAATTATTGAGGTTCAAATCGGGCCGGATATTGGCCTTGAGAATTGAGCCGCAGGTTTTAAAGATATTGTTACCGGGGAGTGAGTCCATGGAAAGTCAGCGTAAGAAATTTGTGATCCTCATCGTGGTGGTCTCGTTGATAACCTTCGGCTGGATTACCGTGGGGACGGGAGCCGAGGAGGTGCCCTACGTAAGCATCGATGAACTGCTGGAGAAGCAGGGAACCTGGAAACAGGACCGGTTTCGCCTGGGTGGGCTGGTGGAAGAGGGTTCCATTGCCTATTCCTCAGATCACTTGCAGGTTGACTTTACCATGTATCAAGACGAGGATCGTCTGCCCGTCCGTTATGCAGGCCTGACGCCGGACATGTTCCGCGATGGCGCCGAGGTGATTATCGAAGGCCGGGTCCACGAAGGGGTCTTTCTGGCGGACAACCTGATGACCAAGTGCGCGTCGCGCTATGAGGTCGAGCTGATGGACCCGGACGCCTCGCCGCACGAGGACCTGTAACCAGCCATGGCGCTGCTGGGTTCCACACTGCTGCAGTTGGGCTTCCTTTTCTGCATTTTGTCGCTCTTGCTGAGCGCGCGCTATCTCTACAAACCGGACCTGCGCTTTTATGTCGGCGCCCGACGGGGGATCATGGTCGGTTCGGTCCTGGCCGTGGCCGCTGCCGCCGTTCTGGTCCACCAGATCATGGTGAGTAACTTCTCTTTGGAGTACGTGGCGCGGTACAGCAGTGCCACGACGCCTACCATGTACAAATTCGCCGGGCTGTGGGCGGGCATGGAGGGTTCGCTCCTGTTTTGGCTCACCATTCTGGGCGGGTACGTCTTCCTGCTCAACTATCTCAACCGAAACAAAAACCGTTCCCTCATGCCGGTGGTCAATATCGTTTTCGGTATCGTGATGCTCTTCTTTTTTATTCTCACCGTCTTTTTTGAAAACCCCTTTGCGCCGCTGCCTCGCGGGGCCATGATCCAGGCCGCAGGCATGGGTCTCAATCCCCTGCTCCAGCATCCGGTGATGCTGATCCACCCGCCCATGCTGTACCTGGGTTACGTAGGCTTCGTGGTGCCGTTTGCCTTTGCCGTGGCCGCGCTGGTTACCCGGCGGCTGGATGCCACCTGGATTCGATCCACCCGTCGCTGGACCCTGGTGCCCTGGCTGTTTTTGGCCGTCGGCATCGTCCTGGGCGGCCGCTGGGCCTATGTGGAACTGGGCTGGGGCGGCTACTGGGCCTGGGACCCGGTGGAAAACGCATCCCTTCTGCCCTGGCTCACCGGCACCGCCTACCTCCACTCGGTGATTATCCAGGAAAAGAAGAACATGCTCAGGCTGTGGAACGTTATCCTGATTATGGTCACCTTCGTCCTGACCATTTTTGGCACCTATCTGACCCGTAGCGGCATCCTCTCCTCGGTGCACGCCTTTGCCGCCACTGACCTGGGCATCTGGTTTTTCGGCTTCGTGGTGTTTATCATCATATCCTGTGTCGTGCTGATTTTCTTGCGAAGAGAGGAACTTACCTCGCAGAACCGCCTGGAGTCGTTCACCAGCCGGGAGAGCGGGTTCCTGTTCAACAACATGATTTTCCTGGCCTTGACGCTGGCCATCCTATGGGGCACCATGTTTCCCCTGCTGTCCGAGGCGGTGCGGGGCACCAAGATCACCGTCGGGTCGCCCTACTTTGACAAGATTACCACGCCGATGGGTCTCCTGCTGCTCCTGATGGTCGGTGTGGGTCCTCTGCTGGCCTGGCGCCGCACCTCCAACGCCACGATGATACGCAACTTCATCTGGCCGGTCGGTTTGGGCCTGGTCGTGATGGCCGGGGCTATGATTTCCGGGATTATGCGTATTTATCCGCTCCTGACCATGGGGCTGGTGACCTTCGTGGCCGTGGGCATATTCATGGAAGTCTTTCGCGGTATCCGGGCCCGGCGACGGATCGCCGGTGAGTCGACCCTCACGGCCTTCCGAACCATGGTAGATAAGAATCGCAGCCGTTACGGCGGCTATATCGTCCATCTGGGGATCCTGGTGATGTTTGTCGGCTTCCTGGGCAAGGCCTTCTCCGTGGAGCAGGACCTGTCCTTGAAAGTGGGCGGAACGGCCAGCCTCAAGGGGTACGCCTTCACACTGGACCGGCAGTATACGGAGGTGCGTCCCAACCATACGGCCTTCATTGTGGATGTATCGGTCACCCGGAATGACAAGCACGTGACGGTCCTCCACCCGGAAAAGCGCATCTATACCGATCAGAATGACCAGCCCAACTCGGAGGTGGCCATCTATTCCCGGCCCCTGGAAGATCTCTACGCCCTGGTGGGCGGGACCGATCCGGAAAGCGGGAGTGTGGTGCTTAAGATCATGGTCAACCCCCTGGTTCAGATGGTCTGGTTGGGCGGCTTCATCCTCATCATCGGTACCATCGTGGCGATCTTGCCGAGCCGGACGGATAGGAAGCTGCAGGAGAAACTGGCATGACCCGTGCTCTGGCCGCCTTATCCTTAACCCTGATGGTGGGCGTTGTGTGGGGCCAGGAAGCCAAGGACGCCCTTCAGCGGGAATTGGAATACGAAATTATGGCCCCCTGCTGCTACGGCAGCCCGGTCGGTGACCATGACTCCCAGGCGGCCAAGCAGGTGAAAGCCCAGATCGGCGTGTTGATCGCCGAAGGCAAGACCCGGGAGGAGATCATGGATATGTATGTGGCCATCTATGGCGAACGGATTCTGGCCAGTCCCCGAGCCCAGGGATTTAACGTCATGGCCTACGTGATGCCCCCCCTAATTCTCCTGATGGGTGGCCTTCTGCTGGTCTACGCCATCAATCAGATGAAACACTCCGTCCCACCCACTGCCCCGACGAAACGCAAGTCCTACAGCGACGAAGTCTTCCAGAAAATCGAAAAAGAGATGCAGGAGTTGAACATTTAGGATGGACACCCTCCTGGCGCCCACACTGCTGTTCATCATTTTCACGGGGACCGTTTACTATGTCCTGGTGCCCTTTCTATCGGCGGGGATAATGGCGGTGGATGAGGCAACCGACCTTCGGGCCACCGCTCTGGACCTGCGGAAGATCAACCTCTACAAGCAGATCCGGGAAGTTGAGTTTGAACGGGAGATGGGGCTGACCAACCAGGAAGACTTCGAGCGCTCCCGGGCGGATCTGGTGACGGAGGCGGCGGAAGTCCTGCGTGAAATTGAGGGTCTGCCCCCAACCTTGCCCGGCGTTGAGGCGCCACCGGTCCCCACGGCGGTGACATCCAACTGTCCCAGTTGTCAGACCCTGGTTGAGGGTGGCGCCCGGTTCTGCACCCACTGCGGCACGCAGCTCGGTTCGTCCTGTCCCCAGTGCGGCGCCACAACCTTCTCCGGCGACCGGTTCTGCACGGATTGCGGTCGAGGTCTGCTAAACTAACCGACTGCTGTTCCTCTTGGCCTCCCTTTTCACCGCCGACCACATCGGAAAATCATTTCACCTGCGCCCGGTATTAAGGGACGTCTCCTTTACGCTGTCGACCGGTGAGTCCGTGCTTCTGTTCGGGCGCAACGGTTGCGGCAAGACCACCCTGCTCAAAATCCTGGCTGCGATCATGCGGCCGGAAAGGGGCCAGGCCAGCCTGAACGGGCAGGCCCTGTTCACCACCGGATATCGGTGGCGGGCGGCCATGGTCTATCTGGGGCATCGGGCCAACCTGTATCCCGCCTTCACCGCCCGGGAAAATCTCAGCCTCAGCCTCCGGCTGCGCCGGCAGGCATGGGATGAAGGGGCCTTTCAGAATCTTTTAAGCCGCTATGGGCTGGCGGGGCGCGAGGATGAGCCGGTGCGGGTCTACTCGGAGGGCATGCTCCAGCGGCTGGGATTGATTCGACTCGAGCTCGCCGCCTGGGAGATCGCCTATCTGGACGAGCCGACCGCCGCCCTCGATGTGGATGGGGCCGCCCTGTTGGCTGAGACTTTCCGGCACTGGCGCTCAATGGGCCGGACCGTCCTGTTTACCAGCCACGATTTGGGTTGGGGGGTGGCCCAGGCGGACCGGGCGCTGCTTCTGAGCCGCGGAGTGATCGCCGAAGATATACCCCGGCCCGACGAAAAGGGTCTGGTCGCCCGCCTGGGGCGCGAGGTTTAGCCGTGGCCTTCTGGACCATCCTGGTCAAGGACCTTCGTCTGGAGCTGCGTACCCGGGAAAGCCTGGCCACCATGGTGGTGTTTGCCGCCGCCGTGATTCTGCTGTTTGCCTTTGCCTTCAGCGCCGCGCCGGCCCAGCTGCGGTCCTTTACCCCGGGCCTTATATGGATCACCTACTTTTTTACGGCGGTCCTGGGCCTGCTGCGGACCTTTGGCCGGGAGAATGAGCAGGAAGCCTATGACCTGCTGCTCACGGCGCCCCTGGACCGCAGCGCCATATTCCTGGGGAAATTGGCCGCCTTTCTCATCCTGCTTCTGGCGGCCCAGCTGGTCAGTCTGCCTCTTTTTGTTCTGTTTCTTGAGCTGCCTCTGTGGGAAGCGCCGGCTGCCTTCGCGCTCATTCTCGTCGTTACCGATCTGGCTATCGCCGCGGTGGGCACCCTCATTGCCGGCATGAGCCTCAGAACCCCGGCTGGGGAGACCTTGTTGCCGATCCTCCTGTTTCCCCTGCTCACGCCGATCCTCATTGCCGCTACCAAGGCGACGGATGCGGTTTTGACCGGGCAGCCCCTGGAAAATTGGGATTTTTGGCTCATGCTGCTGTTGACATTTTTTGGACTGTTCGTCTTAGCGGGTACCTTCATCTTTGATTATATTTCGGAGCAATAGATGAAATCCTTCCATGCCATACGAAAAAATCAGATCCTGGTGGGGATCACCCTCACCGTCGCTCTGGTGAACCTGTGGATGATTTACCAGGTGGCGCCCGTGGTGGCGGAGCAGGAAATGGCTCAAAAGATATTTTATTACCATGTGCCGCTGGCCTGGAACACCTTCCTGGCCTACCTGGTGGTGGCTCTCACGGGGGGCGCCTACCTGGTGACCCGCAACCCCAAGTGGGATACCTGGTCCCTGGCCGGTGCTGAAGTGGGCACCCTGTTCGCCCTGCTCATTTTGATCACGGGACCCATTTGGGCCACGCCTATCTGGGGTAAGTCGTGGAGTTGGGAGCCCCGCCTCACCACGACCCTGGTCCTGTTTCTCATTTTCCTGGGTTATTTTATGATCCGGGAGTTTGGCGGACCCTATGAGCGGTCCTCCCGGTATGCAGCGGCTATCGGTATCATCGCCGTGCTTGACATCCCCCTGATTCTTACGGCGGTAACCTGGTGGGCGCCGGAAGTCCAGAGCCATCCCCAAATGGAGATGGGCAGTCAACCGGCGTCGATCCTCAATGTCTTTTTTTTCTCACTGTTTAGTTTCACCCTCATCCTCATCTACATGATTCTCTATCGCCGTCATGTGGGGGAACTGATCTATCGGCGGCTTACGCGGGAGGAAGGAGCCAACCATGTATAAGTATCACGGCTATCTGTTGGCCAGCATTGTGATCGTCTGGGCCGCTATTCTTGGATTTCTAGTGCGCACCTGGCTGCTTGAGCGTAAAAATCTGTTACCCTGATCCTACATGTTTCCAATTTTCAAAAGTGGATAGAGTTATATGGCACGGAAAATAGTTCACGTGATAGGTACCGGTACGACGGCGGAACCGCTCATCGGTCTGTTGAGTGATTATCGCGATCAGCTGGGCATCGACGAAGTTACCTTCCTGAAGAATACTCCCTTGACCTATGATCGGTCCAAGGTCAAAGACCTGATCAGGAGGGGCGCCCGCCTGGTGACCACTTCTGACGCCATGGATGGATTCAAAAGCATCGGCCTCGATCCGGACCACACCGCCGAAGAGGCCATGGAGCGGGCGTCGGTCATTATCGACTGCACGCCCAAGGGAATCGGCCACAAGAACAAAGTGGAGTACTTCAAGCAATTTCGGGAAAACACCCTGGGCTTTGTGGCCCAGGGCAGTGAATACGGTTTCGGGAAAATGTATGCCCGTGGGATCAATGACGAGGCGCTGGTTCACGGGGAAGACCGGTTCATCCAGGTGGTCTCCTGCAACACCCACAACATGGCGGGTCTCATCCAGACCCTGGCCCTGGAAGGTAGCGCCGTCGACAATCTGGTTCAGGGCCGCTTCGTCGTCATG
>CAZJBG010000123.1:6813-8410 GCA_964543925.1 uncultured bacterium
CAACGATATCAGTCAGGATTTGTCCTTCATCCCGGCGCCCCAGGTACAGAAGCATATTGATGAGCATTATGGCACCCACCATGCCCGGGATTGTGCCGAGCTCTTTGCCACCCGGAACCTCGATCTGAACCTGTTTTCTTCCGCCATCAAGCTCAACACCCAGTACATGCACGTGCTGCAGTTCAACCTGGTGGTCAAGGAGCCCACGACGCTGCAGAAAGTCATCGACCGTCTGGATGCCGACGACCGCATTTCACTCACGGAAAAATCGAGCGCCAATCAGATCTTCGCCTTCGGGCGCGACCACGGCCACTACGGGCGCACCCTTAACCAGGCGATCGTATCGGTGCCCACCCTGCAAGTGCGTGGTGAGCATGAGATTATCGGGTTTGCCTTTACCTCGCAGGAGGGTAACTCCCTGGTCAGCTCCGTGGCCATTGCCGAATGGTTCTTATACCCCCATTCCTATGAGGAAAAAGTACAGTGCCTCAATGAACTATATTTTAACGAAGTTTAAGGGGGCTGAACGTAACATATGGGCGTGAAGACGATGATCACCGGTCCTTTTCAGGAGAACAGCTACCTGGTCTGGATGGCGGGGAGCAGCCGCGCGGTCATCATCGATCCCGGTGATGATGCCGACCGGCTCCAGTCCATCATTGAGGCCGAGAAGCTCCAACTCGCCGCTATCCTTGCCACCCATGCCCATCTCGACCATGTGGGCGCTGTGGAGCAGCTGCGCAGGTGGAGTGGGGCGCCCGTGTGCATCCCGGAGAGGGAGCGGGAACTGCTGGACTGGCTGCCCGAATCCTGCCGCCTGTTCGGTCTTCCCGAGCGGCAGGTCCCCGAAGTGGATCACTGGCTCAGCCCGGAGCTCACCCAGCTGTCCCGGCTGCTGCCCTCCGTCGACCTGGGCGGCCTCGCCATTACCATTCACGCCACACCGGGCCATACCGCCGGAGGCGTCTGTTATCAGGTCGATGAGGCCCTGTTTGTCGGAGATACCCTGTTCCACGATTCCATCGGGCGCACCGATCTTCCCGGTGGCGATTGGCCCACCCTCCAGCAATCGCTCCGTTATCTCATGACCCTGCCGGATGACCTGGTGGTTTACCCCGGTCACGGGCCGGCCACCACCCTGGGCCGGGAAAAGCGGGCCAACCCCTACCTCCTTGAACTTCGGCGGGAGACCGCCCGTGCCTGACGATCGACGTGCATTCCTGAAGGCCCTGGACGAGCGGGTGCTGCTCTGCGACGGCGCCATGGGCACCATGATCTACGCCTCAGGGGTCTTCGTCAATCGCTGTTTCGACGAGCTCAACATCAGCGAGCCACGCCTGGTTGTCGATATTCACAAGAAGTACATCGCCGTGGGCGCGGAGGTTATCGAGACCAATACTTTTGGCGCCAACCGCCTCAAACTGGAGAAGTTCAGTCTGGAGTCCCGCACGGCTGAGATCAATCGCCTCGCCGTTGAGCACGCGCGAACCGCCGCCCGGGGGAAGCCGGTCCATGTGCTGGGGTCGGTAGGGCCGCTGGGGCGCCCCATCGTGCAGAACCGGGGGATTACGCCCGAGGAGGCCCACGACGCCTTCCT